>JBJEZE010000093.1:0-34223 GCA_051887235.1 Butyricicoccus sp.
TTATATCCGCTTTCGGATGCTTTCCAGCGCGCCCTTTTCCAGACGGGACACCTGCGCCTGTGAAATGTGAATCTCTTTCGCGACCTCCATCTGCGTCCGCCCCTCAAAAAAGCGCATGCGCAGAATGTTCTGCTCCCGCTGGGACAGCTGCTCCATCGCCTCTTTCAGCGCGATGCGCTCCAGCCACTGCTCATCCGTGTTCTTGGTGTCTCCCACCTGATCCATGACGCAGACCGCGTCGCCGTTCCCCTCGAAGACCGGCTCGTACAGAGACACCGGATCCATGATGGCGTCCAGCGCCTCCGAAATATCCTCCCGCGGCAGCTCCATCACCTTGGCCAGCTCGTCCAGCGACGGCTCGCGCTGATGCTCCCGGATAAACGCCTCCTTTGCCTGCAGCGCCCGATACGCTGTATCCCGCATGGAGCGCGACACACGGATCACGCTGTTGTCCCTCAAATACCGCCGTACCTCTCCGATAATCATCGGTACCGCATATGTGGAAAACCGTACGTTTAACTCTACATTAAAATTGTCAATGGACTTCATCAGTCCGATGCAGCCCACCTGAAACAAGTCGTCCATGCTCTCGCCGCGTCCGGAAAAACGCTGGATCACACTGAGCACCAGCCGCAAATTGCCGGAGATCAGCTGCTCCCGCGCCGCCTGGTCCCCCTTGGAGGAGCGGCGCAGCAGCCTGTCCATTTCCGCCGCAGACAAAACCGTCAGCTGCGACGTATTCACGCCGCAGATTTCCACCTTTCCCTGCATGGTTGTGCCTCCTGTTTTCCGTTTCTGCATCCAGTATCCCCGCTTTGGGCAGGAAACATACTGGGCAGATCTGGAAAGCGGAACGACACAGCCAACGCCGCGCGCTGTCTCTTGAGGAAATAATTACTTCAGAACGCCCAAACGGGCATCCGTCCAGCGCGGATGCCCGTCTCTTTTATACCCATTTGAGAATGTCCCGACGCATTCTCTGAATGATTCGCTTTTCCAGTCGGGAAATGTAGGATTGTGAAATGCCGAGCCGGTCGGCGACCTCCTTCTGGGTCTTCTCCTTCCGCCCTCCCAGCCCGAAGCGCAGCGAGATAATCAGCCGCTCCCGTTCCGGCAGCCGGTCCATGGCGCGCCGCAGCAGCTGCCGGTCCACATCATCCTCAATCGGGCGCATAACGCTGTCCGGTTCGGTTCCGAGAATGTCCGAGAGCAATAGCTCGTTTCCGTCCCAGTCGGTTGACAGCGGCTCGTCAAACGAAACCTCCGTGCGCTGGCCGGATACCTTGCGCAGGTGCATTAAAATCTCATTTTCAATGCACCGCGACGCATAAGTCGCCAGCTTGGTCTTCTTTTCCGTGTTGAAAGTTTCCACTGCTTTGATGAGTCCGATTGTCCCGATGGAGATCAGATCCTCCATGGCAATTCTCGTGTTCTCGAACTTTTTCGCGATATACACCACCAGCCGAAGATTCTGCTCAATCAAGCGGTCCCGGCAGGCCGCGTCCCCCCGCTGACATCCTTCAATCGCTGCCTGTTCTTCCTCCCGGCACAGCGGCGGCGGCAGCACCACCGTCCCGCCGACATAGAAGATTCCCTCTTCGTTGGGTAGAATGCCGCAGCGGATGAGCCACCCTCGAATCCTCTGCCGTACTGCTGTCCATATGTTCCGCATAACTCCTCCTCTCCTGTCGGTTGTGTGCAATCAGCCCGTCGTATTCCGCCCCCAGCGAGCGCTCGGACAGAGCGACCACCGCGTCGTACCGTGATCCGTCCTCCCTCCGGATGTCCTCCGGCACGAACGCACCCAGTTTTCCGTCTCCGCCCAAGGTATGAAACGGAATGCGCTCCGGCTGCGCCTCCCGAACGGCTTCCGGGAAGTACAGCGCGGCTGATTGAACGGTCAGAATGAGCACCGGCCGCCCCGTAGACGGGTCGGTCAGCAGATTGCCGCTGTCGCACAGCAGCCGTACGGTCTCGGTTCGTCCTCCGGCGCGGATCGTCACCCGCTCCGTGCGCGGCGCGTCCGCCGACGCCCTCCGCCGAAACACCACAGCGCTGAGTCCATACGCGCAAATCGCCGCCGCCAGCAGCTCTGTGCGGGATACCGGCGCGGTAAGCACCCCGTTCCGGTAAAAATCCCCGCCGCACAGCGCTCCCAACGCGCTGACCGCGCCGCCGAAGACAAAAACCACCAGCAGAACGGTCAGCGTACAGCGCAGCCACACCGCCCGCCGCCGGCAGTCAAATGCCATCGCGGACATCAAACCGGCACAGATCAGCCGGAGCGGCGCCAGCGCACACCGCGGAACCAGCACACACAGCACGGCATAGCCCGCACCCACTGCCGATGCGGCTGTCAGCCGTTTTCCGGAAGTGCTGCGCCCGCTGAGCTGCCCGGCCGCCCGCAAAACGCAGTAGTCCATGCCAAAGTTCAACACCGCCAGCACATCCAGATATACCACCTGCACCGGTTCCACCTCCTGACGCGTCCTATTGTAGCAAAGCAAAGCCGCCGAACCTGTCAAAAAAAGAACGCGCCCGCCGGAACCGTCCGACAGGCGCAGTGCTTGTTTTGGTTTCTCCCCAATTATTTTGGGGGTTATCCAAATTTTTTCAGAGAAATGACAATTCTCTTTTTCCGGCTCTCCCCCAGAATATCGTCCACCTCGCCGCGGCCCATGCCGCGCAGCGTGATCTTGTCCCCCAGCTGAATTTCCTTATCCGGCTGTGTACACGGACGCTGATTCAAAAACACTTTCCCGGCCCGGATCGACTCCGCCGCCCGCGTGCGCGGAATGCGGAACAGCGACGCACACACGGCGTCCAGACGCAGGGACGCCACCGTGTCACGGATGAATTTGACCTCCAGTTCCGGGACGCGCAGTTCCTTCAGCGGAACCTCCTCGGTCTGAAGGTGCTTTCGCCCCGCCTTCCCGTAGTTGGTCAGCAAAAACGGAGCGATTTCCTTGAGCACGATCAGATCCGCTCCGTGCTCCCCGACCAGAATGTCCCCAATGCACTCCCGCTTGATCTGCAGGCCCATGAGCGAGCCCAGATAATCCCGATGGGTGAGCGCATCCGCTTTGTGCTTGGTGCATCGGATGACGGTGATCGGAAATTCTTCGTCCTCCTCGGTCAGTTCCTCCATATAATCCGGCAGAAATACGATCACCCGCCGCTCTGCGTCCGGGTAGCCGCCGCAGAACATCCAGTGCCGTTCCCCCATCTGCCGCAGCGCCTGCTCCGCCAGCGCCGCCTCCCGCAGATCCAGAAACCGCGTCGCCGTCAGGTAGCATTTCTCCCGACAGGTCGCCGCCTTGTCCAGCACCCGCGTCAGCATGATGCGCTCTTCGCCGGTCTGCGATACTTTTCTGATGATTTCCGAACGTTGTTCCATGGCTATTCCTCGTGATCGCTGCTGTCGCAGCGCGGCAATCCGTTTGCCGCCCGGCAGCGCTTGACCATCCCTCTGATTTTTGATATTCTGTCAACAGACAATACAATGATTGTACCAAAGAAACCGGTAATATGCAACGGAGGGATAGACCATGGTTCGGGATGACGTACTTCAGGTTTTGGAACAGCACAAAGGCGAGCTGGTGTCCGGCGGAATGCTGGCGCAAAAGCTTTCGGTATCGCGCACGGCGATCTGGAAGGCCATCAGCACGCTTCGCGACGAAGGCTTTCCGATTGAATCGGTCGCCGGAGGCGGCTACCGCCTGTCCATGGACAGCGACGCCCTGTCCGCCGCCGGAATCCAGCTGCATCTGACAACCGGCTGCATCGGCCAGTCGCTGGAGGTCTTTTCGGAAATCGACTCCACCAACAACTATCTCAAGCGCAAAGCCGGTGAACTGCCGCACGGACACACCGCGGTGGCGGACTGCCAGACCGCCGGACGCGGTCGGCGCGGGCGCAGCTTTCTGTCTCCGTCCGGGAGCGGCGTCTACCTGAGCATCCTCCTGCATCCAACCATGCCGCTGGAACAGATCAATCTGATCACGGTCGGCGCAGCCGTCGCCATCTGTCACGCGATCCAGGAAGCCGCCGGTTTCTCTCCCTCCATCAAGTGGGTCAACGACGTCCTGCAGGACGGCAAAAAGCTGTGCGGCATCCTGACCGAGGCCTCCGTCGAAGCGGAAACCGGTCTGCTCAGCTACGCCATCGTCGGCATCGGTATCAACGTCCGCACGCCGGAGGGCGGCCTTCCGGAGGAAATCCGCAGCATCGCGGGCAGTCTGGAGGACTTCGCCCCCCACGCGGTATCCCGCAACCAGCTCGTGGCCTGCTTCCTCAACCACATGGAACGCTGCTATGATCGGATCGCTCACGGGCAGACCGCCGCACTGATGGAGGATTACCGCTCGTATATGCACTTCCTCGGACAGGAAATCCGCATCATCACGGGCGATGCCGTCCGGCCCGCGCGCGCCCTCACCATCAACGAACACGGTCATCTGATCGTGGAACAGGACGGCGAACGCCGTGAACTCCTCGCCGGAGAAATCAGCATCCGGCTGGACGAACAGACGGATATTCCGAAGTAATTGCACAGAAAAACGACGCACAGAAGAGGCTCTTCTGTGCGTCGTGTTATATTTCGTTTAAATTTCCATAATTACCGGCAGGATCATCGGGCTTCGCTTGGTCTTGCGGTACAGGAACTCGGACAGGTCGTTCTTGACCGCCGATTTAATGCTCGTCCAGTCGCGGATATTCTGATCGGTGCAGCGATCCAGCGCGCGCTCCGAGATCATCCGAAGCTCCTCCATCAGGTCTTCCGCTTCCTTCACATAGATAAAGCCGCGGGATACGATGTCCGGTCCGGCGATGACCAGACCGCTTTCGCTGTCGATGGTCACAACGACAACCAGCAGTCCGTCTTCGGACAGATGCTTGCGGTCGCGCAGAACAGCGGTGCCGACATCGCCGATGCCAAAGCCATCCACCAGTACCTTGCCCGCCGGAACCGGATTGGCCAGCCGCGCACCGCGCGCACCGATCTCAATCGGGCGGCCGATCTCGGAGATCAGGACATTTTTGGCTGGAATGCCGGTCTGCTGGGCCAGCTCACCGTGGCGGCGGAGCATGCGGTACTCGCCGTGCACCGGAATGAAGTATTTCGGCTTGATCAGCGACAGCATCAGCCGCAGTTCCGCACTGCATGCGTGACCGGAAACATGGATGATCGCGTTGCGGTCATACACCACATCCGCGCCCTTCTTGCTCAACTCATTGATGATGTTGGTCACGGACTTTTCGTTGCCCGGAATCGCGGACGCGGACAGGATGATCTTGTCTCCCGCGCCGATTTCCACAAACTTGTGTCCGGAGAACGCCATGCGGTACAGCGCGCTCATGGACTCGCCCTGCGAGCCGGTGCAGATAATGACCACCTTGCTCTTGGCGTAGCGGTTGATCTCCGTGATGTCAATCAGGACGTTTTCCGGGATGTGCAGATAACCCAGATCAATGGCGACCTTGGAGATATTCTCCATGCTCCGTCCGCAGATGGCAACCTTTCGTCCGTTGTTCGCGGCAGCATCCAGAATCTGCTGGATGCGGTAGATGTTCGAGGCGAACGTCGCGACAATAATGCGCTGTTCGCAGCCCTTGAACTGCGCCTCAAACGTCCGACCGACCTCAATCTCGCTGGGCGTATAGCCGTCGCGTTCGACATTGGTGGAATCGCTCATCAGCGCCAGAACGCCCTTTTTGCCCAGCTCACCAAAGCGGGTCAGATCAATCATCTCACCGGACACCGGCGTCGGGTCGATCTTAAAGTCACCCGTGTGGATGATCACGCCCAGCGGTGTGGTGACGGCCAGCGCAACCGCGTCCGCAATGGAATGGTTCGTGTGGATCAGCTCCACGTCAAAGCATCCCAGCTTGATGTGGTCCCCCGCCTTGACGCAGCGAATGTCCACCTGATTGGTCATGCGGTGTTCCTGGAACTTGGAATTCAGGATGCCCGCCACCAGTCGGGTGCAGTACACCGGTACGCGCAGCTCTTTCAGGACATACGGAAGCGCACCAATATGGTCTTCATGACCATGGGTGATCACAATACCGCGCACCTTGGACCGATGCCGTGTCAGATAGGTGATATCCGGAATGACCAGATCGACACCCAGCATCTCGTTGTCCGGAAAGGCCATGCCGCAATCAATGACAAAGATATCCTGCCCGAACTCGATGGCTGTCATGTTCTTGCCGATCTCATTGAGTCCGCCTAACGGTACAATTTTCAGTTTTTCCTTCATAATAGTCGTAATCACTTTCCTTTGACTCGGACTATTCCGCAGTGCCTCTGTACTCAGGCATCCAGCCGGAAGGCTGCGTCGGAACGATGTTCCGTTCCCCGCCTTCCTGCGCCGTGCGGAATACCCCGGTGTGTAATTTGTAATATTTATTGCAAGCTGTGCGAACAGATCCGGACAGCTTCCCATCCTATTTGTTGCTTTAGTATATCATATTTCCCTTTGTCTGTACACAGGAAAGCCGTCGTTTTGCTCCGAATCGTCCATTCCACGAATTCGTTCCCGATATCCTGTCGATTTTGTGTGCTTTTTCCTATAGATTTTTGTACACGGGACCGTTACTTCCTATTCTTTGCAAAAAATCAAAGATTCATTACTTTTATAATCTTTGCATTTTATGCGTACATACGCTATACTAAACTTACCTATCTAATCGGAAGGAATGAAATCCTCATGCATCCGTCGCAAACGTCTCTGCTCTCCCCGGACCGCCTTGTGCTCAGCCGCCGTGAAGTGCTGCGCTACATGGGCTGTCAAAATGCGGACGAGCATGTCATACAAACCGCGCAGTCTGCGATCCAGCGGCTTCTGTCCGTCGCGCAGCCGCGTTACCATTTTGTCTGCCTCCCGCCGGATGCTCTGACGCTGGAGGGAGAGGACATCCGACGCCATCTGGCCGGCTGTGACCGCGTCTATCTGCTGTGCGCCACCCTCGGCGCGTCGGTGGATCGGGAGATCCGCCGTGTCGCACACACGAGTATGCTGGAGGCTCTGGCGCTGGACGCTGCCGCCGGTGACGGCATTGAAAAGGTCTGTGATCTGGCGCAGGCGGAGATCCGCGAGACAGAAGCCCGGTCCGGACGATATATCACCGGCCGCTTCTCTCCCGGGTATGGAGACTACCCCCTGTCCGCGCAGGCAGAGCTGATCCGCCTGTGCGACGCGCCGCGCAAAATCGGTCTGACCCTGAGTCGGTCCGATGTTCTGATTCCCAGCAAATCGGTCACCGCCATTCTGGGTGCGTCCGCCGTTCCGGTGGACGGACGGCCGCGCGGCTGCGGAACCTGCTCAATGACTGCCACCTGCCCATTTCGGAAGAAAGGAATTACCTGTGGAACTGAAACAATATCTTCAATCTAATTTTCTGTTTTTAGACGGCGGCATGGGAACCATGCTGCAGAGGGCCGGTCTGGAGCCCGGCGGGCTGCCGGAGCTGCTCAATCTGACCAATCCGGGGCTGATCACCTCGGTGCACCGCCAGTACGTCGAGGCCGGAAGCGATATGATTATCACCTGCACGTTCGGCGCGAACGAGCACAAGCTGGCCCCGACCGGCCGTACGCCGGAGGAGATCATCCCGGCAGCGGTCGCCAACGCCCGCGCATCCGGCGCACGGTTTGTCGCGCTGGACATCGGCCCGATCGGCGAACTGCTGGCCCCGACCGGCACACTGTCTTTTGACGATGCGTACGACATATTCGCCCGCCAGATCCGGATCGGTGTGCAGGAGGGCGTAGACGCCATCTATATCGAGACCATGACCGATCTGCTGGAGGTCAAGGCCGCGGTGCTGGCCGCCAAGGAGCTGTGCGATCTGCCGATCTTCGCCACCATGACCTTTGAGGCAAGCGGCCGCACCTTCCTGGGCGTCCCGGCGGAGGCAGCCGCGCTGACGCTGGAATATCTGGGTGTCAGCGCACTGGGCATCAACTGCTCGCTCGGCCCGAACGAGCTGCTGCCCATCGCCAAGCGCATGGAGGAATACACCACGATTCCGATGATCGTCAAAGCCAATGCCGGCCTGCCGGACACGTCGTCGGACGAGCTGAAATACAACATCACCCCGGAGCAATTCGCGGAATCGTACCGCGGTTTTCTGGACATGGGCTTCTCCGTGCTGGGCGGCTGCTGCGGCACCGACCCGGACTTCATCCGTGCGGTCCGGGCTGTTGCGGCGGAGTATCCGTTCCGTCTTCCCGCCCCCAAGAAGGTCTCGGCTCTGTGCTCCGCCACCCGCGTGGTGCGTGCCGACCGCGTGTGCGTCATCGGTGAGCGCATCAATCCGACCGGCAAAAAGCTGTTCCAGCAGGCGCTGTTGGATCACGACATCGACTATATTATTGACCAGGCGATGGAGCAGTCGGATGCCGGCGCGGACATTCTGGATGTCAACGTCGGTCTGCCGGGCATCGACGAAAAAGAGCTGATGCTGGAGGTCACGCAGGAAATCCAGAGCATTCTGGATCTTCCGCTCCAGCTGGATTCCAACGATCCCAACGTGCTGGAAGCTTCCCTGCGCTGCTACAGCGGTGTGCCGATGATCAACTCGGTCAACGGTGAGGAAAAGAGCCTGAACGCCATTCTTCCGCTGGCCGCCAAATACGGCACCATGCTGGTCGGCCTGACGCTGGATCAAAACGGCATTCCGGACAGCGTGGACGGCCGCGTCGCCATTGCCCGCCGCATTGTGGAGCGCGCGGCGGAGTACGGCATCCCGCCGCACCGCATTGCCATCGACTGTCTGACCCTGACCGTTTCCTCCGAAGAGGCCGGTGCGGTACAGACGCTGGAAGCGCTGCGCCGCGTGAAGGCGGAACTGGGCGTCAAGACCTGTCTGGGTGTCTCCAATATCTCGTTCGGCCTGCCGCAGCGCATCAAGGTCAATTCCCATTTCCTGTCCCTCGCCCTGCACGACGGACTGGATTTCCCGATCATCAACCCCAATCTGGACGAAATGATGCAGGCCGTGGACGTGCACAACCTGCTGCATCAGCGCGACCCGGGCTGCGTCAAGTATCTGGAAAAGTACGCCGTCCCGGTCTCCGCCCCCGCACCCAAAACCCAGAACAGCGATATGGATATTGCCACCGCCGTGCTCAAGGGTCTGGGCGAGGAGTGCGCCGCCGCGACCGCCCGACTGCTGGAGACCATGGAGCCGCTGGACATCGTGTCGCAGCAGCTGATTCCGGCACTGGACACGGTCGGCGTGCTGTTTGAACAGGACAAGGTCTTCCTGCCGCAGCTGGTCCGCTCGGCAGAAGCCGCCAGCTTCGGCTTTGACATCATCCGCAAGACCATCGCCAAAAACGGACAGGAGCAGCCCTCCTCCCACTCGGTCATTCTCGCGACCGTCAAGGGCGACATTCACGACATCGGCAAGAACATCGTCAAGGTGGTCATGGAGAACTACGGCTACCACATGATCGACCTCGGACGGGACGTCCCGCCGGAGAAGATTGTACAGACCGCGATGGAGCAGAACATTCAGCTGGTGGGCCTAAGCGCTTTGATGACCACCACGCTGGGTGCCATGCGGGAAACCATCGAACAGCTGCACGCGGCCGGCTACACCGGAAAGGTCTTTGTCGGCGGTGCGGTGCTGACACCGGAGTTCGCGGAGTCCATCGGCGCGGACTACTACTGCCGCGACGCGAAGGCATCTGTCAATGCCGCCCGCGAGGTATTCGGAGAATAAAAGCATTTGACACCTTTGTCCGTATCTGGTATGATAAGAATAATTGGAATAGTATTCTCATAATCCCATTTTAAAGGACAGATATGGAAGAAAGGGCGATTATTATGCACAATCGCATCAGCAGAACCCTTCGGTTGGTTCTTCTGACTGCTGTAACGGCGGCTGTGCTGGCAACCAGCGCATTTGCCGCCTCCTATAAAACCACGGCAAGCGTCTACCTTCGGGAGCGTCCCCGCGTCAACGCCGACACCATCAAGGTCATCAAATCCGGCGCGAAGGTGCAGTCCATCAAGGACTCCAAGGACGGCGAATGGATGAAGGTTACATACGGAAGTCAAACGGGCTATGTGTACAAAAAGTTCCTGCGCGCCGTTGCTTCCCCGCAGTCTGATCTGACGGAACGGACCACAACCTCCGGCACCGGCTCGATTGTCGGCTGGAATTTCGCGTCCACCGATCTGAGTGCAAACGCGTCGAACGGCGTCAGCCTCGGACAGTTTAAGCTGACGTTCTACTGTGGCTGCACCGTCTGCTCCGAGCAGTGGGGAACCCAGACCGCAACCGGCACGACCTGCGTCGAGGGACGCACGATTGCCGTTGACCCGACCGTCATTCCGTACGGCTCCAAGGTACACATCGACGGCTTCGGCGACTTCATCGCCGAGGACTGCGGCGGCGCGATCAAGGGTAACCGCATCGACATCTATGTTGCGGATCATGCCCGCTGCAACGCGTTGGGCGTACAATACGCCAACGTCACGATTATCGACTGACCACATTTGATAATAACAAGCAAAATCCCGTTGATCATCGGATCAACGGGATTTTTGTTATCTTTTTGAATTATCCAATCGTCTGCCGGCCTTCCAGCGCGCGCATAAGCGTGACCTCGTCGATATATTCCAAATGTCCGCCGACCGGGATGCCATACGCCAGCCGCGATATCCGGATGCCAAACGGCGCCAGCAGCCGCGCGATATACATCGCCGTCGCCTCGCCCTCCGTGTCCGGGTTGGTCGCGATGATGACCTCCTGGATGTCCTCCTCCGCCACGCGGTTGAGCAGCTCGCGGATGCGGATCTCATCCGGTCCAATGTGGTTGAGCGGCGAGATGGTGCCGTGCAAAACATGGTACAGGCCTTTGTACTCCCGTGTCTTTTCAAACGCGATAATGTCCTTGGGATCGGCCACCACACAAATCGTCGTTCCGTCCCGCGCGGGGTTCGCGCAGATCGGGCACAGCTCCTGATCCGTCAGGTTCTGGCATTTGGGACAGGTGTGAACGGTCTCTTTGGCCTTGACAATCGCTTCGGCAAAGCTCTCCGCCTGCTCCTTCGGCAGATTGAGTACGTGGAACGCCAGCCGCTGTGCACTTTTCCGTCCAATGCCCGGCAGCTTTGCAAATTCATCAATCAGGTTTTCCACAGCCGGTGCAAAAAACTTCATTGCCCAGAGACTCCTTTTAGAACATGCCCGGCATGTTCACGCCGCCGGTCATCTGCTTCATGATGCTCTCGTTCTTGTCCTGTGCCATCTTCATCGCCTCGTTGACGGCGGACACGATCAGATCCTCCAGCATCTCAACGTCATCCGGATCCATGGCCTCCGGCGAAATGGAGATGCTCTGCAGCGTATTGATGCCCTTGACGGTTGCCTTGACAACGCCGCCGCCGACCGTCGCCGTATTCTCCATCTCCGCGATCTCTTCCTGTGCCTTTGCCATCTGCTGCTGCATCTTCTGCGCCTGCTTGATCATGGCGTTCATGTTCATGCCGCCGCCCATTCCCGGGAATCCGCCTCGTTTTGCCATTTCTGTATCCTCCTAGTCTTTAATATCACAACTGATTTCGAGCTCATTGGCCCGCTGTATAATCTGGTCAATCGGATTGGCCTTGCTGGACACCTCCGAGACCCGACTTTCCTCCATTACCGTCACGCGGTACGTCCGTCCGGTGACCACCTTCGCCGCCTCGGCAATCGCCGCCTTGACCTTGTCCTCTGCGCACAGCGCGCAGGTAAAGCCGTCATCACAGATGACCAGCAGCGTGTTGTCGTGAAAAACGCCCTTGGCGAAGGTCAGCTGGGCATACGTCCCCGCCGCAATCTTGCCCCGCAGCTCCTGTACCACCTTCATCCATTCCGGTCCGCTCTCCAGCTTGACCGGCTTGGGCTTTGCCGTCTTTCGCGGCGCATTGCGCGCAATCGGCGGCAGATCGTCCTCCTCCCACGGCGGCGCGTCCGCTTCATCCGGCAGGGGCGGCCGATCATCGTTGGACTCACCGCCACGCTGCACGGTCTGCACCGGCACACCGTGTTTGAGCTTGTCCTCCAGCGCGTCCACCCGTCCGCTCAGCGTATCGTAATCGTCCGCCTGCAGCTGGCACAGACGCACCATACACAGCTCCGCTTCGATGCGCCGGTTCGCCGCATGCGGCATGCGGGTCAGCGTCTCCTGCAGGATGCCCGCATACGCGATCAGCCGGCTGGCCGGCACCTGCTGTGCCAGCTCCTGCACCGTCTTCGGCGAGTAGGCCGGAGACAACATACCGGACACGTCGCCGCGGCTGGTCTGTACCAGCAGCATATCCCGGATCAGCCCCAACAGCTGATCCAGCACCGCGCCCAGCTCCCGTCCGGCCGTATAGCTCTCGCCCAGCAGCGCAATCGCTGCCGACAGGTCGTTGTCCAGCAGATTGCGCATCAGACCGACCGTACTGTCGCCCGCAAGAATGCCCACACTCGCCGCGACACTCTCCTCGTCAATCGGCCCGGCAGCTCCCGCCGCCGACCGGTCCAGCAGAGACAGCGCGTCACGCAGCGCACCGTCCGCCATGCGGGCAATCATCGCCGCGCCGCTCTCGGTCAGTGCAATGTCCTCCGCCTGAGCGATCTCGGTCAGCCGCCGCTGGATGTCCCTCGGTGCAATGCGCCGAAAATCAAACCGCTGGCAGCGGGACAAAATGGTCGCTGGCACCTTATTGATTTCGGTCGTCGCCAGAATGAACAGCACGTGGGACGGCGGTTCCTCCAGCGTCTTGAGCAGTGCGTTGAACGCTCCCTGCGACAGCATGTGCACCTCGTCGATGATGTACACGCGCTTGGACACCGCCGCCGGCGTGTACCGCGTCTCATCGCGGATGTCACGGATGTTGTCCACGCCGTTGTTGGACGCCGCGTCGATTTCCACCACGTCCAAAATGCTGCCGTCCGCAATGCCGCGGCAGGCGGCGCACTGTCCGCACGGGTCACCGTTCTGCAGGTTGGTACAGTTGACCGCCCGCGCCAGAATTTTCGCGCAGGTAGTCTTACCCGTGCCCCGGGTTCCGGTGAACAGATAGGCATGGGACAGGTGCCCGCTCTTCAGCTGCGCCCGCAGCGTATCGGTGATATGCTGCTGTCCGACCACGTCGGCAAACACCGTCGGCCGCCACTTGCGGTACAATGCCTGATACATAACGGTTCTCCTTCCCTGAATGCGGAAAAACGGGCAATCGAAATTGCCCGTTTGTACCTCCTGTTCACCTTGAAAAGCGGCGCTCCGCGCAGCCGCACACCAACCGTTGTGAACGCTTCCTACCTGTTACCTGAATGAGCGGACTCTGACCCGGCGTTCCTGCGGCACACAGCAGGTTCTGCTTAATGCTGCTCAGTTCCCCGCCTGACATGGTTCACAGTCTGCTGTTGCGAAGGACCGGGCCTTCATCGTCTTTTCATTCAGGGCAAGCGATACAAACCGAACCCGAGGGTTGGAATTCACCTCTGCTCTAGCGGATTGCAGATACAGGGCACCGCTGCCGCCCCGGCTAGTGCAGCCGCGCGCAGCGCCGCTTCCCAAATGCAGAAACTATTATACTATATTCTCCAGTCAAATGCAACGGATTCCGGAAATTTTCATATCCGGAAATCCGCTGCATCTGGTTCCGCACAGCTCAGCCGTCGCTATCGGAATCACCGCTGTCCGACTCGCTGTCGTCTGTTTTATCGTCCTTTTTGCCGTCTTTTTCCTTCTCGGCCGCCGCTGCCGCTTCTGCCGCTTTTCGGGCTTCTTCTGCGCGCCTCAGCTGTTCCGCGTACCACGCATAATAATGGCCGTTGGAGCTGTAGACCTGCTCGCCCTTGCCAATCGGCTTATTGCTGCCGCGGAAGCAGTAGTACTCGTCCTCGACCTCGACCGAAATGGGGAACAGTCGCGTCAGATCCAGCAGGGACAGGCCATTGTACCACGCATGCATGGTGCATTCCTCTTTGGGAACATCCTTCTCGAAGAAGTAGCCCGTCTGCACACGCCCGCCGCGCCGGTCGCTCTGGCAGATATCCGTCGGCACGCTTCCGCTGTCCATACAGTATTCCGCCTCCACAAACCGCTTGGGCTGCTTGAAGCTCTTGTATTCCTTGCCCTCATGCAGCTTGTTCATGACGGACGACCACGCGGATACCGCAGGGTTCGGACTCAGATCCGGCAGCGCCTCCGCCGAGTCAAAGCCAACCCAGCACACGCCCACATAATAGGGGGTATATCCCGCAAACCAGCGGTCGCGGTTGTCCGTCGTCGTGCCGGTTTTACCGGCGACATCGTAGCCATACATCTGTGCCAGCTGGCCGGTGCCGTTCTCCACGGCGTTGGTCAGCAGATCGTTCATATAATACGGTGTCGCGCTCTTGCGCTCGAACACCTGCTCCGCCTCGTCGTCCTCGTGGGACAGCAGCGTATTGCCGTTGGCGTCCACCACCTTGGTGTAGCTCTTGGCCTCGGAATACTTGCCATAGTTCGCCAGCGCGGTGTATGCCTGCGCCATCTCACGCACGGTCATGCCGTTGGTCAGGCCGCCCAGCGCCATCGGCGCGTAATCGCGGTCGTGCTCCTCCGACAGGGTGGTCACGCCCAGCTTTTCGGTCAGGAAGTCAAACGCGGAATCCGGCGTCAGCTTTTTCATGACCTGCACGGCGACCGTGTTGGTGGACTTGGCAACGCCGTCCATGATGGTGGTCTGGCCGGTGTATCTCCAGTTTTCGTTCTTGGGCCACGGGCTGTCATTGTATTCAAACACCGGCATATCCGTCACCGTCGAGTACGGCGTAATGAGCTTGGCGTCAAGAGCTGGCGCATAGGTGCTGATCGGTTTGATGGATGAACCCGGCGAGCGCGGAGACTGGGTCGCACGGTTGAGCGCCAGACTTTCGGTCTTTTCGCCGCGTCCGCCGACGACGCCCAGAATGTTGCCGTTCTTGGGATCCAGAACAATCATGGCCGACTGCAGCGGTGTGCCGTCCGAATCCGTGACGTACGGGAAGTAGTCGGAATTTTCATATACGCTGTCCAGCACAGACTGTACATCCAGATCAATCGTTGAGTAAATCGACAGGCCGCCGCCCTTGACCATCGCCGTGGCATAGTCCTCGGAGTATCCCTTCTGTTCCATCAGATCATGGATGACATCCCGTACAACCATGTCCGTAAAGTAGGAATACACGCCGCCTTCCTTCGCTTTGGTCTTGCCGCGTTTATACTCCAATTCTTCGGCGAGTGCCTCGTCATATTCCTTTTTCGAAATATAACCCTGCTCATACATCTCGATCAAGACGGTTTTCTGCCGTTCCTTGGCTTCCTCCGGGTTTTTATACGGGTCGTACTTGCTCGGATTCTGTGTCAGTCCCGCGATCATGGCGCATTCCGCCAGATCGAGCTTGGACACGCTCTTGCCGAAATAGGTCTGCGACGCGGTCTGAACACCGTAGGAGTTTTCGCCGAAATAGATGATGTTCATATACAGTTCCAGAATGGTGTCCTTGTCCACCTGTTCTTCCAGCGTCAGCGCCCGGACGATTTCCGTAATCTTTCGCTTGACCGAATAGTCGTCATCGTCCGTCATGTTTTTAATCAGCTGCTGCGTGATCGTCGAACCGCCGTAGCCGGAGCCGCTCGGTAAAATCCAGTTGAGTGCCGCACCGGCTGTACGCTTCCAGTCCACACCGTTATGCTCATAAAACCGCTTGTCCTCAATCGCGACAAACGCCTGCTTGAGCTCGTCCGGAATGTTCTCCTTGGAAACCCACTCACGATTTTCGTCGCTTTTCAATGTCTGCAGAACCTTATTCTTGCCCTTGCTGTTCTCGTAGTAGATGACACTGTTGAACTTCATGGACAGGCTGTTGATGTCCAGCTCCGCTTCCGGTTTTACAATCGTATTGATGTAATACGCCAGCGCACAGCAGCAAATCGCAGCGGTCGTCAGACCAATGAGAAAAAGAGTCAGAAGCGCAAACCCAATCCGCTTTATCACGCTTCCTCTTTTTCTGTGCGGTTTCCGTTTCCGTTGTTTGGCCAAAATCATATCCCTCCTTATGAAGATCGGCGTTTTGTTGCTTTGCTGTCAGTTGTCTGCGATTTCCGGACCGCTTGGTTCTCTGTCACTGCGCCGTGGATGTTCTCGTCCGGAACCTACCTTTCTTCCCTCCTGCACCTGTACACTCCCCACAGTGAGACTGCGAGTAACAGAGGGTCTCAGATTATTATACCATATCGCCCGTAAAAATCCACCTAAAGTTACATTTTCCCTGTATAAAACCTGTAATTTCGGACAGTATAACAATAGTTTTCCGGAAAATCCCCGTTCCGGTGGCGTATTTCACTCTTATATTACCCTAATTTTGTAAAAGGATGATCCCGTTATGAAAAAAGGAGCTCTCGCTGCCATTCTTGTATCCTCCGTTCTGTTTGCTCTGCTCATCGCCGCTCCGGACTATGGGGAGACCGAACAGGTCACCGGAACCCTGACAGCCGAACAGCAGACCCAGCAGTCCGAGCCGCTGTACTACGTCCGCGTCTATGAGGGTCGCCTGGCGGTCTACCGCGACACGGAAACCGATCCCTTCGCGGTCACGGATATTCGTCTTTCCTCCCTCCGCGAATACGACCAGCAGCTGATGCAGCAGGGATTCCCGCTGTATTCCGAGCAGGAGCTGACCACATTTTTGGAAGATTACGGAAGCTGAACTACCGCCGGGCACTGTCCCCGGCGGTTTGCTGTTTTTGCCGACATTAATCCGTTCCCCTTCCGAACTCCTCGGAAAACCGCAGAAACTCCTGCACGGTTTTGGAGCGGTTGGACTGCGGGCGGTACACCAGATACAGTTCCCGGCGCACCGCATTGTCGGCCAGCGGAAACATCAGCAGCTTTCCCTGCTGCGCCAGATCCTCCACCGTCTTATACGATACAATCGAGCTTCCGATGCCTTGGACAATGCAGTGTCGGATCATCTCCGCGCTGTCAATGCGCGCAATAATATGCAGTTCCTGTTCGGGCATCCCCAACTGACGCAGGACACGAGACGCCTCCTTGCGGGTTCCCGACGAGGATTCCCGCACCAGAAACGGGCCGTTCCACAGCGTCTCCCAGTCAATCCGGTCTCCGCGGCAGCTGCGGTACGGTTCCGCATTGGGCGTCGCCAGCACCAGCGTGTCCTCCTCCATCGGGACAAACCGGCAGGCGCAGTCCGTCTTCGTCCCCACAAAGCCGGCATCCAGACTTCCGTCCGCCACCCGCTGAATCACCGACAGACTGTCCTCGCAGGAAATCTCATACTGAATCATGGGATTCTTTTGGTGAAACGCGCGGATGACCTGCGGCAGCAGACACTGTGCCGGAACCGACGATGCCCCGATGCGCAGCTGATTCTCTCCCTTTCCGGACACCTCCTGCACGGCCCGCCGGCGCAGCGCCAGCAGATCCAGCGCATACGAATACAGCGTCTTTCCGCTTTCGGTCAGCGCAAACGTTCTGGAAGAGCGCTGAATCAACACGGTATGCAGCTCCTCCTCGATGGACGCAATGTGCGCGCTGACCGTGGACTGCGACAGGTGCAGCTGCTTGGCCGCCGCCAGGAACCCCTTATTGTCCGCCACACTGACAAACACCTCCAGCTGATGAAGATCCACTCGGTTTACTCCTTTCCCTTTTCGAATACATCCAGTGTACCACATCTATCGCAAAAAGCAATCCATCTATCCATTTCATCGAAAGAAACTATTTTACACCCCCTCATGATTTTGGTAAGCTATAGATAAGAACTTCGCAGAAAAGGAGGAGGAACCGCATGAGCACCGAACCATTGTTTTGCAAGGGCGGCGGATGCACGGCCAAGCTGGGCGCCGGAATTCTGGAACGTGTGTTGCGCGAGCTTCCGCACGGGCCGAAGGACGAAAACCTGCTGATCGGCTACGACAGCAAAGACGACGCGGCGGTGTACCGACTGTCCGACCATCAGGCATTTGTGCAGACACTGGACTTCTTCCCTCCCATGGTGGACGATCCCTATCTGTTCGGCCAGATTGCCGCCGCCAACGCGATGAGCGACATCTACGCGATGGGCGGCGAGGTCAAAACCGCCCTCAACATCGTCTGCTTTCCGGAGACGATGGATTTAAACATTCTGGGCGAGATCATGCGCGGCGGCGCAGAAAAGGTCATTGAGGCGGGCGGCGTGCTGGCGGGCGGTCATTCCATCGCGGACTCCGACGTCAAGTACGGCCTGTCAGTCACCGGTATCGTGGATCCGGCGCGCATCTATGCCAACAACACGCCGCAGACCGGCGATGCGCTGATCCTGACCAAGCGGCTGGGCGTCGGCATCTTGTGCACCGCCAACCGCGTCGGGGAGGCCTCGCCGGATGGGATGGATGCGGCCATCCGTTCCATGACTACGCTGAACAAATACGCGGCCGACTGCTGCCGCACCTATTCCATTCACGCGTGCACCGACGTCACCGGCTTTGGCTTTTTGGGCCATTTACATGAAATGATGAACGGCACCCACTCCTGCCGGATTGCGGCAAACCGTGTGCCGATATTCGAGGAGGCGCTGCGCCACGCCGACGAGTTCCTGCTCACCGCCGCCGGACAGCGCAACCGCAACCACGCCGGTCCGTTCGTGCAGTTTGAGGACGTTCCTTTTGCCATGGAAGAGGTCCTGTTTGACCCGCAGACCTCCGGTGGTCTGCTGATCGCTCTGCCGTCCGGGGAGGCATCGCAGCTCGTACAGCAGCTGCGCGAAACCGGTCTTCCGGCCGCCATGGTCGGCACGGTCTGCGAGCCGTCCGACACGGAAATTTTTGTGACAACACAGGAGGTATTGCTATGATTCGAGTGAACGCGATAGGAGACACCTGCCCCATCCCGGTCGTCAAAACCAAACAGGCGATTCGCGAGCTGAACGGCTCCGGCACGGTGGAAACCATGGTGGACAACGAGATTGCCGTCCAAAACCTGACCAAGATGGCTCAGCAGAAGGGCTACGCCGTGCACTCTGAGCAGCTGGAATCCAACCGGTTCCGCGTACGCATGACCATCGGCGAGGGCGCCGAGATACCGGACGAGACCGAAGAAGACGTCTGCATGGACTGCACGCCTGCGGCGAAGCGAAACGTTGTCGTCGCGGTCGGCACCAATACCATGGGCGGCGGGAGCGACGAGCTGGGCGCGACGCTGCTCAAGGGCTTCCTGTATGCGCTGTCCCAGCAGGACGAGCTGCCCCAAACCATCCTGTTTTACAACGGCGGCGCGGCGCTGACCTGCGAGGGCTCGCAGTCTCTGGAAGACCTGCAGGCGATGCAGGAGCAGGGCGTGGAAATTCTGACCTGCGGCACCTGCCTGAACTATTACGGTCTGACCGAACAGCTGCGCGTCGGCGAGGTCACCAATATGTACGTCATTGCCGAAAAGCTGACCCAGGCCAGCTGTGTCGTAAAGCCCTGACATGCGCCGAAACAAACAGTTGGCAGCCGTGATCGCGTTTGACGCGACGGTGCAGGCCATGGCAGCAGAGCAGTACTGTCTGGAACACGGCCTGCCCGGACGCCTGATTCCCGTCCCGCGCGAAATCACCGCAGGCTGCGGCCTTGCCTGGAAAACCGATCCGACCCAACAGGATGCCATCCCCGCCGCGCTCACCCGAGCCGGCATTCTTTGGTCATCCGTTCATCTTTTGGAGATATAACGCATGATTTATCTGGATAATGCCGCGACCACGCTGCAAAAGCCGCCGCAGGTTGCGGAGGCTGTCGTTCGCGCCATGAGCACGATGGGCAACGCCGCGCGCGGTGTGCACAGCGTGTCCCTGTCCGCTTCGCGCACCGTGTACAGCACCCGGGTCAAGCTCGCCAAGCTGTTCGGCTGCCCGCGCGCCGATCATGTTATCTTTACGTGCAATTCCACCGAAGCGCTGAACATTGCATTGTTCGGCACACTGACCCAGGGCGATCATGTCATTACGACCGATTTGGAACACAATTCGGTGCTCCGCCCTCTGTATGCTCTGGAGGATGCGGGCACGATTTCCCTGAGCTTTGTCCGCGCGGACACGCGGGGGAAAATCGACTACGACGCGTTCGCGCAACTGATCCGGCCGAACACCAAGGCCATTGTCTGCACGCACGCGTCCAACCTGACCGGCGAACTGCTGGATCTGGAACGCATCGGCGCGCTGGCCCGGCAGCACGGTCTGCTGCTGATCGTGGACGCCTCCCAGACCGCCGGCGCGATTGAGATTGACATGCAGCGCATGCACATTGATATTCTCTGCTTCACCGGACACAAGGGTCTGATGGGACCGCAGGGCACCGGCGGGCTGTGCGTCCGGGAGGGCGTTGACATCGCGCCGTGGAAGTGCGGCGGCTCGGGGGTGCATTCCTACGACCGCCACCAGCCGATGGACTACCCGACCCGACTGGAAGCCGGAACCCTCAACAGCCACGGCATCGCCGGTCTGTCCGCCGCGCTGGATTACATCGAACAGATTGGACTTTCCGCCATTCATCAGAAGGAAACCGCGCTGATGCAGCGGTTTTACGACGGCGTGTCCTGTATCAGCGGCGTAACCGTATATGGCAACTTCCACGGTCAGCCGCGCGCCGCAATCGTCGCGCTCAACCTTCGTGACTACGACTCGGGCGAAGTGTCCGACGCTCTGTTCCAGGATTACGGCATCGCCACCCGCCCGGGAGCGCACTGCGCGCCGCGCATGCACGAGGCGCTCGGCACGACTGACCGCGGTGCGGTGCGGTTCAGCTTTTCCTGGTTCAATACCGAGGACGAGGTGGACGCCGCGATACAGGCGATCCGTGACCTGGCGCAATACGAATAAGTCAACCGCAAGCATTTATTTCTATGGAAGAACGAAATTGCCGATTTTGCCAAGGCCGTCGAAGAAGGTACCGGAAACACCATCACGTCGGAGAAACTGGGCGAATCCATCCATCTGGTCAATGAAAAGCGCAAAGCGATGCAGCGTGTCTATGACTGCCGCAAGTCCATCCCGACACCCATGCCAAACAGCTGCGCCCCCGTGCCGCTGAAAAACCAGCTTCAGTCCATTCGGGACACCTATTGCTAAACCGTTTCTTCTTAAAAATTCCTCCGTGCACCGGCGTCCGGCTGCATCGGAGGAATTTTCTTTTTACTCCGCTCCATGTCCTCCCTCCCTTGATTCCCCCGTATGAGTCTGCTATAATTTTTTTGCCGCTTTGCGCAGCAAATGATTGTGATCGAGGTGAGTTTCATGGACAATATCGTCATTGCCGTCAATGCGGTTGTCCCATTTCTGTGCTATATTTCCTTTGGGTATCTGGTGCGTGAGCTCCATATTGTGGACGAGGCCTTTCTGACCCGGCTCAATCAGATGGTATTCAAGGTATTCTTTCCCATCCTGATGTTTTACAACCTGTACCACAAAGAAGACGACCTGCAGCTGGATGGAATGCTGATTCTCGTCGGCATCGTCAGCCTGCTTCTGCTGATCCTGGTCCTGATCCTTGTCGTCCCCCGGATCATTCCGGGAAATCCCCAGCGCGGCGTCATCATTCAGGCGATCTACCGCAGCAATTTCGTCCTGTTCGCCCTTCCCCTGACCGTCAATGTATTCGGCGAGAGCGCCGCCGCCGTGGCGTCCATGATGGTGGCCATCATCGTCCCGCTGTACAACATCTTCGCCATTCTGATTCTGGAATATTTCCGCGGCGGCCGCATCCCGTTTCCGACACTGATCAAACGCGTCCTGTCCAACCCGATGATTATGGGCGCGATCGCCGGCGGCGTGTTCCTTGTGCTCGGCATCCGTCTGCCGCAGTGCATCGAGACTCCTATCGCGCAGTTTTCCAACCTCACCACACCGCTGGCTCTGTTCATCCTCGGAGGAACCCTGCATTTTTCCTCCATGCTCCGCCATGCCAAATACCTCCTCCCGACGTTATTCGTCAAGCTGATCGTTCTGCCCGCCATCATACTGTCTATTACGGTCGTGCTGCACTTTGAGCCGCTCAGCCGCTTCGTGCTGTTCAGCATGTTTGCCACACCGGTCGCGGCAGCCTCGTACTCCATGGCCTCCAACATGGGCGGCGACAGCGCGCTTGCCGGAGAACTGGTCGTAGCCAGTACCGCGTTCTCTGTCATCACCCTGTTTTTCTGGATTCTCTTTATGCGCACCGTCGGATTGATTTAACCGTAATACTGCAAACAGCAGGATGGAATGCTTCCGTCCTGCTGTTTCTTTCTTCAGTCGTCGTACTCTGACTCGTATTTGATGATCTCGCCGGTCGCCGCATTGATCTCATAGCTGTATTCCAGACCGTCGCGATAGAATTCTACCTCGTACTCATAGATGCCGTCATCGTAATCCAGCTCCGCATACAGCCCGGTAACGTCGCTCTTGCTGAATCCGGCATGCTTCAGCGCGATGTTGCGCGCCTTGGTTTCGCTGATCCGGTCGTCCGCAGAAGCCTGCATATCGCTGCTGCTGATGTTCTCCGCATCGCGGTCTCTGGAGAGAATGTCTCCCGTGATGGCGTCGATCTCGTAATCGTATTCCACCATATCGGCATAAAACTCGACATCATACACCGCCGGTTCGCCCTCATTGACATCATCCGTGTCCAGAACAACATGCATGCCCTCCGCCTGCGAGGATTTCAAACCGGCATCGTCGAGCGCGATCTTCTTCGCCTTTGCCTTGGTGATATATCCGTCCGCTGTGCGCGTGCTGTTCTCTGCGGTCTGCTTTGCGGCGTCTACGTCCCGCGAACGGATTTCGCCGGTCGCGGCGTCAATTTCGTAGTCGTACTCGTCCGTTCCGACCAAAAATTCCACGTCGTATGCCGCCGGATCGTCGCCTTCCTGATCTTCATCCAGATAAACCTGAAGGTCTGTGACATTTGCCTCTTCCTGTCCGGCATCCGCCAGCGCAATTTCCTTCGCCTTGTCCTCTCCGATATACTCAGCCGCCGCTGTGGACGCGGCCGCGGATCCCACCTGCGGCACAACCGTCCCCTGCTCTGCGTTATCCGTCGTGCTGTTTCCGCAGCCTGCAAGGAGCGTCGCCGCAAGGACGGCGGAACTGAGTGCGAAAAGCATTGTTTTTTTCATCGTGTATCTTCCTTTCTATTGGATCATAGTAGTATCTTGTGGAGTATGTTTGTATTATATCCGGCAAACATGAAAAGAAGATGAAAGAACTTAATTTTTTTCGTCTCTTTGTACTGGAAGGAAAAACGTGAAGCAGGAGCCCTGTCCGAGCTGACTTTCTGCGGTAATCGTGCCGCCGTGCGCGCGAACAATGTACTGCACCATCGGCAGGCCGAGTCCAACCCCTCCCACAGTGGAGGAACGGGACGGATCGGCCTGATAAAACCGGTCCCAGATTCTCGGCAGGTCCTCCTCCGAAATTCCAATGCCATCGTCGCGAATCGTTCCGCGGATCTGCTCCCCCTGTGCATCCAGCGTCACCCACAGGTGTCCGCCAGGACGTCCATACTTCACACCGTTTTCCATCAGGTTGAGCAGCAGGCGCATCAGCATGGTCTCGTCGCCCTGTATCAGCAGATTGGGAGCGACGTCCGTATACACCGTAATCCCCTTTTCCTGTGCCGTCTCCTCGGTCTGCATGGCAACAATCTCGGTCAGATGGCTCAGGTCAATGGTTTCCAGCAGCAGCTTGTCCTGCCCCCGGTCCGCACGGGCGAGCGTAAGCAGCTGGGAAATCAGAGCGGACATCTTTCTGCCCTGCTCCTGAATGGTTTCCAGCGCCTGCACATACTCCTCCTCGGTCTGCGCGCGGGACAGCGAGTAGTCACACTGCGACAGAATGACGGAAAGCGGGGTGCGCAGCTCGTGCGATGCATCTGAGGTAAACTGCTTCTCGCGCGCAAACGAGTCCTCCAGCCGGTCGAGCATCCGGTCCACCGTCGCCGCAAGCTGGTAGATCTCATCCCGCCCTTCGCCCAGCGCGATGCGGCGGCTCAGATCGCTGCCGCTGCTGATCTGCTCTGCGGAAGCGGTGATATGGCGCACCGGCAGAAACGCCCGGTGAATCAGGAAATACCCTCCGAGCGCCGCAAGCAGTACCAGTATCGGCAGCGCAACGCGGGCAAGGGTGAACAGGGAGGAAAACGCGGAATTGGCGCTCTCTGCGGATAAAATACCCCGCACCCAGACCGTTCCATATCCCGCCACCTCATACTGGATATCATACAGATACCAGCTGTCGTCTCCATCGTCATAGCGCTGCAAGGTTCCGTCGGAAAACGCCTGCACGCCGCTGTAATCCGCCGGGATCCGGCCGTACAGCAGCCAGCCCTCCGCGTCGTAAATCGAACGGTATACGCCGCTGACGAAGAAATCCATATCATCGTCCAGCTCCAGTTCCCCGTCGTCGTACTCGATTTTATCCAGCGTATTTTCCACAATATTGACCAGCCGCTCCTGCATCATGCTGCGCACCGTGTAGTGTCCGGCAAGGTACAGAAACACCAAGACCAAACACGCCAGTATGGTCATCAGCGCGGTGAACCAAAGCGTCACACGCAGCCGGATGGACAGCCGCTTCATGGCTCTTCCCTCAGCACATAGCCGACTCCGCGCACCGTGTGAATCAGCTTGGGAGAAAATCCGTCATCCAGCTTTTTGCGCAGATAGCGGATATAAACATCCACAATATTAGACCCGCCCTCATAGTCGTAATTCCAGATATGGTTGCTGATGCGCTCCCGGGACAGAACCGTGCCGGCGTTGCGGATCAGGTATTCCAAAATGGAGAACTCCTTGGCGGAGAGTGAAATGGCCGTATCGCCCCGGCGCACGGTGCGCGCATCGCAGTCCACCGTGAGGTCCGCGATCGTATAGATATTGCTGACGCTGCCGAACCGTCGGCGCAGCAGCACCCGGATGCGGGCCAGGAGCTCATCAAAGGCAAACGGCTTGACCAGATAATCGTCCGCTCCGGCATCCAAGCCGGAGACGCGATCCGAGATGCTGTCCAGCGCAGTCAGCAGCAGAATCGGTGTGACGTCCCCCTGACCGCGCAGACGGCGCAGCAGCTCCAAGCCGCTGATCTCCGGCAGCATGATGTCCAGAACCAGCAGGTCATACTGGGCGCAGGCCAGATAATCCAGCGCGTCCTTTCCATTCGGACAGCTGTCCACACTGTAGTGCTCCTGCTGCAGCCGGGCACAGATCAGTTCCCGCAGCCGCGGCTCATCCTCGACGACTAAAATACGCATAAGCGATCCCTCCTGATGATATGGGTCGGTATATTCAGTATAACAGATTTTGATGAAAATACGATGAAAATATCGCCGGACATCCCGCTCCCTCAAACCCAATGCGCAAAAATATAATTTCTCCGTTTTACACAGATCAACGCGATTGATTTTGTCAGAATCAAATAACAGATAAACTCTACTAATTGATGAAATCACAATTTTCTTCAAAAATGGGAACGATGATTTTTCAAAAAAAAGAAGATTTTAAAAAAGGGCGCAAAAAACGAACACCGCAGAAAAGACGATCGTACAAAACAGATATTTCCAAGCAAAAGAGCAACCTTCGGGTCGGTTGACAGCAAAAAAACAGATTGATATACTATGAAAAAGTTGTATTTCACACAGGATACCGCATATTCCTTTCGCGTGGGACGCTCGACTCCGAGCTGTCCCGTGTTTTTTGGCCTCTATAGTAGAGCAGCACCAATAAAAGAGAAGCAACTGTATCCGCATATTGGAGAAGGAGAACAACCATGAAAAAGAAGCATTCCCGATTTCTGAGCGGCCTGATGGCGGGCGCGCTGATGCTGTCCATTCTGGCAGGCTGCGGCGGCTCGCAGAGTCAAACCGACGCCTCCGCGGCCAGCGGATCCGCCGTCGAGGGCGGGACGTCCGAAACCGAAACCCTGAAAGTCGGCCTGCTGGGCACCTCCGTCAAGCCGGTCGGCGTGCTGGTCGCAGACGCGATGGGCTATTTTGACGAGGAAGGCGTAAACGTCGAATTTGAGACGGTTTCCAGCATGAACGATGCATACATGGCGGTTTCCACCGGTGACCTGGATGTGTATCTGTTCAGCTCCACCGCGGCGGCAACCTTTATCTCGCAGGGTACCACCACGCTGCGCGTCTTCGGCGGCACCGCCGGCGAGGGTTCGGAAATCATGGCGGCAAAGGACTCCGGCATCCAGCTGAACAGCGCGGAGGACTTTGTCGGCAAGACGATTGCCTGCCAGATGCCTGAGACGGGTCAGATGGTGCTCAAGAACTACCTGATGGGTGAAGGATACACCATCGGCAGCGCGCCGGAGGACAAGGCGGATGTCACCTTTATCTACGTCAACGACGGCAACACCGCTGTGGAAGGCTGTTCCAAGGGCGAGTACGATCTGTGCATCACCAATCAGTGCCTCGGCTATTACGCAGACAAGTTTGGTGTCGAGCTGATCGGCGCGGTTGCGGACTTTGTCGAGACCTATCCGTGCTGCCGTCAGACCTGCAGCCAGATGGCGTACGAAGACAAACATGACGCACTGGTCAAGTTCGAGACCGCAACGCTGCGCGGACATCAGTACTATCTCAGCAACCAGGAAGAGACGCTGGATATTCTGGAAAACTACTCCGGCGAGGACCGCGAGTTCCTCCAGGCACAGGTGTACGGCACGGACGACTACACGCCGGTCATGCGCCTGTCTCTGGATCCGGACAAAGATGCCTGCGTCGCGTTCTATGAAGCGATGGCCAATATCGGTGAGATCCAGCCGACCGAAGACATCAACTGGTCGGACTACGTTGTCACCGACGTCTACCAGTCCGCTCTGGAAACCATGCAGGAGCGCGAGCCGGAGGAGTCCCTCTGGTCGGATATGATGACCTACTTTGAAGCAAACAACCACTGATCCCACGAAACGGAGAACTACATGGCGTCGATCGAGCTGTCAAATCTGAGCTTTCAGTACACAGACCGCAGGCAGACACGGACGGTCTTTTCCGATCTGAACCTGCACATTGCGGACGGAGAATTTCTTTGCCTGATCGGGCCGTCCGGCTGCGGCAAGAGCACCCTTCTGCGCCTGCTGGCCGGGCTGGCTCCCGCGGCGGCGGGCGAAGTGCGCATCGACGGATCGGTCGTACGCGGTCCGGGCGCCGACCGCATGATTGTCTTTCAGGATTATGCACTGTTCCCGTGGATGACCGCACGCAAAAACGTTGCGTTTGCGGTCCTGCAGGCCCATCGCGGTATGAGCCAGGCCGAAGCCACGGACATTGCAGAAGACTTTCTCGCGCGGGTCGGCATGCAGGATGCCATGGACCTCTATCCCTCCCAGCTGTCCGGCGGCATGTGCCAGCGCGTGGCAATCGCGCGTGCGCTGGCCATGGATACCGACATCCTTCTGCTGGACGAGCCGTTCGGCGCACTGGATGCCCGCATCCGGACGGAGCTGCAGGGAATGCTGGAACGACTGTGGCAAAATGAAGCGGGCAAACGGAAAACCGTCGTCTTTGTCACCCACGACATTCAGGAGGCTCTCCTGCTCGGAGACCGCATCGTGTTCCTGCGTCCCGGACAGATTGTGGCTGATCTCCCCGTTCATCTTCCCCGTCCGCGCCGCGATGTCGATCTCTGCCGTCTGGACGAATTTGTCTTTCTGAAAAAAACACTGCTGGAGCTGTTTTATCAAAACCCGGAGGAGGTCTGTCTCTCTTGCGTCTGATTTCATCCCGCTCATTCTGGATTGGCCGGCTGCTGCTGGCATCGCTCCTTCTCGTGGTCTGTCTGGCCCCCAAGCAGCGGCCTGCCCTTCACTCCCCGGCAGCGTTTCTCATCGCCATCGCTCTGATCGAACTATTCTTTTGGATCTGTTTCTGGCGTAAGAGCCGGAACAACCAGCTGAACAAGGGACTGTTTGACATCCTGTCATTCGTCTGGCTGTGCCTCCTGCTGTGGGAGCTGACCGCTTCCGTGCGCAATCTGGCACACCCGGTACTGGTTCCCGCCCCGGAAAACGTATTCTTCACGTTTTACGAACAGTGGCGCGTGCTGCTTCTCAATGTCGCCTATTCCATGCAGCTGCTGGTCATCGGCTTTTTCACCGGCATGATCGCCGCCGTTCTGCTGGGCATGATCTGCGGCTGGTTTCCCCGCTTGCGCGATTTCGCCTATCCCATCGCCAACGTGATGGCACCCATCCCCGCCGTGGTCTTCTCCCCCTATCTGGTCGCGATCATGCCGAGCTTCCGCAGTGCGTCTGCGGTAGTCATCATTCTCGGCGTGTTCTGGCCGACCTTCCTGACCACCATCAACCGGGTAAATTCCATCGAGCCGCAGATTCTGGATTCTGCCCGCATGCTGAACCTGAGCAACGGCACGATGATCCGAAGCATCCTTCTTCCCTATCTGCTGCCGGGCATCGTCTCCGGTCTGCGCGTGTCCGTGACCACCTCCCTGCTCATGCTCAACTTTGCCGAGCTGATGGGCGCCACGCACGGCATGGGCTACTATGTACAAAACAGCATCACCTACGCCAACTACACGCACGCCGTGGCGGGAATTATCACCATCGGCATTGTCGTCACGCTTTTGAGCTCCGGTGTCGCCTGGATTCAAACACATGCCATCCCGTGGAAATAACCATCCAACCAAATGAAAAAGCGGAGCAGCCATTGCTCCGCTTTTCTTATGCATAATTTCATTGCAGTTCCCACAAACGCTCTTAGCGGCAAATACCGCATCTTCATGCGTCCGCCTTACTCCACCGACAGAATGTCGTTCGGATACCATGCGCAGGCATCCTTGACCGCTTTGCGCACCGGCATTTTGGAGCCGGACAGAACGGTCAGCCAGCCGATTTTATCCTGCGAGAGCGGCTTATCGTAGGGTGTGATGTCCACCACATTCCCTACGCCGTCCACCTGCATCAGCCCGTCCGAGGTCTGGATAAAGCCCTTGACGCGGAAGGTCGTCTCCAAGAACATTTCGATAAACTTTTGCAGCGCGTAGGCACTCATGGACGGTGCAATCCGGATCACAATGCTGCGCAGCGTCAGGTCGGCGGTCAGCGGCATGTCCGCATCCGCTCCCCCGTTTCCTTCCGCCAAAAGCTCCAAAACCGACGGTTCGATCTGGCCGTAGGTGGTTTGCAGTACCTTCATCTCCGGTCGCTGCCCGCGGATGCAGTCCATGGTTGCGGCGAGCTGCTCGGGCGTCGCGCGGTCGATCTTATTGACGATTGCCAGATCGCTGGCTGCAAGCTGCTTGATGCACGGGCGCGCCGTGGCGTACAGCTTGGGAAAACGGACGGCGTCAATCAGGCAGATACCGCCCATATATTCGATGTTCGGGAAGCGGTCGGTCTGGGAAAACAGACGGCGCACGCCGGTCGGGTCGGACAGGCCGGAGGCCTCGACCAAAATCACATCCGCGTTGATGCCGGAAGATTCCCGCAGGACCTTTTCAAACTGATCGAGCCGGCACGAGCAGAACACCGATCCGCCGGAAATCTCCTGCAGGAAGGCATCTAAATCAGCGAGGAGGGCGCCGTCGACGCCCTCCCTGCCAAACTCGTTCACGATCAGCTGAATCTTTTTCCCAGCAAACAGCCGGATAAAATTCCGGAGGAATGTTGTCTTTCCGGCCCCCAAAAAGCCGGTAATCAGATACAGCTGGCTCATAGTATTAGCCCTTGATTGCGGCAATCGCCTCGTTGATTGCTGCTTCCAGCTCCGCCTTCTTCGGGATGATGGAGCGGTACTTCAGCTCGCCGTTAATGTACATGGACGGCAGGTTCGGAACGCCCATCTTGACACAGCGTGCAACGTTCTCCTTGTAGATGAACTTGTACTCAACCATGTCGATCGCGTCACCGAAGGTCGCCTTGGCCTCGTTGGCCGCGTTCATCATGTAGCCGCAAGCCGCGCACTGTGCGGAGTCCAGCGTGAAGACTTCAACCAGCGGCTTCTCCAGATTTGCATAGTCCGGAATAACAACGCCGGAGGTGTCGATCTCTTCTGCCTGATAGTTCTTGACCATCTCGCGGACCGTATCGGTCTCCAGAGCAGCCTGCGCAACGCCGATACCGTTTTCTACCGGTACCTCGAACGGCATGTCGCAGCCCGGAGCAATGATGAAGTTCTTCTTGCTGTTGACGCTGTCCAGAATGTCTACAACGCACTTCATGTTGTCCTGCTGGTTGCCGAGCAGCATAATCGAGGTCAGCGGGATATTGCCACCGATAACAACGTTGTACTTGTCGCAGATTTCCTTGGCAGCCACAATATCAACGTTCTCGTCAACCGAGATGGAGTCCGGCTTGGTCTGGCACATCGCCTCGATGTTACGGGTCGCGTCGCCGCAGACAAAGAACGAGGAGAAGACGCCCTTCTCGCGGATATGGTCAAACAGCTCGGTGTATACTTCGGTCATGTACTGCTCGAAATGATCGGTAGAGATCTGAGAGATCAGCGGGTCAACCATGGCAATGACGTCCATGCCGGCCTCGATGTAGTAGTCCGCCATTCTCATGCAGACGCGATTTGCAAACGCAAACAGCTCAGCGGCCTCTTCCTCAAAGTCGTACATATCGGTGAACAGATTGTTGCCGCGCAGATGGGATGCCAGGGTGAACGGGCCGCAGATCAGTCCGTACAGAGCGGTGGTATCGCCGACTGCTTCCTTCATGCGGTGCATGACGTCCAGAACGTACGGAATACGGCCGGATTCCTTGGTCGGAATCGTGCAGTCGCACGGGATTTCAGGCGGCTCTTCGTCGCTGCCGTCCAGCGGATGGCCGGAAACCGACGGCGGGCAGTCCTTCGCCCAAGTCAGGTCGCAGCCCAGGCACTCGGCCTCAATCTGCAGGTCGAAGATAACCGGCTGGCCGTCCGGCTTGTACAGACGGTTTACTTCCATCAGCGACTCAAACGCCTTGTCGGCGTCGGTCAGCATCTCGGTGGCGTCGTAGCCCTTCAGGCTGGCTGCATGGACACCCGCAAACGGAACCCACGGTGCGCGCTCGACTTCCTCGTGACGCAGGCAACGTAACAACAGATCTTTCATGTTTTTCCTCCTAAATCTCCATAAATCTCATTTTAACATGTTCAACAGAAACAGTTAAACCAACGTATTCTCTCCTCCGCAGCAGCAGGGTGCGAAAGAATCACCGAAATTATCTTCTGTGCGTTCTGTGCAGCAGCCGGATTCCGGGAGCGTCTCCATGCAATCCAATGCCGTTTCCAGGCGGGAAATGACATCGCTGATACCAGTACGGTAGGTTCGCAGGGTTGCGATCCAGTTGACCATGCAGGCTACTCCGTCTTCGTTGATCGAAAAGACGCGCTTTCCAATTCCCGCCTTGGAATTGGAGAGGTGCGACGAGATCAGACCGCGCTTTTCCATATCGCGCAGTACGCGGTAAATGCCGGTCGGATCGGGCGCAGAGTCTTTCCACAACTCGGTCTGCGAAATCTTGCGGACAAGATCGTAGCCGTGGCAGGGTTCCTCCAACAGAAGCGACAGAAGAATCGGTTGAACAAAGCGCATCAGCGAACTGCCCATGCAGGCGCATTTGTCGTTTTGTTTCTCCAAAAAACCGCCTCCTATCTTTCAGTATCCTTATGATACCATGGCGAGAGAAAGGAAGATAGTACAATATTATTCTATTTTTGAACCTTTTTAGAAAAAAGTTGCCAAAACAGCTCTTATTTTTTAATTTCTGCGTTTTATACATATTTTGTGTTATCATTTTGTGCTACTTAAATAATAGACAAAGTCTATCATTCTTCCCCTTCCATGTAAATCAGACGATCGTCCAAAAAAACCGCTCAAATAGGCACAATTTTCCTATAAAAACACTAGGGTTGTTTGTATAATAGAGTTACTCTAACAACAGAGCGGATACATCATCAAAACAGAGATACAATACACGAAAGGATGCCGTGAAATGAAAGCAAATTTAAAGAAAGAACTGCTTGGAGAATGGCTCGGAACCTACATCATGGTTCTGTTCGGCTGCGGTTCGGTCGCCGTGACAACCCTGTTCGGCTCCCACCAGGGGCTGTATCAGATTGCGATGGTCTGGGCTCTGGGGGTCACGCTGGCCATTTACATGTGCCGAAATCTCTCCTGCGCCCATTTTAATCCGGCGGTCACGATCGCAATGGCCGCTGCCGGACGGATGGGCAAACGAAAGGTGCTGCCGTATCTGTGCGCCCAGTTTTTCGGCGCTTTTATGGGCGGCCTGACCATCTATGGACTATTTGGCTCGGTCATCCGGGAGTATGAAGCCGCAAATAACATCGTTCGGGGTACCTTTGAATCCGTGACAACCGCAAAAATGTTCGGGGAATATTATTTGCAGCCGGGCGGCACGCAAGCGGTCAGTCTGTCGCTTGCCGCAGCCGCAGAGCTGTTTGGCACCTTCCTTCTCGTGCTAACCATCTTTCTTCTGACTGAGGACTGCAATGTGGGCCGCCCGTCCAACGCGATGGCGCCGCTGTTTATCGGTCTCACTGTCGGTTCCATTATCTGTCTCATTGCACCGCTCACACAAGCCGGGCTCAATCCGGCACGCGACTTTGGTCCTCGTGTCGTTGCCCTGCTGTTCGGCTGGGGACAATGGGCTATGCCGGATACTTCCGGCGGTTTCTTTTGGGTTTATATCCTCGCACCTGTTGTCGGCGGCCTGCTGGCAGCGCTGCTGTTCACCAAAGTCATTGAACCGGAGGAAAGACTGACCCCTGTCAGCTGCGGATGTGAAAAAAAGAAAACCACAGACAGTGTCTGAGCGAACAGTATGAAATCACCCGCCCCGCCATGCTGCGGAGAATACGATCAAAGGAGAGTTACTACAATGAAACAGAAATTAATTTTAGTCGGTGGCTTTTTAGGTGCCGGAAAAACCAGTCTGCTGTGGGAGACCGCAAAAACATTGGAAGACAAGGGCATCCATGTCGGTATGATCACCAATGATCAGGCCTCCGGTTTGGTTGACACCAGCTTTTTGGAGAGTACGAAACATATGGTGCGTGAGGTATCCGGAAGCTGCTTCTGCTGTAACTTCCCGGGCTTTGAGCAAGCTGTCCGCTCCTTGGCCGCTGTACCGGACATCCAGGTCATTCTGGCTGAGCCGGTCGGAAGCTGCACCGATCTGTCCGCCACGATCCTCCAACCCCTCAAAGAGCACTGCACGGACGCTGTCGAACCGATGTGTCTGACCGTACTGGCTGATCCTGTCCGGTTGAAAGAGCTGCTGCATCAGAAATCCGGTGCTGCGGATTACATCGTGTCCAAGCAGTTTGAGGAAGCAGATATTATCCTCATCAATAAGATTGATCTGCTGACTGCCGATGAACTGGCCGCATTGACTGCGGACACCAGGGAAAAGTGGCCTGATGCCAAAGTCTTAGCCGTCAGCGCCAAAACCGGCGACGGCATCACCGCATGGTTGGAGGAAGTCGAACGCGTACAGGCCGGAAATCATCTCGCAGAAGTGGACTACGACATTTATGCAGCCGGCGAAGCCGCTTATGGCTGGCTGAATGCAGAATTTACGCTGTCATCCCCCGCAGAAAAAGCCTCCGCGCAGCAGCTTCTGAACGAACTGGGACAGCGTCTTGACAGCCAAAGCATCGCTGTCGGTCATGTCAAATTTCAGCTTCTCACCGAAAGCGCACGCTATATCGGCAACCTGACCGGCACACTTGCCACCGCCAATTTACGAGCCTATCCGAGAACATCCGGGCAGACCGGTCTGATTGTCAACGCACGCGCAGAAACAACACCGGAAACACTGGAACAGCTGGTTCGTGAGGCTGTTGCGGCAGTCTTTCCAAACGCTGCTGTTTCGGTCATGAACACGCTGATTCCCGGCCGTCCCAATCCAACCTATCATTATGATACCGTGTATACCTCTTCTCCTGCGATCAACTGAATGGAAACGCCTGATTCCTATGGAATCAGGCGTTAACTGTATTTATGAAACAAATTGGAACGATTGACTTTATTTTCGCCGATGATTCTCTAATTCTGATTTGTCACCTTGATGATGTACGTTGTATATGAATTTGTAAATTTTCCCCAAGGACCTATCCTTAGAATAATTTTCTCTTTACGGTCATTTATCCTAGAGAACGGATAAATCAAAACACCGATTACAATGAATGTATTCCAATATGGCACGATTAAAAC
>JBJEZE010000094.1:0-8424 GCA_051887235.1 Butyricicoccus sp.
AGTATTCCGCGACGGGTCATTCACGTTACGAATTCCGAGCGGCCTTCTTTTCTTTTTGCGAAAAAAGAAAAGAAGCAAAAGAAAAACGACTGGTTTGGCTTTTGCTTTTGAGAAGGCAAGCAGGGTGGAACCGTGGGAACAGTATGCTCTCACCCCTGAAGTCACATTCCGGGGTGGGAGCTTTCTTTTTTCCCATCCCTGTAGAAAACAGGAGGAAATAGTTTATGTCAGACAATGTGTACACGTTTGAAAATGAGCAGTATCGCAAGACCTATTGGCATACCTGCTCGCATATCCTGGCGCAGGCCGTCAAGCGCCTGTATCCGGAAGTAAAGCTGGCAATCGGTCCGTCGATTGACAACGGCTTCTATTACGACCTGGATTCTCCGTTTGCGTTCACGCCGGAGATCATGGAAAAGATCGAGGCAGAGATGCGCAAGATCTGCAAGGAAAAGCTCAAGCTGGAGCGTTTTGAGCTGCCGCGCGAAGAAGCTCTGGAATTCATGAAGGACGAGCCGTATAAGGTAGAGCTGATCAACGACCTGCCGGAGGGCGAGACCATCTCCTTCTATCGTCAGGGCGAGTTCACCGACCTGTGTGCCGGCCCGCATCTGGACTCCACCGGACGGGTCAAGGGCAACGCCATCAAGCTGACTGCCTGCAATGCCGCTTACTGGCGCGGCGATTCTAACCGGGAAACTCTCCAGCGTATTTACGGCATTGCGTTCCCGAAGAAGAATGAGCTGGATGAGTATCTGGCGAAGGTGGAAGAGGCAAAGAAGCGCGATCACAACAAGCTCGGCCGTCAGCTCGGCTACTTCACGACGGTTGACACGATCGGTCAGGGACTGCCGGTTCTCCTGCCGAAGGGCGCGCGCGTCATCCAGCTGCTGCAGCGCTGGGTTGAGGACACGGAGCAGGCACACGATTACCTGCTGACCAAGACGCCGCTGTTTGCCAAGCGCGAGTTCTACAAGATCTCCGGTCACTGGGATCATTATCTTGACGGCATGTTCATCATGGGCGACCCGTACGATGAGGAGAAGGAGTGCTTCGCCCTGCGTCCGATGACTTGCCCGTTCCAGTATCAGGTTTATCTGAATCAGGCGCGTTCCTACCGCGACCTGCCGATGCGTTTGGGTGAGACCTCCACGCTGTTCCGCAACGAGGAATCCGGCGAGATGCACGGTCTGATCCGCGTCCGTCAGTTCACGATTTCCGAGGGACACAACGTCGTCCGTCCGGATCAGCTCGAGGAGGAGTTCAAGGACTGTCTGGAGCTGGCCAAGTACTTCCTGGACACCGTCGGCATGTGGGAGAACTGCACGTTCCGCTTCTCCCAGTGGGATCCGGCAAACCCGAACAACAAGTACGAGGGCACTGCGGAACAGTGGGAAGAGGCACAGAGAGTCATGGGTATGATTCTGGATCACCTCGGACTGGAGTACGAGATCGGCATCGACGAAGCGGCGTTCTATGGTCCGAAGCTGGATATCCAGTACAAGAACGTCCATGGCAAGGAAGACACGCTGGTTACCATCCAGATCGACATGCTGCTGGCAGAGCGCTTCGGCATGTACTATACGGACAAGGACGGACAGAAAAAGCTGCCGTACATCCTGCACCGGACCAGCCTCGGCTGCTACGAGCGTACGCTGGCGTACCTGATTGAAAAGTATGCCGGTGCGCTGCCGACCTGGATGATGCCGGAGCAGGTTCGCCTGATGCCGATGACCGACCGCACCAAGGAATATGCACAGGCGGTTGCCGCAGAGCTGAGAAACAATGGATTCCGCGTCAGCGTGGACGAGCGCAACGAGAAGATCGGCTATAAGATCCGCGAGGCACAGGTCGAGAAGATCCCGTACATGCTGGTTCTCGGCGACAAGGAGGCGGAGGCCAACACCGTCGCAGTCCGCAACCGCAAGGGTCAGCAGGACGTCATGGCGCTGTCGGAGTTCATCGCACAGCTGTCTGAGGAAGTACGAACCAAGGCGAAGCCGGAGTAATCAGGCTTCGATTGGAGCTTGCTCCAGTGTCCTTAGATGCGTGCCCATGCGGCTGACGCGGACCTGGTACAGGGTGCCGGCTTCCAGCGGGCCGAAGGAAAACTGCCCCAGCTCGTCGGTGTACATCGTGCCGACGACGCGGTCCGGTTCGGTTTGACCGGATGCGGTCAGCACGACGAGTGCATCGGTCAGCGGCTTGCCGTCTTCCCCGACGGCGATGCCCAGCAGGGCGGGACGGGAATCCGGACAGAGGGACACGGTGGTCTGCACCTGCTCTCCGGCGGACGGACGAACGTAAAAACTCGAATACATCAGCAAGCACCTCCTGATTCAGCGTATGAACCGGGATGAAAAAGGTGCGTGCGATCACAGAAACTTTTCCACGAAAGGAATACAGATATGAAACTTAGCCATATGCTCGGTGCCCGCTTTAAGGAGACACCGGCGGACTGTCAGCTGGACAGCCATAAGCTCATGGTGCGCGGCGGTTATATGAAGCAGATGACGTCCGGCATTTATTCGCTGTATATGCCGACCAAGCGCATTACAAAGAAAATTGAAGCCATCATCCGTGACGAGATGGACAAGATTGATGGTCAGGAAGTCATGTTCCCGGTTGTCATGCCGGCAGCGCTCTGGCAGGAGTCCGGACGCTACGAGGCCATTGGCAGCGAAATGGCCCGCTTCAAGGACAGAAGCGGTCAGCCGGTTGTGCTGGGTATGACCCATGAGGAGGCTGCGGTACATCTGGCCCGCGGCACAGCACAGTCCTACTCGCAGTATCCGTTTATGATCTATCAGATCCAGACCAAGTTCCGCGACGAGCCGAGAGCGCGAGGCGGTCTGATCCGCGTTCGCGAGTTTACCATGAAGGACGCATACTCGTTCCACACCTCGCAGGAGGATCTGGAGGCGTACTACGAGCGGTGTCATCAGGCGTATGTCAACATCTTCCGCCGCGCCGGTATCCCGGAGGTCGTTTCGGTCAAGTCGGACTCCGGCATGATGGGCGGCAATATTGCACATGAGTTTATGCTGCTGACCGACTGCGGTGAGGACACGATTGTCCTGTGCGACTGCGGCTACAGCTCCAATATGGAGGCGGCGGACTGCATCGTCGAGACTCCGGAGGTTCCGGAAGCTCCGCTGGAGAAGGTATTTACCCCGGAGACCAAGACGATTGAGGCGGTTTGTGAGTATCTCCATGCACCGGCAAACACCTCCTGCAAGGCGGTTGTCTATCAGAAGAACATGACGGACGAGTATGTCATCGCGTTTATCCGCGGCGATCTGGAAGTCAACGAGACCAAGCTGCGCAATTTCCTCGGAGAGGAAATCCATCCGGCGGAGATTACGCTGGAGAGCGGCATTGTCGCCGGATTTATCGGCCCGATTGGCCTGCCGGAAGGTGTCACCTATGTCATCGACAAGTCGCTGGCGGAACTGAATGCATCCGTCTGCGGTGCAAACGAAGAGAACTACCACTACACCGGATACAACGTCAAGCGTGACACGCCGGACGCACGGATTGCGGACTTTGCCAAGACGTACGAGGGCGCGATCTGCCCGTGCTGCGGCAAGAAGACCATCCGCATCAGCCGCGGCATCGAGGTGGGCAACATCTTCCAGCTCGGAACCAAGTATACGAAGTCCATGGAGATGACCTACATTGGTCAGGACGGCAAGCCGCATTACCCGATCATGGGCTGCTATGGCATCGGTGTCGGCCGTCTGGCGGCATCCGTCTGCGAGGTCAAGCATGACGATTACGGCCCGATCTGGCCGATGTCCATTGCCCCGTGGCAGGTACACATCTGTGCCATTAAGTCGACGGATCCGGAAGTTCGTGCGGTGGCGGACGGCCTGTATGAGACCTTGCAGAATATGGGCGTTGAGGTCATCTACGACGACCGCAAGGTCAGCGCAGGCAATATGTTCTCGGACGCTGACCTGCTGGGTGTTCCGGTACGCGTGATTGTCAGCCCGAAGACCATCAAGCGCGGCGCAGTAGAGGTATCCACGCGCGACAAGTCTCTGCGTGAGGACATTGCGCCGGACAATGCGGCAGAGTATGTACGCGAGCTGGTACAGAAGCTGCTGGACGAGTACAAGTAATGCAGCGATAACAAAACAATCCCCTCTCTGTCCCTGTGGCAGAGAGGGAAATTTTTATAGAAAAGGGGATGAGAGCGTTGCTATGGAACCGAGTGTATGCGCTGACCGGCTCAGCGGAGGGCGTCATGGATGCGGTTGTTTCCGCCGATCAGGCGGATGTTACGGAAAACGCGATTGAAAACGTTCAGAACATTACGGGCATGCTGCATCTGCCGAACTGGGTGGGACGGCTGGTGTTTATCCTGCTGATCATCCTGATTGCGCAGCAGCTGCTGCGGCTGACCAATAAGTCATTCCGGACGCTGATTGACCGCGTGCGGGAGTCCGGATCGGGCAGCGGAACGCTACTGTTTTTTGCGCATAATATCGTGCGTGTCCTGATCTATTTCTTTGCTGCCATTACGATTATCTACAGCATTCCGGGAGCGAAATCCACGATGAATATGCTGTTGGCATCCGGCGGCGTGATCGCGCTGATTCTGGGCGTTGCCGCGCAGGATGCGATGAGCAACGTGGCGGGCGGCGTCATGATTCTGGCCTTCAAGCCGTTTGCCATTGGAGACTTTGTGTGTTATCTGGATAAAAGTATTTCGGGCACGGTGGAAGAGATCACGCTGCGCCATACGGTTATTCGCACGGCACAGAACAAACGGGTCATCATTCCAAACGGCACGATCAACCAGAGCGTACTGGAGAATGCGGACTATCTGGACAATGTGGTGTGCGAGTTTTATGAAGTCAGCATTACATATGAGTCCGACCTCAGCCGCGCGATAGAGCTGCTGCGCGACGAGGTGGGAAACAATCCGCTGTATCTGGATCGCAGGACGCCGGAGCAGCGTCAGGCCGGGGAACCAAAGGTACAGGTCAAGGTGGTGGAGCTGGCGGATTCCGGCGTTGTACTGCGCGCCTGGATCTGGGCTGCCACAGTGGGCGATGTGTTTAATTTGAAATTTTCGCTTAATGAATCCGTCAAAAATAGGTTTGACAAAGAAGGAATTGAATTCGCATATCCGCACATTACGGTTGTTCCGAAATAAGCAAAAAGGATAGAAACCCGCACATGGAGTACCGTGTGCGGGTTCTTTTCTGCGGAATTCAGGACAGAAAGTCACCAAAAAGGAACCCAAAAGATTATAGGCTATATGTACAAAAATAGATTTTACATTTTGGTTACACTGATGATAAAAAAGGGTTACAGATAGATAACATGCACAAAAATAGAAGCTGTCTATTGTGCAATATTTATACAGTATTCCGCTAGACAGCAGACATCGATTGATGTAATATATGAGCAAGACAAGGGAAGAACGAAGACGAGAAAAAGTGCTTTTCTTTTCGTCAAAATCTTCCGGTCTAATACCAGCATTGGAGGTGCTCCCATGAATTTCTTTCAGATGATGGTTGCAGCACAGACACAGCAACTGATGAAGGAATCCATTCGCGGAAGATCCCGCGCAAACGGAAACAAGTAAGCAAACGTCATCATGCTGAGAAGAGTGAGGTATATGCTATGAAGTTTTTTGAAGGTCTGGTTCAGATTCGCATGAATGATCTGACAATGGGCGGAGCAAAGACCCGCACCGTACGCACCAGAAAGTAAGCAACAACACACCGTGAGATAGAATTACGAGGTATTACAATATGAGTTTCTTTAAAGATTTGGTTGACGCAAACATCTTCTTTATGGAGAACAACAGCATCAAGGGCCGCGAAAAGCGCACCGGCCGCAAGTAAGCAGTCTGCTTGCTGGGTTTATTGAACTACAGAATCGCAGATAAAGAACCATCTGCACCGTTTTTGGAATCGAGGTTACGAATATGAGTTTCTTTGGAGATCTGGTCAATGCACGCATGATGAGCCTGGACGCACAGGGCGTCAGAAGAGCGGCCAGAAGCAAGTCCAGAAAGTGAATTTGATCGTTGGACAGTTATTCAGTTGGTTTTGAGAGAAGGTGTGTCAGACATGGGACTGTTTCATGACCTGGTCATGTCCCGCAAAGAGGATGCGGAACGGCTGTTTCTCAAAACGTATCAGGAATGCCATCTGGAAGCCCAAAAGGATAACGGCGGACAGTACGGCAAAAAGAAGAACAGAAATTATTGCTCAGCGAAGGTTCGTTGATGGCAACAAGACAATGTGAGGTGAAACACCATGAATTTTTTCCAGGGCCTGGTAGAGGCTGATATGAGATGTATGAACATGAAGCGCATGGAGCGTCGTGCACGCCGTGAGCGCAATCAGTAATTTTGCTATTTCCCATCTTTCTTTTTTTCTTTTCTTTTTTCTTTTTTCTTTTTCTTGAATGAGTTTCCGAACCTGTTTCCCGACAGCGACGGACAGAGAGCTCTGTACATCCCTGTGATGTGCAGGGCTTTTCTGTTTTATGCGGTATGCAAACAGGCAGAGCGTGAAGCCGCGACGACAATGTTTTGTTTTGAGTGACAGAAGGGCGGTTTTGTGCTATGATGATAGCGAATCGCCCGAAAGGAGAATGAATATGCAATTCGAACAACGATCGGCAACGGCCGGCGTGCGGCGGTCGGTCAGCACGATTGGAGTGGTGTTGATCGCTGAGATGGGAATCAATATCCTGTTGTTTCCCATCTTGCGCTGGCTGTCGGTGCTTCCGGAAGGCTCCGCTCTGGCACAGCTATGCGCTATTTTGGAATATCTGACGATTTTTTTTGTACCGTTTTACCTGGCCAACCGGATGAACGGCTGGACGCTGCATGAGTTGGCTGGATATGGCAGGCCGAATCTATCGGTATTTGTCATGGCAATCTGTCTGTCCGTCGGCTGGAATCTGATTGCGACCTATATGGGGATCGGACTGGAAACGGTTTTGAACTGGTTTGGCTGGTCGGACGGCGCCAGCAGTTATGCGGTACCGGATGGACCGGCTGCGGCAGCGCTGCAGGTGATTCAGATTGCGATCCTGCCTCCGCTGGTGGAGGAGCTGTGCTACCGCGGATTCTTCCTGAGAACGGCACAGCAGGGCATGGGAAGCTGGGGTGCGATTGTGTTCACCTCGTTTGTGTTCTGGATGGCGCACGACAGTATCACAATTTTTCCGCTGGCGTTTGGCTTCGGACTGCTGGGAGGCGTATTGCGTCTGCGGTACTGCTCGCTCTGGCCGTCCATGTGTGGTCATTTTGTGGTCAACGGAAGCTATCTGCTCATTCAGTTTGTGCAGCAGCAGTGCGATTTTGGGACACAGATGCAGTTTTCGGTGCTGTTTTTGCTGGTAGAACTGTTGTGCCTGTTCCTTGGCGTAGGGATGGCGGTGCAGCAGGGGCTGTTCCGCACGCTGCGGGAGTACCGGCGGCAGCGCGAGGTATCGAGAAAACACTGTGTGCTGGGAACGGTAACGAGCGTTCCGTTTTTGATCGCGTTGGGTGCGACATTCTATTTTATCTGGCGTGTGTTGGAGGTATGGCCGTGACCGAACAGGAAAGCTACATGAAAGAAGCGCTTCGTCTGGCGCGGAAGAGTGCGGAAGAAGGCGAGGTACCGGTTGGATGCGTCATTGTCTGCGACGGGAAAATTGTCGGACGCGGACGCAACCGGCGGGAGACGAAAAAAAGCGCTCTGTCGCATGCAGAGCTGGAGGCGATTGGAAAGGCGTGCAAAAAGCTGGGCGGCTGGCGGCTGCATCGCTGCGATCTGTATGTCACACTGGAGCCGTGCCCGATGTGCACCGGCGCGATCATTAACGCGCGCATTCGAACTGTGTATTACGGCGCGGACGATGTCAAAGCGGGATCGTGCGGCAGTCTGGTCAATCTGTTTGAGCTGGGGTACAACCATAAGCCGGACGTTGTGCGGGGACTGATGAAGGAGGAGTGCAGTGCGGTACTGAGTGAGTTTTTCCAAAAACTGCGTGAGCGGCAGAAGATGCAGGTGCGGCTGCGCAAGCAGGCCGCACGGCAGAGTCTGCTGTCCATCCCGGGCGTGGGAGAGGACATGCAGAGGCACTTGAATCGTTTGGGCATTCATACTGTGGACGAGCTAAAGGGACAGAATCCGGATGAATTGTACGAGCGCGACTGCGCGGAGCAGGGGACAGCCATCGACCGGTGTGTGCTGTATGTGTATCGTCTGGCGGTGTATTACGCCGAGAATGAGGTTCGGGAAAAAGAAAAGCTCCGGTGGTGGTATTGGAAAAACCATGCGTATCCGGAAAGTAAATGATTGAGAGAACAACCGAGTAATCGAATATAAAAAATAAAACTGCTGCAGAGGGTGCCAAGGCGTGCAATCTGCAGCAGTTTTGTCTTATCAAAGATAGTTTCTCGAA
>JBJEZE010000095.1:0-2025 GCA_051887235.1 Butyricicoccus sp.
TCGATGCCCCTCAACGCGGCGCGGGGTGCTAAAGGAGGTCTTTAGGAACCTTGGTTCCTAAATGACTTTCTTTGCTTCGTTTCTTTCTTCATAGAAAGAAATGATGCCGTCGGAGACAAATAGAGCTTTTTCGTTCGACGAACTGGGAAAAATATTAAACATCCAACAAACGGGCGAATCACAGAACATGTTCTAAAGAACGAATACAAGTTCTTTATCTTCTGTATCCTTTGGTTAGAAATCGTTATACTTTCTTTAGAATGATATTTCGTTCGAAAGAAGGGATTTCCATGAACCGCAAAGCTGTTGGCCGCCGTATTCAAACCGCACGCAAAGAGAGGCAGCTGACACAGGAACAGCTGGCAGATCTGGCGGATGTCAGCCCGACGCATATCAGTGTGGTAGAGCGCGGCGTGAAATCCCCTAACCTGGACACGTTTGTCAGCATTGCCAATGCATTGGAGTGCTCCGCAGATGAGTTGTTAATTGACGTGGTACAGCATTCCGTCAAGGGGATGGCCGGCGAGTTGTCGGAATTGCTGGCAGAACAGCCGCCGCAGAAACAGAAGCGAATTCTTCAAGCGATGAAGGTTTTATTGGAAGATGAATAGTTTGACAAAGGACAGGAACAGATATGTTCCTGTTTTTTTCGACGTATTTCGATGGAAGACGACAAGATTATTCTTTTATACTAGTTCTAAAGAACGAAATAATAGACGGAGGATAGAATCATGAGTCAATTCCAGAAAATAATAAAAGAAATTGCCGATAACCATCATGTCACGCCAGAGGAAGTTTATCAGGATATGCAGAGATTTCTTGAGCTGTCTCTGACGTATTCTGAAAATGGACAGGCAATCACGCCGGAACAGTTTATAGAAATGGTGATTCGGAAACTGTGAAAATCCTTATGAGACAAAAAACCGGGTATCGGCGAACCGATACCCGGCAAAACAGCTTGTGTTTTAATTAATTAATAGTGACGAGCCTCGTACAGATGGTCGGTCAGCTTCTTGTAAGCCTCCTGAACCTCCGGCTTGTCGGAAACAGAAGCAACGCCTACACGCCACCAAGCTTCCCATTCCTTGGACATGGACTTCGGCAGAACCTTCATGTCGATCAGAGTGGAAACGGTCTGCTTCTTGGAATCCTCCAGAGCAACAGCCAGCTCTTCCATGGTGGTAACCGTGTACGACTTGCAGCCGTAAGCAGCAGCGACAGCAGCGTAATCAATGTTCATAGCCGGACCAACATCACAGCCGTCGAACGGAGTTCCCGGAACGTGCATGTTCTTCTCGGTGGTACGGGACTTGTTGCCCTGACCTACCTGGAGGTTGTTGATGCAGCCGTAGGACGCGTTGTCAAACAGCATGACGTTGATCTTGTAGCCGTACTGAATGGAAGCGATCAGCTCAGAGTGCAGCATGTCGAACGAACCGTCGCCGCACATTGCATATACTTCCTTGTCCGGGCAAGCGATCTTGCAGCCGTACGCGCCGGCAACTTCGTAACCCATGCAGGAGTAGCCGTACTCGCAGTGATAGGTGTTCGGAACCGAAGCTCTCCACAGAGCCTGCAGGTCGCCCGGCAGGGAACCGGCCGCACCGACAACGATGGAGTCCGGAGCGATGTTGTGGTTGATGTAGCCCAGAGCAGCGGTCTGGGTCAGCTTGGAGCCGATGGACTCGATGTAGTGCTCAACCGCCTTGCGGTTTGCGTCCTGGATCTCCGGAACATAGGACTCAGCGTCAACGTACTCGGTGTGATCCATGCGGTCAACGTCAGCCCACCATGCCTTCTGGCGCTCAGCCAGCTCAGCAGCGTACTCCTCGGAGGTGTGGTAGCCGCCCAGCTTGTCCAGCTCTTCGTCGATGGAGGTCAGAGCCTCATTGGCGTCAGCAACAACCGGGTAAGCGTCCATCTTCAGGCACTGGAACTCGGACGGGTTGATGTTAACAAACTTTGCGTTTACGTCATACAGCCACTTGGAAGCGGTGGTGAAGTCGGTGTAACGGGTACCAACGC
>JBJEZE010000096.1:0-7878 GCA_051887235.1 Butyricicoccus sp.
GCGGCTCGTTCAGGCTGAGCAGGAACATACCCAGCAGGGACTTTGCGTCTACCATGCCGGACTTGCCATGAATCCAAATGTCAAACGGGAACTGGGTTACGATGCTGTTGATCTGCTGAATATCTTCCGTATTCTTTACGCGGATTGCCTTTGTCATATTGAAATTCCTCCTTAAACTATGAAACAGGGGTTTATTTGTTTTCATCTCTATGTCGATATTATAGCATTAAACCGGCGTTTGTAAATAGAAATTTTTTGTTTTTTCGCTCATTTTTGAATTTTGGAAGGTTTCACGATTTCCTCTTCATTTTGAAAATTTTTCACTGCAAACCTGACAAATTCATGTCAAACTTTTCGCCGGAGTAATCCGCTTTTTTTCAACGAAAGGAAGAAAAATCAACGGATAAAATTCGTCATCGTGCGCGCTCCGGTCTCCGGCGCGTCCACCGTTCCCTTGCCGTTTTCGATCAGACGAACCAGCCATGCGATATTTCGTCCCAGCTTTGCCATGACCTCGATACCTTCGGTATCTTGCTGCACCTCGCCCGGATTCAATCCGTGCGCCGCCTGCCAGTAATCCGACGTCGCCATGACCATTTCCATCGTGTTCATGTAAGCATTCAGCTGCTGGTAGGTCTCCAGGCCGCCGCTGCGGCGCAGTGTGACAACCGCCGCACCGACTTTGTGATGCAGCTTGCTTCCCGCCGCCAGAAACGCACGGTCCAGGAAGCACTTCATGCCGCCCGCAATGCCGCCGTAGTACACCGGAGACGCCAGAATGATGCCGTCTGCCTCCGCCATCTTGTCAATCCACTCATTGACCTCATCCTTCTGCACGCAATAGCCACTGGCCGTGTCGATGCAGTGATAGCACGCCATGCATCCCTTGGGCTTGTTGCCCACCTGAATGATCTCCAGCTCAATACCCTGTGCGTTCAGCTCTTTTTCAATAATGCGGAGACATTGCTCCGTGTTTCCGCCCTTGCGCGGGCTTCCGTTGAATGCAACTACCTTCATTTGTTTCTCTCCTTCTTGGCTTTTTTCTGGCTGCGGTGCAGCATCCGCAGCTGGTCCTTGTAAATAAAATTTCGTTTGCGCCGCTGCATAGTCACAAAATTGATAACAAATCCAAACAGGATCACAATACCGGTCATATACAGCCACAGCAACAACACCATAATAGCGCCGATCGAACCGTATATGACATCGTACCGTCCGAAATTGTTGAAATAAAACGTAAAAATCACCGTGCATACCAGCCAGGCACACAGGATAAATACCGCACCCGGCACCGCATCCCGCCACTTCATCTTGCAGTTCGGCATCCAATAGCACAGCGTCAGCATGAACAGAAAGATAAATCCCGGCAGAATCAAATTGCGCCCGTATTCCAGCAGCGTCGTCAGCCAGGACGGCAGAATCAGCAGACTGTCCGCCATCGTGCGGATGGCGCGCCACAGTGTATTGAGCACAAAACTCAAGCCGATGGCAAGTACCAGACCGGCAGCGGTGGCAATCTCAAACAAAAACTGCCGCAGGCTGCCCCGCACATTGGGCAGGCTGTAAATCTCGTTGACATGCCGCACCAGAGAACTCATCGTCCGGCTCATAAAGTAAATCGCCATGACCCCGAACGCGATAATCTGCCCGTAGCGCGGCTTGAGCTGAAATTCGCCCAGATACCGTGTCAGGGACGGAAGCAGCAGCTTCTGCACATCCTCCGGCAGAAGAACCATAATTTTCAGCAGCGTCGCTGTCGAAAACCGGGTCAGCGACAGAATCAGGCTGGTCAGCAGCAGAAGCGGGAAAATGGAAAACAGCAGATAATATGACAGTTCCGCGGACGCACGGGACAGATTGTCGGAAAAAAAGTGCCGCAGCATCTCCACCCCATACCAGCAGACAATGTTTTTTTTCTTGATGCGCTCCAGCAAGTCCTCCACGCGATTCCCCTTGCGATTCGGAAGCTCTTGCTTCATGCTCCCCCTCCTCTCACCGTTCTCCCTCGAAGGTCAGCAACGCAAACGAAAGTGTGACCGTCAGCTCACGCAGCGCGGCCAGCCGCCGTTTGCCCTCCGCCGGCGTGCGGTGGCTGTACGGAGTCATAGCGAACAGTGTTTGAATGTCCTTGGGACGGTCAATCGTAACCGTGTATTCCACCAGCCTCCGGTCGGCAAGCCGGAATCCCTCCAGTGTGTGCTTTTCCTCCCGGTTGCGGTACGGCGTATCGTAAACCGCGCACTTCAGCTCCCACAAATGCATCTCCCCCGGCACAACGCACAGCGCCGCTCCGTCCGAACGCAATATGCGCGCAAACTCCTGTGCCGGTGTCGGCGCGAACAGAGACAGCACCACATCTGCACTGTGCTCCGCCAGCGGCAGCTGATAGGAACTCGCCGTGATATACTGCGTGCGCTTGTCGCGTTTGGCCGCGTACTGCGTCGCGGCTTTGGAAATATCCGCGCCGATCATCTCGCGCAAACTGCCGGCCGCATCCAACGTCTCTGCAACCTGGCGGGTGTAATATCCCTCTCCGCATCCCGCATCCACCACATTGCACCGGCGTCCGGCGCACAGCTCCCGCACGCGTTCGCATACCGCCTGTGCCAGCGGCTGATAATATCCGCGGTCCAAGAATTCCCGCCGCGCCAATACCATCTCCTTTGCGTCTCCGATGTGGTCGCCGGAACGCGACGAGAGCAGCAAATTGCAGTAGCCGGACGACGCCAGATCAAAGCTGTGCCGGTTTTCACAGCGCAGCGACCGCTCCTGCCGTGTCAACGGCTTGCCGCAGTTCGGACAAATCAGCACGTTTTCTTCCTCCTGACCGTAGAAAATAGTTGCAGAATGGCTGTTTTTCAGGAGTTATACTCAAAGAGCCGCTTCAGAATACAGCTGCGCTTCGAGAAACAAAAACCACTCCACAACATCTCAACACAATGATTATACCATACCCATCTGCCCTCTGGCAAATACATTGCGGTTCTTTTGCCCTCATGATATAATAAAGCCAATTTCAAAATCCATCGAATCAGGAGGAATCGCCTTGAAATCCACCACCTGCTGCTTCTCCGGCTACCGCCCGGAAAAAATGCCTGCCGGCATGGCGGAAGGCACGCCGGGCTTTAACCAAATGCGCAGCCATCTGCGCATCGCCATCCTCCGCACCGCGGAACAGGGCTACACTGCGTTCCTGTCCGGCATGAGCCGCGGCTTCGACCTGTGGGCCGCCGAGGTCGTATTGGAGCTTCAGGACCGCGGCCTGGACATTGAGCTGTGGGCAGCCCTCGCCTTCCACGGCATGGAGGAATACTGGGAACCGGAATGGCAGACACGGTACAACACGGTTCTGCGCCGCGCCCGTCATACCTTCGCCGTCTGCGACCGCTATGAACCGGGCTGCTACACCAAGCGCGACGCGTTCCTCGTCCAGCGCAGCAGCCGCTGCATCTGCTTTTTTGACGGCGTGCCCGGCGGCACGGAATACACGGTATCCGCCGCCCGGCGGGCCGGTCACGCGGTTGTCAATCTGGCGGATCCGCAGCAGGTATTGGAGGGATTTTGTCCACTGTAACGGGATTTTTCCGACCGCTTTTGGGCATCCCTCCAAAGTTTTCCTGCAAAAAAATTTTTATGTGATTTTGCTTGACAGGCTGTAACAATCTGCTATAATAACAAAGTATCCTTGCCCATGGTTAGGGCATGGGCCAAAGTCCAGAAGGAGGTGCTGAAATGGCAAAGGTAAGTGGTAAGTACGAGACCGTATTTATTGTCAACCCGACTATCGGTGATGAGGCAATCGCATCTGTTGTCGAGAAGTTCAAGTCTCTGATCGAGGCAAACGGTACTATCGAGACTGTTGATGATTGGGGCAAGCGCAGACTTGCTTACGAGATCAACGACCTGCGTGAGGGTCATTACACTCTCATCCAGTTTGAGTCCGTTCCGACGTTCCCGGCTGAGCTGGACCGTGTCTTCAAGATCACGGACGGCATTATGCGTTCCATCATCATTTCCAGAGACTAAGGACTGGTGAGCAGCTATGCTGAATAAGGCAATTCTCATGGGTCGTCTGACCCGTGATCCGGAGCTTCGCTACACGCAGAACAACACTCCGGTCGTCACGTTCTCCATCGCCGTAGACCGCAGCTACAGCGGCAAGGGCGCAGAACGCCAGACCGATTTCATTGACATCGTCGCTTGGCGCCGCACGGCTGAGTTCGTTTCTCAGTGGTTCACCAAGGGCATGATGATCATCGTAGTAGGAAGCATCCAGTCCAGACGTTGGCAGGACAAAAACGGAAACAACCGCACGTCCATCGAGGTCGTTGCTGACGAAGTTCAGTTTGGTGAGAGCAAGCGCTCCCGCGAGGCAAACGGCGGCTACAGCGACAACGGATTCCAGGGCGGCTATTCGGGAGGCGGCTATTCTGCTCCGCAGAACACACCGCGTCCGGCTCCGAGCTTTGACCTGCCCACCGGCGGATCGGATTTCAGTGAGATTTCCGATGACGAAGGTGAAGTCCCGTTCTAAATTACCGATAAGGAGGTTACGACAATGGCTGAAGAAAAAAGAGAATATCGTCCGAATCGTGGCGGTCGCCGCCGCAGAAAGGTTTGCACTTTCTGTGTAGATAAGGTCGATTCGATTGATTATAAGGATGTTGCTAAGCTGAAGAGATACATGTCTGAGCGCGGCAAGATTCTTCCGCGCCGCATGACCGGCACCTGCGCAAAGCATCAGCGTCAGCTGACCGAGGCGATCAAGCGCGCACGTCACATCGCTCTGCTCCCCTACACGGCAGAGTAATTCATTCACAATATCAGGATACCGAGAAGGGCACACCAATGGTGTGCTCTTTTTTGTTGTGCTTATTCCCCATCCAAACGTACAAAAAATGGCCGCTGCGGTTTGCCCGCAGCAGCCATCTGTCGTTTCACGTTATTTTGCCGGATAATTCGTGGAGTGCAGAACGCAGATTCCACTGCTGTTTCTTCCGCTCCATGCACCGTAGCTCACATACCGAACGCTGACCTGATTGGCTCCCGTCCAGTTGGCGTCATACACCGTGAAGCCATTGCTGTCGCTGCCCAGGAAAATCATCGTGTGAACCTTGGGCGCATCCATCTGCAGGACATCGCCGGGCGATGCCTTGGCAATCAGCTTTTTCATACTGCTTGCGGAATACGAACTGCTTCGTGCCGCCACCGTATACTTACTGGTGTCCACCGAGCTTTTGGGGCTTCCATCATAGCTCCAGTGCGTCTCCGTGCCAAAGGTGCGATAGAATACCTCGCGTCCAAATCCCATGCACTGATAGCCTCCGGCGAAGCTGTATCCGCTGCCCAGCCAGGAGCCGGACGGATACCGCGTCTGTATCTTGCTCAGTGTCTTGGACACTGCAGCCTCGTCTTCTACGACCTTGCTGTCAAACGTCCAGCTCTGTGATGTGCCGCCATCGTAACGAGTCGTCGTCACACTGGTCGATCCTGCTTTCACAGCGGTATCTCTCGTGCCCGCCCGAATGATGGCATACGTCCCATCGGCCTTCCGATCAATATAATACCGGCATCCGCTGCTCGACAGCTTGACGGCAGAACCGGCACTGGAGGAAGTATTCACCCGTTTCCCTGTTCCGCTGTATGCGCGAATGGTATACTTTCCGTCGCCGACATACTTGATCTGAAATTTCTGCGAATCCGAAATCGTCTTGTCATCCATTGTCAGGGACGACCCGGACACCTTGATGGATTTGTTGTATTTCGCATTGTCAATCGTGTATACGCCGCTGGAGATCGTCTTTTGATGGATGGAATCCATCTGCTTGAGCGTCCACTGCTGTCCGCTCCCGCCGTTGTACTGCTCCAGCACCACGCTGCTGCCGCTTTGGGTCAGCGCCAGATCCGGATTGGATACACTGCGGATGGACAGCGTTCCGTTTTCTTCCTGCACCGCACAGAACCGTTCGCTGTCCGCCCCCGTCTGCGCTGTCTGTACCAGACCGCTGCCGCTCACGCGCAGCACCAGTCCCTTCACCGTACAGCTCAACAGACGGAAGGTTCCGTCCTGTGCCTGCTTCAGCTGGTATACCTGCGTGGTCATCTCTTCGTCGGTGCGGCACACAATCTTCGCGCCGTCCGCTCCTCCGCGTCCCTTGGTGGTCCACACATCACCGGATGCCGCATTGACAAACCGGTAATAGCCATTTTCCACCGCCGCATAAGTCAGCTCCGGCTGAACAGCATCGGCCATCGCATCCAGCAGATTCCAGCCGCTCTCGGCGTCTGTGTCCTCTATCTCTATCGCAATCTCCTCGGTGTCCGCCGCCATGGCTGCAGGTACGCTGCCCCACAGCATTGCGCCGCACATCAGCGCGGAAACCGCTCGTATCCCCCGATTATTGCATCGGAATATCACGTTTGTTCCTCCTTGCGTTACTCTTTATTGCCATTTAGTATACCACACCTCGTTTTGTTTGTGTTACCAATTTGTAATATTTGTTTTAATTTTGTTACCATTCACAAAATCGCTTCTCCAAACGCCAAAATTTTCTCCGACATGACAGGAATTGTTCGACAAAATTGGGTTGTAAAATCACAGCGAAACACTTGTGTACCGCTTGTCGAACAGACGGACGGGTGCTATAATAACGGAAAAGACTATCATCTGAGGAGGACTCGATCATGATGAGACGGGAACGTGAGGTCACCGACCTCGCAGAAATCAAAGCAATGCTGGACAAGGCCAAAGTCATCCACCTGGGTCTGTGCGACGGCGACCAGCCGTATGTCGTACCCATGAATTATGGCTATGTTCTGGAGAACGGTACCCTGACCTTCTATCTGCACGGCGCTCTGCAGGGCTACAAATACGATGTCATGCGTCAAAACCCCAAGGTTTCCTTTTCCGTGGAAACGGATGTGGAGCCGTTCGAGGGCGAGGTCGCCTGCCAGTACGGCACGTGTTACTCCTGCGTGATGGGACGCGGCACGATCTCCATCCTGACTGACTCCGAAGAGCGCAAGTCCGCTATGACCATCCTGATGAAGACACAGACCGGAAAGGATTTTACGTTCACCGACCGCCTGCTGAGCGCAGTCACCATGATGCGCATTGATGTGACGGAATTCACGGCGAAACGCCGCCCGCTCCCCGCCGCTCTGGAAGAACAGAAAAAGCAGGAGCAGGCCAAATACTGCTGAAAGAGGTGCGCTCCTCATGAAAGGCACAATCGCTAAAATACTCCGAATCATCACCGTTCCACCAGTGCTGGTCACAGCGTTGGTGCTGCTTCTGACCCGACAAAACGAAAACGATCTGGTATTTGCCAGATCCAGTGAGATGCTGCTGGCAGTGGTGCTGCTTGGCATTGTGCCGGTGCTTGCTTATCCAGCAGCAGCCGTTTTTCCGCAAGTCTTTGGCGATCATCGCGAGGGACAGCGCACAGCTGCATTTGTATTCAGTCTGATCGGCTACACACTGGCCATGATGTTAGGCTATATACTCAGCGTGGGAGACAACCTTCAACTGGTATTCAATACCTACTTTTTGTCTGTCGTCTTTCTGACTGTGTGCAACAAAGGTCTTCATCTGCGCGCCAGCGGGCACATGTGTAGTGTCACCGGACCGCTGATATTTCTGATGTACTTTACCGGCTGGACGGCGGTTATTCCGTGCGTCGTGCTCGGTATTGCGGTCGCCTGGTCCTCACTGTATCTCAAACGGCATACGGTATGTGATCTGCTCATGGGTGCTGTGGTATGCCTGCTGGCATTTTTGTGTGCCAAAGGTCTCCAACTGGCCGTTCTGTAACAACACATAGAAAAAGCTGACGCTTCCGTAGAAGCGCCAGCTTTTTGTTTATTCTTGGCTTGTAT
>JBJEZE010000097.1:0-3197 GCA_051887235.1 Butyricicoccus sp.
GAGGTCAAGAAGGTTGTCTTCTCCTGCGACGCAGGCATGGGTTCCTCCGCAATGGGCGCAACCCGCTTCCGCAACCGCGTTAAGGGCGAACGTCCGGATCTGACCGTTATCAACACTTCGGTCGATAACATTCCGAGCGACGCAGACATCGTTGTCTGCCAGACCATTCTGGCGGAGCGCGCTTCCAAGTCTGCACCGCAGGCTGAGCTGGTCACCATCGGCAATTTCCTGGCAGACCCGAAGCTGGATGAACTGTACAACCGTCTGGCATCGGCATCCGCAGGCGGCGCAGCGGCGACCGCTACCGCAGTGGCAGAACCGGCGGCAGAGAAGAAAAACAAGACCGTCATGGTTCCGGAAGGCATCAAGCTGGGTCAGGCAAGCGTGTCCAAGGAAGACGCCATCCGTGCAGCGGGCGCACTGCTGAAGGAGATCGGCTGTGTTGGCGATGCATACGTTGACGCGATGCTGGAGCGCGAGAAGCTGGTTACGACGTACATGGGCCTGGGCGTTGCGATCCCGCACGGCACCACGCAGGCAAAGGGCGAAGTAAAGAAGTCCGGTATCGTTATGCTGCAGTATCCGGATGGTGTTGACTTCGGCGACGAGAAGGCACAGCTGGTATTCGGCATTGCCGGTGTCGGCGACGAGCATCTGGATCTTCTGTCCAACATCTCGAATGCGCTGGAAGATGAGGATCTGCTGGAGCAGCTCAAGACGACCAAGGACGTCAATCTGATCCTGAAGACATTCAGCTAAAGAAAAGTAAAGATTCCTTTCTCTTCTGAAGAGGAGGGTTCAGCGAAGATGGGGTTCACGAGGCAAACGGCCTTGTGTATCCCCCTTCGCACGTGTTTCAAGGAGGTTATCATGAAAAAAGCAATTCAGTTCGGTGCAGGCAATATTGGACGCGGTTTTATCGGCGCTCTGCTGGAGCAGTCTGGTTATCATGTAATCTTTGCCGATGTCAACGAGGCAATCATTGACAAAATCAACGAGGATAAGAACTATACCGTTCATGTTATGGACGTCGAGTGCAAGGACATCCCGATCAGCAACATCAGCGGCATCAACTCTGCAACGCCGGAGATGGTGGATGCAATCGCAGAGGCAGAACTGATCACGACTGCGGTTGGTCTGGTTATCCTGCCGCGCATCGCGCCGACGATTGCAAAGGGCATCGTCAAGCGCAAGGAGCAGGGCTGCAAGCAGCCGCTGAACATCATTGCCTGCGAGAACGCGATCCGTGCAAGCTCCCAGCTCAAGGAAGCGGTCTACAACGCGTTGGACGACGAGGGCAAGGCGTACTGCGACGAGTACATTGGTTTCCCGGATTGCTCGGTTGACCGCATTGTTCCGCCGGTCAAGAGCGAGAACTTTATTGACGTTGTCGTAGAGAACTACTATGAGTGGAATGTCGAGAAGGCGTCCTTCAAGGGTGAAATTCCGCAGATCGACGGCATGAACCTGGCAGACAATCTGGTGGCATACATCGAGCGCAAGCTGTTCACCCTGAACACCGGTCATGCGATTACCGCATATCTGGGCGTGATCAAGGGCTATTCGACCATTGACGAGGCGATTGCAGATCCGCAGATCTACGAGATTGTTCATGCAGCAATGATTGAGAGCGGCGATGGCCTGATCAAGAAGCACGGCTTTGATAAGGAAGCACATTATCACTACATTGATAAGATCATCGGACGGTTCAAGAACCCGTACCTCAAGGACGACGTTGCCCGCGTCGGACGCGAGCCGCTGCGCAAGCTGAGCCCGACCGACCGACTGGTCAAGCCGATGACAACCGCGTATGGCTATGGTCTGCCGGTGGATCATCTGATTATCGGTATCGGCGCTGCACTGCGTTACAGCAACGCGGCGGACGGCCAGAGCGTTGAGCTGCAGGGAAGAATCAGCACCAAGGGCATCAAGCCGACCATTGAGCGACTCACCGGCATCGAGGATGCCGCTCTGATTGAGCGCATTGCTGCCGCGTATGACAGCGTAATGTCCATGAAGTAAGAGTTGTTGTACAGTATCTGGCGCTGCCGCTGTTCCTATTTCTCTACTATACGTATGATCTGATCATCCAATGGCGGCGCAGGGGAGTACTGTAGAACATCGTAATAATACCGCAGAGTATCTGACCGGAAAGGCAGGCTCTGCGGTATTTTGCGTTGCTGCATTCTGATAGAAGAGAGAGGGCATATAAAATAATATGTGTTTTTATCGTTCCTGTCAGAGGGAAGGATATTGCTTTTTGGACGAAATGTTGCTACAATGTTTTGTAAGAATAGCACAAAGAAATGATTGCGTTATCGCGTGTAATAGTGCAAGTTTGCAGTGCCATCTTGGCTTTCTCCAGCTTGGAGGATCTTCTGAAAAGGAGGAACGAGCATGAACGTAGTAGGAAAAGCAATTCCGCGCGTCGATGTGCGCGGCAAGGTAACCGGAGAGGCGAAATATACAGCAGATCTGGAGCCGCGGGATATTTTGCATGGGAAGGTGGTGCATTCTACCATTGCCAACGGCTTGGTGAAGAGATTCGATCTCAGCAAGGCGTTACAGGTGCCCGGAGTGGTAAAGATCGTCACCTGCTTTGATGTGCCGGATTGGCCGTTCCCGACGGCAGGACACCCGTGGAGCGTGGAGGAAAAGCATCAGGACATCTGTGACCGGCGGCTGCTCAATCAGCGCGTGCGGTATTACGGGGATGACATTGCGGCGGTCATTGCGGAAAACGATGTGGCGGCTGCGCAGGCGGTACGGCTGATTGACGTAGAGTATGAGGAGTACGAGCCGATTGTCACGGTGGAAAAAGCGATGCAGGAGGGAGCGACACCGTTGCACCCGGAGGTCCGTAAGGATAACGTGATTGTACATTCGCACATGACGATGGGACCGGCGGACTTTACGTTTGCGGAGGGACTGCGTCAGGCGGAACAGCAGTATGGGAAGGAAAACCTTGCGGTTGTGGATAAGACATACCATACGCCGCGGGCGTCCCATTGCCATCTGGAGCTGCCGGTCTCGTGGGCGTACGTGGACACCAACGGGAAAATTACCGTGGTCGCTTCCACCCAGATTCCGCATATCGTTCGTCGCTGCACGGCGCAGGCGCTGGGCGTGCCGGTGGGACAAGTGCGGATTATTAAGCCGTATATCGGAGGCGGATTCGGCAACAAACAGGATACCTT
>JBJEZE010000097.1:3297-7876 GCA_051887235.1 Butyricicoccus sp.
ATCGGCATGGATCCCTGTGAGCTGCGGCTGAACAACTGCATGCAGGCGGGATTTGTGGATCCGGCCAACGGCATTACCTTTTATTCCTATGGACTGAAGAAATGCATTGAGGTGGGAAAGGAACACATTCACTGGGATGAAAAATGGAAGGCCTATCAGGGGCAGACCGGTCCGGTCCGGAGAGGCGTAGGCATGGCGATTTTTTGTTATAAGACCGGTGTGCATCCGATTTCGCTGGAAACCGCCTCGGTCCGCATGGTGCTCAATCAGGATGGTTCCATGCAGCTGTGCATGGGTGCGACGGAGATCGGGCAGGGCGCGGATACGGTATTTTCCCAGATGGCGGCGGAATCGACCGGTATTTCCATAGAGAAGATTTTTGCCGTCTCCACACAGGACACGGATACCACTCCGTTTGACACCGGTGCGTATGCGTCCCGACAGACTTACGTGTCTGGTATGGCGTGCAAAAAGTGCGGTGAGCTGCTGCGGGAACGGATTTTGGAGTACGCAGCGCGCATGCTGAATGGGGAAATCCCCATGGAGCAGACGGTCTATTGTGAGATGATGGATCGTGCACGAAAGCAGATCAGCGGAGCGCTGGGACTGCTGGACAGTGACAAAATCAGTGCCGACATGCTGGATATTGTGGACAGTAAGGTTGTGGTGTTCGGCGGCAATCCGGTGCTGATGGATGTGGCGGAGGTCGCCAATACGGCGTTTTATTCGCTGGACGATTCCCGCCATTTGACCGCAGAGGTCACCAACCAGTGCAAAGACAATTCGTTTGCCTCGGGTGCGTGTTTTGTCGAAATTGAAGTCGACTTGCCGCTTGGGCTGGTCACAGTCAAGGACATCATCAACGTACACGATTCCGGCATGATTATCAATCCCAAAACAGCGGAAGGCCAGGTACATGGCGGCATGAGTATGGGATTGGGGTATGGATTGTCCGAAGAGCTTCTGGTGGATGAAACGACCGGACAGGTGCTGAATGACAATTTGCTGGATTACAAGATCCCGACAGCAATGGATACGCCGGATATGCATGTGGAGTTTATCCAGTTGGATGATCCGACCGGGCCGTATGGAAACAAGTCGCTGGGCGAACCGCCGGCGATTCCGGTTGCTCCGGCCATCCGCAATGCCATCTTGCATGCCACCGGTGTGGCGATGGATCAGACACCGATGACAGCGCAGAGGCTGATTGCGGCGTTTCAGCAAAACGGATTGATTTGACAGAAACGGAGGGATTGCGATGTATGATATCAGATCCTTTTATGAGGCAACCAGCGTGCAGGATGCCATTGCGGCGCTGGTGCGTGAGCCAAACGCGGAGTTGATCAGCGGCGGCACAGATGTGCTGATTCGCGTGCGAAGCGGAAAGGACGCCGGAAAAGATTTGGTGTCCATCCATCAGCTGTCGGAAATCAAGGGCGTGAAGCGGCTGGATTCCGGAGATTTGTGGATTGGGGCGGGCACAACCTTTCATGATTTGACCCATCACCCACTGATTCAGCAGTACGTTCCGATGCTGGGAGAAGCGGTGGATCAGGTGGGCGGCCCGCAGATTCGCGCGGTGGGAACGATTGGCGGAAACATCTGCAATGGGGCAACCTCGGCGGATTCCGCGCCGACAATGTGTGCGCTGGATGCCGACATTGTACTGGAAGGGGAAGACGGACAGCGAGTGGTCCCGATCTCGGCCTTTTATACCGGTCCCGGAAAGACCGTTCGCCGCCGCACGGAGATATGCACCCATTTTCTCCTGCACAAAGACAGCTTTGAGGGCTGGTCAGGGCAGTATATCAAGTACGGAAAGCGGCGGGCGATGGAGATTGCCACGCTGGGCTGCGCCGTCCGTGTGAAGCTGTCCGCAGACCGCACGATGATCCAAGATGTGCGGCTCAGCTATGGCGTTGCCGCACCGACGCCGATCCGGTGTACCGCGGCAGAGGAATTTCTCCGGGGGCATGCCGTTTCGGACCGCCAGGCGGCGGATCAGTTTGCGAAATTGGCATTGACGGAGGTTCATCCGCGCTCTTCGTGGCGGGCCTCCAAAGAATTCCGGTTGCAGCTCATTGAGGAGCTGGCCAAGCGCGCGCTGGCAGAGGCGATCCGAAAGGCGGGAGGTGCGACAACATGATGAATCTTGTTACCATGACGGTCAATGGACGGCAGCACGAGCTGGCGGTGGATCCACGGGAATCGCTGTTGGAGACCCTGCGCGGACGGCTGGGACTGACATCGGTGAAAAAAGGCTGTGAGGTCGGCGAATGCGGTGCCTGCACGGTTTTGGTGGACGGAAAAGCGGTGGACAGCTGTATCTATCTGACCATGTGGGCAAACGGAAAGCGGGTCATGACCGTGGAAGGGCTGAAGGGTTTGAATGGAGAGCTGTCGCCCATCCAACAGGCCTTTATTGACGAGGCAGCGGTGCAGTGCGGATTCTGCACACCGGGACTGATTATGACCGCGGTGGAGTTGGTCGGAACAGGAAAGACCTACACCCGGGAGGAATTGAAAAAGCAGATTTCCGGTCATCTCTGCCGCTGTACCGGCTATGAGAATATCCTGAATGCGATGGAGCGCATTGTAGGGGAAAAACGGGAGGATGACACATGACCAAACGTGTGTGTGTTTTGCTGGGCAGTCCGCGCCGGAACGGCAACACGGAACAGCTGGCACGGCAATGCGTTCTTCGTCTGGAGGAGCTGGGAGCAGCGTGTGAGGTGATTCGTCTGCACGGAAAGGATCTTCGCCCCTGTCTGGCGTGCCGGCAGTGCCAGCAGGACTGGACACGGGTGGGCTGTGTGCAGAAGGACGAGATGCAGCCGGTTTTTGATGCGGTGCTGCGCAGTGATCTTGTGCTGTTTGTCTCGCCGATTTATTCGTGGTACTGTACCGCACCGACCAAAGTGGTGATGGACCGGCTGATTTACGGATGCTGTAAATATTATGGGGACAAACGCGGTCCGTCTCTTTTGGCGGACAAACGGGCGGCGATTGTCACCACCTGCGGGTATCCTCCGGAGCGGGGCGCGGATCTGTGGGCACAAGGCGTGCAGCGGTATTGCAAGCACGCACAGATGACATATCTGGGTATGCTTGCGGAACGGCACCGCAGCTACGCCGAGGAATTTATGAATGAGGAAAAGGCACAGCGCGCCCGCGAATTTGCAGAGCGGCTGTTTGCAGCAATGGATGGAGCGAGCGGATGAAGGTAATGGTCAGCGCGTGTCTGCTGGGAGAAAACTGCAAATACAACGGCGGAAACAACAAAAATCCGGACGTGCTGGAGTTTTTGCAGGGTAAAACGGTGATTCCGGTTTGTCCCGAAGTTATGGGCGGCCTGCCGGTGCCGCGTGTGCCGGTCGAGCTGCAGCACGGTATCGCGGTCAATCGGAACGGAGAAAACGTTCACCGGCAGTTTTGTGATGGTGTGCACAAGGCGGTGGAAATCGCCAAACGGGAACAGATTGACCTGGCAATCCTACAGTCTCGCAGCCCGACCTGCGGTGTTCGGAATATTTATGACGGAACGTTTACCAAGCAGCTGATAGACGGTCAGGGATTGCTGGTCAGGGCGCTGATCGAGGAAGGGTTTCGGGTGATGGACGCGGAAGAGTTGGCGCAGGAAACCGATGGCTGAGAGACGGAACAAAGAGCTTTGCGAAAAGGAAAAAGGGAGGATACCAATATGCAGCACAAATGTAAGATCACGGTCATTGATAAAAAATGCTATGCGGATTTGCAGGAGCAATATCTGGCGGATCCCAAGTCGGGCGAATGTCCGTTTTACCATGTTGGGGACGAATTTGTCTTTGAACGTTATGCTGGAAAAGACGATTTCTGGACGATGGGAAAAGGATCCCAGTGTTCGGAGGCGTGGGACTGCATCAGCCGCTACGTGTATACGGCATTGCAGGGCGGCAGCATTATGCGAAACTGGACGAATGATGAGCGCATGATGATTGCGTGCTGCAACGATGGCACGCGCCCGGTCATTTTTAAGATCCAGCGTCTGGATTATCAGGTCCTGTACATCGACGGCATCGGCTGTGATGGCTGCCGTCAGAAAATCCGCGAGGCGCTGCTCGGCTTGGACGGCGTGACAGAGGTACAGTTCCGGCCGGATTTTGCCGAAGTATTTGTCGAACGGGAGCTGTCGGAGGAGCTGTTGAAGGAAACGGTGGCACGCTGCGGCGGGTACACCGTGACAAAAATGGATTGATGAAACAACGGTTTAGAGTATCATTATTCTGCCGGGACGCCGACAAAGGATCCAATCGTCGGTGTCCCGGAAGAAAAAATCGGAAATAGTGCTTGACAAATGAATGGATTTCCTGTAAAATATATTTCGTCGCTGAGATGAGCGGCACAATGGAATAGATGGAGAGTTGGCTGAGTGGTCGAAGGCGCACGACTGGAAATCGTGTAACCGTGATGAGCGGTTCCAGGGTTCAAATCCCTGACTCTCCGCCATAGCAGAACGAGTACTTGATACAAAGTGCTCGTTCTTTTTTGTCCCAATACCACCTGCTATGCAGGTGGTAAACGAAAGCTTATAGCTATGGGA
>JBJEZE010000098.1:0-7825 GCA_051887235.1 Butyricicoccus sp.
GAGGACATCTTCTTTATGCCCAAGACCGCACGCGCAACCGTGCGGTCTTGGGTTTTGTTATATGTTTATTTACAGGGAATTGCCGCTGCCTCATCGCTGGCGTCCTCCATACGAACCCAAACATTTCCGCGCTTCTGGCTCTCAACACAGGCATGAACATACCGCACGCCATCCACGCCGTCCTGCAAATGCGGATAGAAATAATCCCTGCTGTCTTTGCAGACGCCGTTCTTTTTGTCCAACAAATGGCGGCAGAACTCGTGATAGATGTTCGCAAACGCTTCGTAGAAGCCTTCCGGATGGCCCGCCGGAATGCGGGAGATCGCCCGGCTCTCTTCACAGAGATAATCGCGGTTCGCGCACAGAATCTGTACCGGCTGTCCCAGCAATGCGACACGCAGGTGCAGCGGATCGTTGTGCGACCACTCGATTGCGCCCTTCTCTCCATAGATCTTTAGATCCACCGTGCAATCGTGTCCGGCTGCAACGCTGCTCGTCCAGCTCATGCCATGCGAACCGTTTTCAAATTCCATCAATACACGGGAAATGCACTCCAGCGGAGCATCTTCCGGATAGTATCCGAAATCCGCCAGAACTTTATCCAGCTTCAAACCGGTCATCGAGTGGATCAAATAATACAGATGCACGCCGGTCGCCGCAGTCGCGTTGGAATTGCCGGACAGTTCCGGATTGACAATCCACTGTGCATAGCTCTCTTCCTCACTGCTCAGACTGAGCAGCAACCAGTCCTGTGGATACAGCGCGACAACGTCGATAACCTTGCCGATGGCACCGGTCTGGATCAAATGACGGCACTCCCGAAGCACCGGATAATGCGCATACGTATAGGTGACGCCCACCTCCACATTGTGTTCGGCGGCAATCTGCTTCAGCTCCTCTGCCTGCTGGATGCTGAGCGTAAACGGCTTTTCGCAGACCACGTTGATTCCATGCTCCAAGAAGCACTTGGTCACGCTGTAATGGGTGTTGTTCGGGGTTACAACCGACACAAAATCAATGCCGTCCTCCCGCTGGGATTCCTTTTCCGCCATCTCCTGATACGAGGAGTAAATCCGGTCTTCCGGTACGCCCCAAAAGGTGCCGTCATCCAGATTGCGCTCCCAGTTTCTCGTAAAGCATCCTGCGGACAAAACCGCCATACTATCCATCGCTGCGCCGCGGCGATGACTGTTTCCGATGTTGCCGCCGTTGCCGCCGCCTACCATGCCAAATCTCAGTTTGCGTTCCATAATTGTTCCTCACTTTCCCGGATAGATAATCACTTTTCCTGCCTGACGCGAACGCATCAGATCCACACCCTTATTGATCTCACTGAGCGGAAGCTCATGGGTGACAAGCTGCTCCAGACCGGAATTCGGGTTTTCCAGCATAGAAATCGCTGCTGGGAAGCTGTGGAATACGGCCAACGTAGCGAAGATACTCAACTCTTTGCGGTTGATGTCGCCCGGACGAATCGTGGATTGTTGCGTCATGTTCTGTCCGAAGACCAGAATCCGTCCACAGCACTTGACCACATCAATCGCCTGTTCCAGCACCGGTCCGGCTCCGACTGCGTCAATCGCGATATCCGCTTCACTTCCCCACGCCTCGTTCAGCTCCTTCTGCCAGGACGGATTGGACGAATCAAATACCAGATCCGCGCCCAGTTTTTTGGCCTCCTCGCGGCGTGATTCCATCATCTCGCAGACAGCAACCTGCTGGACACCGTACATCTTGAGCAGACGCAGGAAAATTAAGCCGATTGGTCCGCCTCCGAACAGGACAATTTTCTCATGCGGCTGCGGGTTCAGACGGAGCATGCCATTCATGACGCAGGCCACCGGTTCCGCCAGAGCGGCACATCTTGCAGAAATACCCTTGGATATTTTGTGCAGCTGCGTCTCCGGTGCAACGCAGTATTCCGCAAATCCGCCGTTGCGCCACTGTCCAATGTTGCTCGCATTGCGGCACAGATTAGTGTGGCCGCTGCGGCACTCCGGACACATGTAACACGGAATGTTCGGCTCAACGACTACGCGATCCCCAACCTGTACGGTGGTGACCTCCGCGCCGATTTCCTCGATAATGGCCACAAATTCATGTCCCATGATGGTTCCCGGATCGCCGCGCTGTCCCTGCGGCACGTTCAGAATGTGCAGATCGCTTCCGCAGATTCCCGCTGCCTCCACGCGGAGCAGGACATCCTTCGGCGAGGTGAGTACCGGTACCGGTACCTCCTGTACTCTCAAAACGCCATTTCCTTCAAATACGGCTGCCTGCATAGTCTCTTTTCTCATAGTGATCTTCCTCCTCTTGTAGATTTTGAAAACAGCTCAATTTTCTTTGTTTTTTGGGAACGTTCCCATTTTTCGTTATCAAACAACCTCCGCAAAGCGGAGGGTCGTTTTTCTGATTGTTAAATCCGCGACAGTTCCCCCATCGGAATGCCGTCCAAGGCTTCACAGTTGAAGGTGCTGACCGGCGTATAAACCGTGTCGCTGGAATAGGGCTGATTGGATACGAGATACTGGAACAGTCCTCGCACGCCTTCATATCCCTGTCGGAACGGGTTCTGCGTAATGATGAAATCCACCGCTCCCTGCTTCATGAATGGCACTGTCTCCGGGTAAATATCGTATCCAATGAGTCGGATGTTCGTCCGCCCACAGTCCAGCAACGCCTGCGCCGCGTACAGATAGCTGTATCCGGTGCAAAAGATGCCATCTACGTCCGGCGTCCGGTGCAGATAGTCCAATACCTGCTCATAGTTTTCCGGCAGCGTTTCCGCAATGCAATGAACTGTCTGCACAGTGATCGCACTGTTTCGCTCTCGGAGATGCTGGATGAATCCGGCTTCCCGTTCCCGATATACTTGGTATTCCGTGCTTTCCTGAAGAATGGTAACGTTCCCATTTTCTCGTAACAGGGTATTCATCAAACTTCCGGCTACACGACCAGCCTGGTTGTAATTCTGGCCAAGGAAACAAGTGCGCCGGGACTGCGGCAAATCGGTACTGATCGTTACTACCTGGACGCCATCCCGCTGCAATTCATTAATGATCCGGACGATTTCCGGATGGTCAACGGCTTTCAGCAAAATACCGCGCACACCGGCCGAGCGAAGCAGCTGCAAGACCTGAAACTGCTCTTCCCATCCGCTGGTCTGTAAATCATAAAACTCCAGCTGGATGCCCAGCGTTTCAAATTCGCGCTCTGCTGCCCGGATCCCGTCCCGGATCTGGCAGTCAAACATGCGCCAACAGAATACAACGGCAATTCGCAGCGGCGAACGCTGCCGCCGCAGTGCGCGTCCAGCCACGTTGATCTGGTATCCGCACTCCTCCGCAACCTGCAGAATTTTCTCCCGTGTATCAGGATGTACGCCCGGCTGTCCTTTGAGCGCACGGTCAACCGTGGACTTGGACACTCCGGCCATCTCTGCAATTGTTTTAATCGTTGCCCGCATGTCGTCTTCACCTTTCTGTGTTTATCATATACGGAATTGTTCCAATCGTCCATTCGCAAATTAACAAAAATTTTTCTTGCTTTTTTGAGCAAGATGCAAAAAGACCTGTCCGAAACAGACAGGTCTTCTATGACAGTTCAAAATCAGATGTACTTCTTCAGGACCTCGCTGGCCAGAGCGGCATCGTCCGACATGGAGACCGTGAAGTCAACCGCATGCTTTGCAGAGAACTCATCCAGCTTGAGGATAAACTTTTCTGCATCCTCGGTCTTATCATCGCTGGCAACCTTGTACAGGCCATCAATGAAGATCTTGGTAATGTCATAATTACCCGCATGAATACCGGCAACAAAGCCGAGCAGAGAAGCGTAATCGGTAACATTATAGTCAGAAACGTTAACCAGACGGGCAGCATGCGAAATGTCCAGATTCAGGGAATTGCCCTTCGCGATGCAGACGATGGAGCCGGGCTCCTGCGCCGCGGCCGCGTTAACGCTGTCGATAATAACCTTAGTCTTTCCGCTGCCAGCAGCAGCCATAATTAATTTAACCATTTGAATTCCTCCCAATGTAGTTTTGAGGTTGCTTCAATAGTACCATAAATATTCCAAAAAAACAATGCATTTTTGGCGAAAAAGTTATAAACTCCAAAAGATGGTTCCAAAAAAAATTCTTTTCACGCTTTTTTTGCCTTTTCCCCACAAAAAAGTTCCAAATCATTTTGAAATATTTTGTGAACAACATGAGAGGATCCCATCTCGGCTGAAAACCGGATCCTGTCCAAACGTCAGATGTCACTTTTTTTCGCAAACGCCGCTGCAATCGCCTGCGCGATGTTGGAGACCTGCACGATATGGAAGCCATCCGGAACGCGGACAAAACCCAGTTCCTGCTTGGGCATGATGCAGGTGTCAAAGCCCAGCCGGACGGCTTCCTGAATGCGCTGCTCGGCGGCTGACACCGCACGCAGCTCGCCGGTCAAACCGACCTCGCCAAACGCTGTCATTCCCTCCGGCAACGGCTGGTCCCGATAGCTGGAGGCAACTGCCAGAGAAACCGGCAAATCCACCGCAGGCTCGTCCAGCCGCATGCCGCCAATGACATTGACATAGGCATCGCTTCCAGACAGATACAGACCGACCCGCTTTTCCAGAATGGCCATGAGAATGACCATCCGGTTATAATCCACACCGTTGGATGTGCGGCGCGGCGTACCGAACGATGTTTTTGCCACCAAAGCCTGCACTTCCGCCAGAATAGGGCGGCTTCCCTCCATCGTACAGGCGATACAGTTGCCCGGCGCATCCGCTGGATGTCCGGACAACATGGCCGCAGACGGATTTTTTACCTCGATCAAACCGCGGTCCGTCATCTCAAACACACCGATCTCATTGGTCGAACCAAAGCGGTTTTTTGCCGCTCTCAGGCAGCGGAACGTGATCTGGCGCTCTCCTTCAAAGTACAGAACACAGTCTACCATATGCTCCAGCATTTTCGGTCCGGCCAGTGTTCCCTCTTTGGTGACATGTCCCACGATAAAGATCGTAATGTTTCGCCGCTTTGCATACTGCATCAACATCATGGCGCACTCTTTGATCTGCGTCGCGTTGCCCGGTGCGCTGTTCAGATCCGGACGAAAAACTGTCTGGATGGAGTCAATGATCAGCACACCCGGCTCCAACAGATCGCATTCTTCCAAAATCGTGTCCATCTCTGTCTCAGCCAGAATGTACAGGTCAGGAGAGGAGATGTGGAGCCGGTCCGCACGCAGGCGAATCTGTCGCAGAGATTCCTCACCGGATACGTACAGCACCTTGGCCTCCCGGCACATCTCCTGACACATCTGCAGCAATAGGGTGGATTTTCCGATGCCCGGTTCGCCGCCTACCAGCACAAAGCTGCCGCGCACCGCGCCGCCGCCCAAAACGCGGTCCAGCTCCCCAATTCCCGAGTGAAACCGCGCCTCCTCGCTGGTTGCGATTGTGCTGAGGTTTTGCGGGCGGTTGCGCCGTTTCTCTTCCCGCGCAATGGTTCCGCGTGTGACCGGAGCCGTTTTCTCCCGATACTCCTCCATGGTATTCCACGCGCCGCAGGAAGGACACTTTCCATACCATTTGGGGCTCTCATAGCCACATTCAGAACACAAATATTGTGTTTTCTGTTTCATACGTTATCCTCATTATACGTTTATGATTGCCATTCACTGTTGAGGTATCCGCTCAGGATGCATACTGCAATCTGTGTCTGATACCTGCTGTCCTTTAATTTCACGGTTTCCTCCGCATTGGACAAAAAACCGCATTCCACAATAACTGCCGGACACTGCAGCTGCTTCATCAAATAAATACTGTTTTCCGCCGGTTTGGCGCTGCGGACGCGGGACGGCTTGAGACCGTCTGTCAGAGCCTGTTGAATGGATTCCGCCAGCTTCTGCCCGTCTGCATGATTCTGCGACCAGAATGTCTGCGCTCCGGAGTATGACGAATCAGAAAATTTATTCAAATGAACCGATACAAAGACCGGATTGTTCTGCTCATTCGCAATCCGTTCCCGCGCATGAATATCCGATACCTTGTTCTGCCGGATCGTTGCGTCAGGCTGATAATCCAACGACTGGGTATCCGTGCGCGTGAGAACGACCGGAAGCCCCAGGAAACCCGCCAGATCCCGACAGGAGTATACAATATACAGGTTGATGTCCTGCTCGGATGTACCATCTTCTGCCACCGCCCCGCCATCCATGCCGCCATGTCCCGGATAGTATTTGCGGACGTTATTGAAAATTTGTCATCCGTGGTCTGCGTAGATTCCGGAAAACAAGTGTTTCAGTTCGTTCGAGAAATTGTACTGAATCACGATCCGGTGTTCTTCATAAACCCGAATCTCATGGATCATCTCGGCGACAATTCCACGATCCAGTTTTTCAATATCCCGAAATTCCAACAGCCGTTTGATCCACGGATCGGAAAAAATATCATCCTCTTTTTGATTCTCTTTTTTCTCGTTCCACGTCTTGATCTGCGCAGAATACTGCTGCTCTTTACCGAGATATTCTGCTCGATAGGAAAGAAACTCCTCTTTGGAAATCAGGCTTTCTTTGTAGTCCTCATAAATGGATTGCTTCAGCCGCTGAACCTTTGTCCGTTCCTCTGTCAGGCGTGCGATTTCTTTGTCTGCAAAGGAGTTTTTCTTTGCCGTGGATTTTTGCTGACGGCGGACCAGCTCCTGCAGATCATCCATGCTCTGTATGATTGCCTTCAAGTCCTTCCGCACGATCTCTTCCAAAACCCGCAGCGGAATGGAATGCGGTGTGCAGAACTCTTTGCCGTTTCTCTGATAGGTTCCGCAATTCAGGTGGAATCGTTTGGTTCCATCTGATAATTTCCAGACATGCTTACTCATTGCTCTGCCGCAGTCACCGCATTTCAGGAAACCGGCAAACACATTCTCAGAAGGAGTGAAATCCATCTTGCGTGTCCGCTTCTTGAGCAGAAACTGTGCCTTTTCCCATGTATCCTTATCAATAATCGCTTCATGAGTGCCTTTCACAACAATCCAGTTTTCCCGGGATACCGCTTTCTGTTTGCCGCGCATTCGCTGATGCTTGGTTCCCTGAACCATATTGCCGATATAGACCTCTCGCTGCAGCATGCTGGCAATCGTCGTATACGACCAGTATTTCGTCGTGGAAAGCTGCTTTGCATTGTGATAGTTTTGTCCATTTGCCTTTTTGTATTCCGCCGGACAGAGAATGCCTTCCCGATTGAGCTGTTTTGCAATCTCCTGTTTTCCATATCCCTGTACAAACAGGGCGAAAATTCGTCGGACGACTGCGGCAGCGTACTCATCAATGATCAGTTGGTTTTTATTCTTCGGAGACTTTTTATATCCGTAGCTCGGAAAAGCGCCGATGAATTCGCCGGATCGTTGTTTCGTTCCTACCGCAGTTTGAATCTTTTTGGAAATGTCCCTTGCGTACTGCTCGTTGAAAATGTTCTTAATCGGAAGAAGCATATCATACGACTGCTTGAAGCTGTCGATGGAATCCGTGATTGCAACGAAACGGACATTCAGCTCCGGAAAGATTCGTTCCAGATACCGTCCGCTGTCGATGTAATCCCGGCCGAAACGGGACAGGTCTTTGACAACAACGCAGTTAATTTTGCCGGATTGAATATCCGTCATCATCCGCTGGAACCCCGGACGGTCAAAATTCGTGCCGGAATATCCATCATCAATATAATAGTCACGGAGAATCAGGTCATCGTGCCGTTCAATGTATTCACTCAGCAGTTTTTTCTGATTTCCTACGCTGTCGCTTTCTTCCTTATCGCCATCTTCTCTCGAAAGCCTGACATA
>JBJEZE010000099.1:0-1920 GCA_051887235.1 Butyricicoccus sp.
GCAGATTCCCTCCTCTTCCGGCTCTATCGTAGCATATTTTTCTGCATTCGTCCAGCCGGAGGTTGACGCGGCGGCACATGGTGTTCCATTTACGCGATTGTCACCCGTTTCCGGTTGCTCTTCGCGCTGTAATACACGACGCCGTCCACCGTTCGGAAAGATCGGTAGCGGACATAATACGTCTTGCCGGACTTTAAACCGGAGATTGTTTTCTGCCCGGTTGTCTTGCTCCGGATCCGCTTGATTTTCGCATTGCTCATATTCTTTTGTTCAGAATACAGGATCTCATAGCCGTCCGACTTGGAATTGGTCTTCCATTCCAGCTTGAACGTTCCGGCTTTGGTGCTGACAGCCTTGCGCAGTTCCGGCTGTACCAGTCGGCACATGGAAACCGGACAGCTGGCTGTGCAATGTCCATCCTCATAGACGTGGACCAGTTTATATGTATACACTGTCCCATTATAGGCTTTCCGGTCCATCCAGTACCGCGTTCCCACTTCATCATCTCCCGGCGGTTCCGGCGCCCAGCCGCCGCCCTTCCAGCTGATTGTATCAATCACTTCGTAGCCCTCGCCGCTCCGGTCGTCCTTGCGGCACAGCAGGGAAAACTCTGCCCCGCTGCGGTCTTCCATACGGTATCCAATCGCAATGTCATCCTCCCGATTCTGAACCGATACCAGAGAAAAATCCCCTGTCACCGACTCGGTCTGTTCCGTCCGGGTTTCTCCCTGCACAGCAATCTGTTCCGACGCACTGCCATTCGGCACGCACAATGCTGCCAGCAAAAGCGTCGCAATACCACATTTTCTCCATCGTTTCATCCAAACCCTCTCCTTTCCCCATGTTTTCATGCCAATACACCTCTGTTGTCCTGCTGCATGGTCACCTTCCGTTTTTCACTTCGCGTGCTGGAATAGGTCATCCCATCCACCGTCTTGTACGCGCGAACACACACGCGATATGTCCTTCCCGGTTTGATCTGTTTCGTCAGTGTCATACTGGTCCGATCTGTTTTTTCCTTCCAACCATAGACGACTTTTCCCCCGCCTTTCCGCTTCACCGTGTACGTATACTCGACCTGATAGCCGTCTGCCTTTGGGTTTTCCGTCCACTGCATTGTGATCGCACCGGATTCCGTGCTTTCACATTCCATCCATTCCGGCGGCTCCAACCACATCCCCTTTGCCACTTTGCTGGCCAGATAGGTTCCATCCTCACAGCAATACACCACTTTATAGCGATATTCCTGTCCGTTTTTGCAGTCCGTATCCCTCCGCTGTTCCGGCCCGTAAGCGCTGCTCTCCTCCGGTTCAGACGCAACCCCCGTTGCTGTTTGCGGCGGATCAAACGTCATGCTGCTGATCTCCCGCCATTTCTTCCCGTCCGCATACTGACGGCATACTGTCTCGCTGACAAAAGCGGACGCGCTGTCCGGTCGATAAAACTCCAACAGAATGCCGTCTTTTTTCCGGTCTGTTTTTACACCGTTCCAGTCGTTCTCTGCTTGCTGCAACACCTCTTCCGGAAGCGGTTCGGCCGGCTGCACTTCTTTGATAACTGGCGCACCATCCTCTCTTTCTGGTACGCTCATCTCCATCGCACATGCCGCGCACATCATACAAACCACAGCACCCGCCAGCAATGCTCCTATGATATTCCGCTTCATCGCACAGTCCCCCTTCCATTTTTCTCAGTATATCACACGCGCTTGGGTGTTTCTACCATTTTATCTATAGTCCTCCAATTTCTCCCTTTTCTCCAAAAAGTTCGATATATTTTCTCCGTCCCGGCGCGCAACCCATGCAGATCTTCCCCACTCTGTCCATACCGGAACAGAAACGGCCCGCATCCAACCGATGCGGGCCAAGCAGCCTGTTTATTTTTCTCTGCGCAAAAATTTTCCGACCCGGTTGACCGCCT
>JBJEZE010000100.1:0-1910 GCA_051887235.1 Butyricicoccus sp.
CGGTAAGCCGGTCCGGGAGCGCACGTTGGTTCAGCTTATGCGGTTCCGAATCGTTACCGTTTTTGACATTTCCCAGACGGAAGGCAAAGAGCTCCCCAGCATCGGTGTACGTGAATTGACCGGCGATATTACAAATTATACGGAACTGGCGGACGCCATTACAAGCGCTTCGCCGGTTCCTATTTTATATGAAGCACCGCCCGGTTCAGCCAAAGGCTGCTTCAATTCTGTTACCGGCGAAATCTATATTCGCCCGGAGATGAGCCAGCGGCAAACCGTCAAAACCATGCTCCACGAAATCGGCCACGCCATGCTGCACCGGCGTACAGAAAATAACACCCCGGCGAAAGACCGCCATACCCGCGAGGTCGAGGCGGAAAGTGTGGCCTATGTGGTCTGTCAGCATTTCGGAATTGACACATCAGATTATTCCTTTGGATATGTTGCGGGGTGGAGTAAGGGCAAGGAGCTGGACGAGCTGAAAGCATCGCTGGACACCATCCGCAGCTGCGCCGCCAACCTGATCGACGCCATTGAACAGCGGTGCCCATCCCTTTGCACACAGAGGAATCAGACGGTACAGCAGGAACGTTAGGAGGAATGATATCACTGCATGGAGCAGGAAACAAATTATCAGGAAAATATTCTCGCCTTTCTGGCGGAGATCGTTCAGAAGAACACGCGGGCCTATCCGGAGGATTTTGACCTTGACGCCAAAAAGCTCTGGGACAGCGCACAGGACCCCAATATGGAAAACCGTGCGTTCTACTGGATGAGCCGTCCCCATGGAACATGGTGTGTGCGGGAACGCGAAGTCTTTCTGGACGATACCAACGCGAACTGTATCTGGACCTATTATGCCGATCAACCGGAGGGCATTCTGGCCTACCGCGTCGTTGTGGAGGGTGTTCGTGACGGCAAGCTGGCAGGGCGGGTTTATCCCATTGACTACAAAAGTCAGGTACAGCGCGTGCTTCGTTCCGCGCTGCCCATTGAGACCTTACAGTACGTTCCAGAAGACGGATGTACCCACGAAGTCGATTACAACAGTTTTATGCAAAGCCGGATCGCCTATGACCAAACCATTCGGGCTGTCCGGTATCTGCCGAAAAGTGAGGCAGAGCTTCAGAACCTGCTGATGCTGGAACACCGAATGGAGCGTCCGTCCCAAAAGACCAGACGTACAAAAGCCACTGCGCCTCAGCGATAAATCAATCAGCGCCGCTTGCGGCGCTGATTGAGCAAGTATGTCATTTGTTAAACAAACGACCATTGTTAGGGGCATGCCCCTAAGACCCCTCGATTTGCGTCTCACGGTGAGACGCATTTCATTTGAAGAAGGAGGGATTCTTTGCGCAGCCGGAATCACTTTATCGGCCTCTGGCTGGATGATGCCGAATACCGGCATTTGACGCAGCTGTGCCGGGACAGCGGGTTGTCCGCCAGCGGCGCAGTCCGCAAGTGTATCATGGGCGAGCAGCTCAAGCCCCGCCCGCCGGACTGCTATGCCGCCCTTCTGCGGGAGCTGTCCGGCATCGGCACCAATATCAACCAGCTTGCCCACTGGGCAAACGGCAAAGGCTATGCGACACAGGCAGAGATCCACAGTGCGGCGGTGCTGGCAAAACAAGCCTGGCAGCTCGTGAAGGACACGCTGTAATGGCCTACGATAAAATCATCGTCATCCGCTCCCGGCTGGATCGTTGCCTGTGCTATGCGCAGAACGAGGAAAAGACGGATCTGACAGACGCGCTGCGGTACATCGAAAACCCGGCAAAGGCCCGTCTGCAGACGGCTATCAACTGTGGTCTTGAGACGGCGTTTCAGGAAATGCAGGCAACCAAGCGGCGCTGGGGCAAATGCGGCGGCATCCTGGGCTACCATATTGTCCATTCCTATGCGCCCGGGGA
>JBJEZE010000101.1:0-30833 GCA_051887235.1 Butyricicoccus sp.
GCAGCTGATTTGTAATCAGCAGGTCGGGGGTTCGAGTCCGTCCACCAGCTCCAATCAGCTTTGATCTGTCAAGTGAATATGGGAGGTTTCCCGAGTGGCCAAAGGGGGCAGACTGTAAATCTGTTGTCAACGACTTCGGTGGTTCGAATCCACCACCTCCCACCATAAAGATACCGTCTCTCGGACGGTATCTTTCCTTGACACATTACAAATAAATATGGGAGGTTTCCCGAGTGGCCAAAGGGGGCAGACTGTAAATCTGTTGTCAACGACTTCGGTGGTTCGAATCCACCACCTCCCACCAACCTGAAAAAGCTCATTTCTGAACGAAGTGAGCTTTTTGTTTTTTTCCCATTCCACTCCTGCGCAGTGCACGCGGGCTGCCATCCGCTGCGAATTCGGTCGGATGATTTGCGCCGCTCCGTCGAGTGGGATAACCTTGACAAGTTCTCTCATCCATGCTACTACTGTAGTATTCGTTCCTGCGAAAGGAGCAATATCGTATATCGTAAGGAGTTGTGTATGACATCATCTGAGTTAATTGCGGTTTCCGTAAACATCGGTGCTGCACTGTTGGAAAACGGGGCAGAGATCTACCGAGTGGAAGAATCCATCTCCCGCATCTGCTTTGCATATGGAGCGACAGAGGCGAATGTCTACGCAGTACCGACTGCTATCATCACCTCTTTTGTGCGTGACGGGGCACAACCTGTGACCCGCGTGCGCAGAATACACAACCGTTCCACCAATCTGGGCAAGTTGGATCAGCTCAATTCGCTTTGCCGCGAAATCTGTTCTTCTCCGATGGACTATGAGCAAATAAACGCCCGTATTGCAGACATTTCAGGCGGTCACGCCTTTCAAAATCGGTCTCTCTGCCTCGCCACGGGCGGGATCGGCTTTTTCTTCACACTGCTGTTTCACGGCTCTCTTCCGGAAGCTGTTTGCGCATTTGCAATCTGTGTGATTCTTTGGCTGATGACCGCCGGCATGCGGAAGGTACACTTCAATGGATTGTTTATCCATATTATCGGGGCCGCTTGGGTCTCGTTGGCCGCTGTATGCAGTTTTCGTCTGGACATCATCCCCACGTACAGCAATGTGATTATCGGATCCATCATGTTCCTTGTTCCGGGGCTCCCGATTACGAACGCAATCCGCGATCTGGTTGCTGGGGATGTGATGGCTGGAATCAGCAAATTTACCGAAGCGCTTCTGGTTGCCGCCGGAATCGCTGTTGGCGTTGCGCTTCCGCTCAGTATCGTAGCTTTTTTGGGAGGACTCCATGGCTGAATTGCTTTATGAATGTGTGATGAGTTTGTTTGCCAGCCTTTGCTTTGGCATCATCTTTCAAATCTCCGGACGTAAACTCCTGTTTTCTGCATTCGGAGGAATGCTGGGATGGTTGATTTATGCTCTCAGCGGTATTTTGTTTTCCGCCAGCAGCATTCCATGCTACTTTCTGGCTGCAATCGGGATTACCTTTTATTCGGAATACTGTGCACGCTCTTTACGCGCTCCGGTCACGATTTTTCTTGCCGTCTCCCTGATTCCTCTCGTGCCGGGCGGCGGAATCTATCAGACGATGTTGTATTGCATTCAGCATTCCACAACGCTTGCACTGTACACCGGTATTCACACCGTTGGCATCGCAGGTGCACTGGCGTTGGGCATTGGTATTGTATCTTCTGTTTTTACCGTGCTTCTGCGTTCTTGAATGGACGGGTTACGCCAAAACAGCGAAAGGCGTGGGATGCCTTCGCCATAGATTGCTGTGAAATGATCAAAGCGGCTGGACGTTTTCGTCCAGCTGCTTTTTTGTCTCTGCGCTTTGTGCAGCGCTGACGCAGATTGGAATACACAAGTCGTGTGGGCAGTATCGGCACGGACTGCTTCCAAAAAACAGCCGAGAAATTTGGATAGATTGCTGAGTTGACATTCTGTAACACAGCAGTATAATAGAGATAACTTTTATTAAATATTTTATAAAAGATATAAGTTATTGGATGTTTCTCACAAATCCAACGCGGCGAAATCTCACAAATCAGAGAATAGTACCATGGTTTTTCCGTCCGGCGGAAAAATGGTGCATTAATTCTTTTCCAACCAGGGGAAAAAGGCGGCATTAAATTCCGACTGTTTCTGACCTACAATGGACTCACAAAAGATCAAACGCCAAGCGAACGGCGAATGGTCCAAACGAAAAGAAACAGGAGGAAACTGCAATGAATCAAAGTTGGTTGGAGCTGGAGGACAAAGTCGTCATCGTTACCGGCGGCGCATCCGGCATTGGAAAGCACGTTGTGGATACGCTGACCAAGGTCGGGGCAAAGGCGGTCATTGTTGATATGAACGTCCAGACGGGTACGGAACTGGATGGCGCGTACTGTGTTCAGTGCAATGTTACAGACAGTAAGAGCGTGCAGGACATGGCGGACGCGGTCGTCGCCAAGTTCGGACGGATCGATGCACTGGTCAATAACGCAGGCATCAACCTGCCGCGTCTGCTGGTGGATGTCGTAGGAGAAAAGCCGGAGTATGAGCTGAACGACGACTCGTTTAACAAGATGTTCGCAGTCAATGTCAAGGGCGTATTCCTGTGCGCACAGGCCTGCGCAAAGCAGATGCTCAAGCAGGGAAAGGGAGTCATTGTCAATATGTCTTCGGAGTCCGGCAAGGAAGGCTCGCAGGGACAGTCGGCGTACTCCGCAACCAAGGGCGCGGTGGATAGCTTCACTCGTTCGTGGGCGAAGGAGCTGGGCAAGTACAACATTCGAGTGCTGGCCTGCGCGCCCGGCATCATGGAAGCAACCGGCCTGCGCACGGCGGCCTACAACGAAGCGCTGGCGTACACCCGCGGCTGCAAGCCGGAGGAGCTGTCCACCGACTACACCAAGGTCATTCCGATGGGACGCGACGGCAAACTGGACGAAGTCGGTGATCTGGTTGCGTATCTGATCTCCGACCGTGCAAGCTACATTGCCGGCACTACAATCAATATCTCCGGCGGAAAATCCCGCGGTTAATTCTCCAAACAGGAAGAAAGGAACGCTGACTTCATGAAGAGCTTATTTAGCGACAATCGAATCGCAACCATGCTGCAATATTTCCGTAGAACACCGGTTACGACTGTCAGCACCTTGGCTTCCCGTCTTGGCGTCAGCGAACGGACGGTGCGCAACGACATCAAGCAGATCAACGAGGAACTGCGCGACTGTGCGGTGATTGAAGGCGTACAGGGCAAGTACAGCCTGCGCGTCTTCCAGGCAGACCGTTTCCATGAGCTCGTGTCCCAGATTATGCAGGAGGATGATTTTCTCAATTCCTCACGCAACCGCATGGATTACATGTTCGGAAAACTGATGCGTTCAGAAGAACCTCTGCTGACCGATGAACTCGCCTATGAAATGAATATCGGGCGGACGACCCTGGTGAGCGATCTGAAAAAGCTGCGGACGGAAATCGAACCGTATGACTTGACGATTGTGGGCAAGACCAGCAAGGGATTGCTGCTGCACGGCAGGGAGAGCGACATCCGAAAATATGTTCTGGACAATGTCTATGAGCCGATTTACCAGAAGTATCCGATGGATGAAGAACTGGTACAGGCCATCGCGGAGATGTTTGCACAGCATCCGTTTGAAAAAAGCGTGCGCGATTTGTTTGAACAGTTTGTGACCCTCATGCTGGATCGGTTCCTGACCGGACATTACATCGGACAGCTTTCGTCCCGATACTACAATCTCACGGCGCGGCCGGAATTTGAAATTGTTGATCGTCTGGCCGATCGGTTTGCACAGATTCTGCACGTGGAAATTCCCATCGAGGAACGGCTGTTCATCTTTCTTCCCATTGTCGGAATGCGCACTCCCGCAGATATTCAGGATATGCATTCCATTGCACTGGACGAGACGGTGCGGCCGCTGATGGAGCAAATTCTCCGTCAGATCAAGGCGGAGATGGATATCACCATTCAGAGCGGACAGTTCACCGAAGAATTTTTGTACCATCTGATGTTTATGATCAACCGCCTGCGCTTCCGTGTCCAGCTTAAAAACCCAATGCTGGATGATCTGCGTGAAAAATACCCGCTCGCGTATCAAATGGCAGGCATTGCGTCCCGCGTCATCAGTAAGAAATACGGGCTGGCGGTTTCGGAGGACGAGCGCGGCTATCTCGCATCGTATTTCGGGGTCTTCCTGACGGAGAGCGACCTCAGCCAGAGCAAACCGTTCCGCGTCGCTGTTGTTTGCGGCACCGGCCGCGTCACAGCCCGGCTGGTAGCGGTACAGCTCAAAAAGATTCTGGACAGCTCGGCGGAGATTCAGCTGTTTGCCGACGAAAAGGTGACAACAGAGCTGCTGAACCAATATGACATCGTATTGACCACGGTAGCGCTTTCCTGCGCCTGCGACCGGCCGATCATCCGTATCCATGAGATATTCAATGACCGCGAGCTGCTGCACAAAATAGAAAAAGCAAAGTACTGGGATCAGGTCGATGTTCCGATTTTGGACAATAACTGGTTTGTCATGACCGGTCTGCTGGAGGAAAACCGCTTTTTCGTTCTGGACAACGTGCAGAGCTATGAAGAAGCCGTCGATCGAATGGTTTCGCAACTGACCGAAAGCGGACAGCTGGACGATGGCTTTGCCGAACGTCTGCGCGAACGGGAGCGCAGGGGGACGATGGTGTTTGATCATTCCATTGCGATCCCTCACAGCGTGCAGTATGCCGGAGACAAACTGGTGCTCGCCATCGGTGTTTTCCCGCAGCCGCTGCAGTATCGCGATCATGAGATACGGGTCATCTTCCTGCTTGGGCTTCCGGAGCAGATTGCAACGGAAGATAATTTCCTGATTCGCGTCTATGATGAAATCATTACCATCGCACAGGACGAAGGAATGCTGAACCGGATCGCGGCGGCGGACTCCTTTTCCGCACTGCTTCGTGCGCTGTACCGTCAGATAGGAGAATAAACACAACCATAGTACCACGGAACGGAGGAACTTTCATGTTGAAACTGGGATTGATTGTTGCGGCGGCGTTTGTGCTGCAAGCGGTATTGAGTATGATGCAGATGCGTCACTTTTCCAACGAATTTGTCAAGCTGCGGCGGCAGGGAAGGGTCGCCTGCGGACGTAAGGCGGGCGGCTTTCATGCCGGGGCCATCGTCATGTTCCTCATCGACGAGGAAGGGCGGATTCAAACCGCGCGTAAGATGGAAGGCGTCACCTGTCTCGCCCGTGTCCGCCCGTTGAAAGGGTTGGACGGCAGGATGATCGGTACGCTGACCGAAGAGGACGGCCCGAGAGGGCATCGCAACCTGCGCAAAGCCATCGCCGACGCCGCACTGACCTATAACAAATATGTCGCCGGCGAGGAAATCGCATCGCCTCCGTCCCCGTTCCAGAAGATCGGAATCTCCGCCCGTACGATCATACAACGAAAAGCAACTGTAAGACAATAAGAAAGGTGGAAAATCATGGATTTTATCGTCAATTTGGCCTCAGGCTTTATGAACCTGTTCACTCTCGGCGGAGAGCAGTTTGTGAGCTGGGTAACCGGCATTATCCCGACCATCGTCATGCTGCTTGTCCTGATGAACGCGATCATCGCTCTGGCAGGCGACGAAGCGGTAGAGAAACTGGCGCGTGTCTGCACCGGTAACCCGCTCCTCCGCTATGCGGTTTTGCCCTGGGTCAGCGCATTCATGCTTGGCAACCCGATGGCGCTCTCCATCGGCAAGTTTATGCCGGAGTTCTACAAACCCTGCTATTACGCATCCGCAACCTATCACTGCCACACCAACAGCGGTATTTTCCCGCACATCAATGCATCGGAAATCTTCATCTATCTGGGCATTGCAAACGGCATCACCACACTGGGGCTGGACACCACGCCGCTGGCCATCCGTTATCTGCTCGTCGGTTTGATTGCAAACTTCATCTCCGGCTGGGCTACCGAGTTCACCACCAAGATTGTTGAAAAGCAGCAGGGCGTCACGCTGAGCCGCACGCTCAAGACGGCAAAGTAAGAAGGAGGAAACCAACATGGCAGAATATAGATCCATTCGCGTCGAGCGAGGTTCCGGCGGCTTTGGCGGCCCACTGGTCATCACCCCGACCGAGAAGCGCAACAAGGTAATGTTTATCACGGGCGGCGGCGCAGAGCCGGAATGCCTGCCCAAAATTCTCGAGCTGTCCGGCCTGATCCCGGTCAACGGATTTAAAACCAACTGCCCGGAGGACGAGCTGGCACTGGTCATCATCGACTGCGGCGGCACACTCCGCTGCGGCATCTATCCGAAGAAGCGCATTCCCACCATCAACACCAATCCGGTTGGCAAGTCCGGTCCGATGGCGCAGTTTATCACGGAAGACATTTACGTTTCCGGTGTCACCTCCAAGCAGATCTCGCTGGCAGACGGTGTGGAAGCTGCTCCGGCAGCGGAACAGGCGCCGGAAGCAAAGAAGCAGGAATCCAGCGGCGCAACGTTCACGGCGGATATGAAGGTCTCCGAAACGCTGGCGAAGCAGGAAAACAAGAGCTGGATTACCAAGGTCGGACTCGGTGTCGGCAAAATCGTCAACACCTTCTACCAGGCGGCGCGCGACGCGATTCAGACCTGTATCACCACCTTGCTTCCGTTCATGGCGTTCGTTTCCATGCTCATCGGTGTCATCAACGGTTCCGGTTTCGGCGATGCCTTCGCGAAGATCCTGACACCGCTTGCCGGCAACATCGTCGGTCTGCTGATTCTCGGCATCATCTGTTCGATTCCCGGCCTGTCTGCTCTGCTGGGCCCGGGCGCGGTCATCGCCCAGATCGTCGGTACCCTGGTTGGCACAGAGATCGGCAAGGGCAACATCGCCCCGCAGCTGGCGCTCCCGGCTTTGTTTGCCATCAACACACAGGGCGCCTGCGACTTCATCCCGGTTGGCCTGGGATTGGCGGAAGCAGAGACCGAAACCATCGAGGTCGGTGTGCTCTCCGTCATGTATTCCCGCTTCCTGACCGGATGGATCCGTGTTCTGATCGCTTACGCTGCAAGCTTCGGCCTGTATGCGGCGTAATCTACACAGTACGTCACCTCATCTCTCTGAAAAAAATGACATCCGGCGGCGATTTTGCCGCTGGATGTCACAATCCGGATGCGTTCCGGATTGCTTGGGCAGGGAAATCCGGTTTTCCTGCCGAATCAATCCGAAAACAGAAACAAACGTGAACTGCAAGATACAAGGAGGAAATCATAGTATGAAAATCATCTACGAAAATCAGGTCAAGGCGCTGGGCAGCTGTGTGGACGAGTTCAAGGACGCCGATATGTTTATCCTGTTCGGGGACAATGCACCGGAGGAGCTGCGCGATTACTGCTATTCGGTCAGTGTGAACCCGATCAACGGCACGATTGCCGCGGGACAGACGCTCAAGATCGGCGACAGCGCATATAAAATCACGGCGGTTGGCTCAGAGGCCCCGGTCACACTGGCCGGACTGGGTCACTGCACGGTCAACTTCAGCGGCCAGACCACCGTTGAACTGCCGGGCACGATCTATGTCGAGCACAAGCCCAAGCCGGACATCTCGGTTGGTACGGTCATTCAGATCATCGAGGAGTAAGCAAACCGGCAAAAATAGAATCAGAATATCGGAAACGGGAGAAGAAACATGATTCAATTTAACATCAAAAATGCAGGCGTTTCCCAAGCCGAATTGGAGAAGATGCGTCCGATCGTGAGCACAGCCTACCGCACGCTGATGGAACGCTCCGGCGCGGGCAGCGAAATGCTCGGCTGGCTCAATCTGCCGTTTGAATACGACACGGAAGAATTTGCGCGCATTAAGGAAGCGGCAAAGCGGATTCAGAAGCAGAGCGACGTGTTGGTTTCCATTGGCATCGGCGGCAGCTATCTGGGAGCGCGCGCCGGCATCGAATTCACCAAGGGTCCGTTTGCCAATCAGCTTGCGAAGAATGGCGACGGTGTGGAAGTATACTTTGCGGGAAGCAACATCAGCTCGGACTACGTGCAGAACATCATGGATATTATCGGTGACCGTGATTTTTCCGTCAACGTTATTTCCAAGTCCGGTACGACGACCGAGCCCGCGGTAGCGTTCCGCCTGTTCAAGGAAAAATTGGAGGAGAAGTACGGAAAAGAGGGCGCCAGATCGCGCATTTATGCGACAACGGACGCGAACAAGGGCGCACTGCGCGGACTTGCCGTTGCGGAAGGCTATGAAACGTTTGTCGTTCCGGACGCAACTGGCGGACGGTTCTCCTGCCTGACAGCGGTCGGCCTTCTGCCGATGGCCGCCGCAGGGATGGACATTGATCAGGTTATGCAGGGCTGCGGCGATGCATGCAGACGGTATGACAATCCGGACCTGATGACCAACGACACCATGCTGTATGCGGCAATGCGTTTTCTGATGCTCATGAAGGGAAAAAGCATCGAGATTCTGGCCAACTATGAGCCGTCACTGACCATGTTCGGCGAGTGGTACAAGCAGCTGATGGCGGAATCCGAAGGCAAAGACGGAAAGGGACTGTTTCCGGTCTCCGCAAACTTCTCCACCGACCTTCATTCCATCGGACAATTCATTCAGGACGGTGCGCGCACCATGTTTGAAACGGTTTTGTGGGTCGAGCAGTCCCGGCACGATCTGACCGTACCGCATGATCCGGAAAACGTCGATGGACTGAATTTTGCGTCCGGACGCACCATGCAGTACATGAACGAAAAAGCGATGAAGGGTACGCTTCTTGCGCATGTTGACGGCGGTGTTCCCAATCTGATGATCACGGTCGATCAGCTGAACGACTACACGTTCGGCGAACTGGTTTACTTCTTCTGGAAGAGCCTCGCCATCTCCGGATACATGATCGGCGTCAACCCATTTGACCAGCCGGGCGTGGAGGCGTATAAGAAGAATATGTTCGCGCTGCTCGGCAAGCCGGGCTATGAGGACGCAAAAGCGGCGTTGGAATCCCGCTTGTCTGATTAAAACGATTTCTTTTGACCCGCCAAGGCTGCTCCTTTTTCGGCCTTGGCGGAATCGTTTTCAAAAAAAGAGTTGCACTTTCCGGCAAAACAGGCTATCATTAACTTTAATAAAAGATTTTCACAAAGTAGGTGTAAACATATGTCCGCCGTGAATACAGGAAAAATGCAGAATCCGGAGCGCATCCTTCAGCTGCTGCGCACCGAAAGCACGTTGACCAAACAGGATGTCGCCCGTCGGCTTCATCTGAGCATGCCCACAACGCTGCAAAATATCAATGACCTCATCGAAGCCGGTATTTTGGAGGAATGCGGGACGTCGGAATCGACGGGCGGGAGAAAGGCGAAAAAAATCCGTCTGTGCCGGATGGCCGGATTGGGCATCGGCATTGACATTGCGCTGCATCATGTTGAGCTTGTCGTCACCGACCTGCTGGGAGAGGTGCTGGCAGAGCAGGTGCTCCCGCTGCAATTCTGCGACGAACCGGACTGGTACCGTTCGCTCGGTACGGCGCTGGAACATTTTTTGCAGGCAAATCAGATCAATGTGCAGACGGTTCTCAGCGCAGGCATCTCGTTTCCCGGTATCATCGACGAGCAATCCAAGCTGCTGATCCGGTCGCATATTTTTGATCTGGAGCACATCAGTCTGGATCGGTTCCGCAAACAGATTCCGTTTCCTGTGGTGGTCGCGAACGACGCCAACTGTGCCTGTTTTTCCGAACTGTGTCCGGAACATCCCACTTATCTGTACGTCTCACTCAACGAATCGGTCGGCGGTGCGCTCATGCTGCAAAACAGACTGCATCTGGGGGACGGCTGGCAGGCGGGAGAAATCGGACATATGCTGTTGATTCCCAACGGCGATCGCTGCTACTGCGGCAAGCATGGCTGTGCCGATGCGTATCTCTCTCCCAAGCGCTTGCTGAAACAGGGGCAGACGCTGCAAACGTTTTTCCGAAGCGTAGAGGCCGGAGATCCGGAAGCCGACAGCATGTGGGACAGCTATCTGGATCATCTCGCGATCCTTCTCACCAATCTGCGCATGCTGATGAACACGGATCTGATTGTCGGCGGCGCGGTGGGTGCCTATATCACGCCCTATCTGGATACGCTGTGTGAAAAAGCGGCGCAGTATGACCGGTTTGCCCGCGATATTGACTATATCTATCCCTGTTCGCGGCGTAAAAATGCCTTTGCTGCCGGCGCGTCCATGCTGGCACTGGAGCAGTACAGCAGCCGTCTGCTGTCCCGTCCGTAAACACAAGAAAATGAGGAACGTATTATGAAGCATGGTGCAATTTTTGATATGGATGGTACGCTGTTCGATACCGAACGGCTGTATCAGGACAGTTGGATGGCTCTGGCGGAGGAATTTGGACAAATTCCCAATCCCGATTTTCCCAGAGCGGTGTGCGGTTCCAACGGGGAAAATATGTTAGCCATCATCCGCACCTATTATCCGGCGATTGACGCAGAGCGGTTCAGACAGTGCTGTATTGATCGCGTTGCAAGGCAGGTAGAAACAGCGGTGCCCCAAAAGCCCGGTGCGCGGGAAATCCTGTCTTATCTGCGCAGCAGGGGAATCAAACTGGCAGTTGCGAGCAGCAATGCCTGTGCGCAGATTGAAAAAAATCTGCGGCTGGCCGGAATCCGGGAATACTTTGATGTCATTGCGGGCGGAGATGAGGTAGTCAACAGCAAGCCGGCGCCGGATATTTTTTTGCTGGCTGCGGAGCGGCTCGGCTGCGCGCCGGAGGATTGCTATGTGTTTGAGGATGGCACCAATGGACTCCGCGCCGGTGCCGCTGCGGGATGTACGACAATTATGATTCCGGATCTGACGCCGCCGACCGAGGAGCTGCGTCAGATCTGCGCGGGCGTGTACGACAGCCTGTTGGACGTACGCGCGGCGATGCAACAGGGCTTGCTGTAATCGTCACGCAGATACATACTTACGGCAGCACGAGACAGTCATAGCGGATCGCTTTGCCTGTGAGCGAATAGCTGGGTTTTCGTCCTGCCAGATACGGGCCTTTCAGAGGCCGTTTGATGACGATTTTGCGGGGATGGGCGGCGATGGCGGCGTTCATCAGCTCGGTTTCATCCGCGCAAGGCCGCTCCAGCTGCTGCAGCAGCTGGAACTTTTTTTTGATCAGCGCACTTTTCTGTCTGGCCGGAAACATGGGGTCGAGCAGGATCACATCCGGGGCAGCAGACAGCTGCGGCAGCGCGGTCAGGCTGTCCGCTTCAAACAGCTCCATTCGCCCCACAATGTCCGTTAATTCCGGCAGTTCCGCGGCCCGGCGCAGAGCATCCCGCAAAAGCGCCGCAATCACCGGATCGTATTCATAGAGTTTTACGGAAAAACCGGCTGCCGCCAGCAGCAGCGCGTCCTCTCCCAATCCGGCGGTGGCATCAACCGCTGTCGGGGTGCTGCCTGCGTTTTTTCGTTTGGATGCCCGCACCAACAGCTCGCGCTGCAAATTGGCGGGTTTGAGCCGCGGCAGCATACGGGTGAAATCGCCGCGCAGAACCAGCCCGCCGCCGACCAGACAGAGACCGTCGGCATCCAGCTGCAGCACCAGACCGGTATGGTCTGCGTCCGGCTTCTCCTGTGTGATTTCTGCGTTTAACCGCTTAGCCAGCAATTCCGCCGCTTCTCTCTCGGCTTCACTCGCCGCAAAGACCAGCAGACCGGACGGATGGTTCGGCGTATTGTTCTCCTTCATGATTTCCATTCGCTTCCCTCACAATTTTGTCCATTCAAGATAGTTTTGGTATGATGTAAGGATATTATAGCACGGGAAGGACGGGAAAACAGCATCGACCGGATAAAAACAGATCGTACATAACAAAGATTCATTGTCCGAGTGGGTGAGGATATGGTATACTATCCGAAGAACAACACGGAGGGCAGAAGGCATGAATGGGAAATTGATTGTCATTGAGGGTCTGGATGGAAGCGGAAAGGCCACACAGGCGGCACTGTTGCGGGACGCGTTGCAGCAGCGGGGAGAGCAGGTGCGGCAGGTATCGTTTCCGGTCTATGACAGCGAGTCGTCCGCGTTGGTGCGGATGTATCTTGCAGGGGCGTTTGGACAGGAGGCGTCGGACGTCAATGCCTATGCAGCGTCCAGTTTTTACGCAGTGGATCGCTATGCAAGCTATAAGACCGACTGGGGCGACTTGTACCACAGCGGCGGAACTGTGATCGCGGATCGGTATACGACCTCGAATGCGATCCATCAGTGCTCCAAACTGCCGCAGGAGCAGTGGGACAGCTATCTGGATTGGCTGTTCTCCTTTGAGTACCGGCAGATGGGCATTCCGGCGCCGGATCAGGTGCTGTATCTGCGGGTAGACCCGAACATCAGCCAGAGCCTGATGAGTGTGCGGTATCACGGGGACGAAAGCAGAAAGGATATCCATGAGCGCGATCTGGCGTATATGAACCGTTCCCGTGAGGCGGCGGAGTACTGCGCAAAGAGTCTGGGATGGACCGTGATCGACTGTGTACGAAACGGAACGATGCGCAGTGCAGAGGAAATCCACCGGGAGATCCTGCAGCAGCTTCCCTGAAGAAAAAACAAAAGCACCGATGAGCAGCGGAACAGCTGCCATCAGTGCTTCTTTTTTTGGACGGAATTACTGGATTCCGTGCTTTTTTCGATAGGTAAAGGACGACGGATGGTTGCGTCCAATCAACAGATAAATAACAATGGACAGGACGTTGAACAGCGCCATGATGACAAACATGTTGTGGTAGCCAACGGCGGAAATCAGCACGCCGGCGATACCGCCGCCTACGCCGATACCAATGTCATAGGCGCACAGGAAGGTGGAATTGGCGCTGCCGCGGCGTTCCGGCGGAGCAATCGCCACCGCCATGGACTGGAGTGCGGGTTCCAGTCCGCCGAAGCCGAAACCGGCCAGAACAGCGGAAAACAGATAGGTGAACAGATTGGGGAACAGTCCCATCATTAAGAATGCGAGCAGCATCGCCAGATTGCAGGTGTAGGCGAAAATTGCCTCGCCGTGTTTGTCCGTGACCTTGCCGGCGGTCAAACGGGTTACCAGCAGGGCAACCGCCATGATGGCAAAGAAGATACCGCCGCTCGGCAGACCTTCTTCTGCGGCAAACTTCGCGGTGAAATTCTCCAGCGCGCCGTAGGTCAGCATAAACACCAATGCAGTGAGTGAAGCCGGCATGGCATCTGCGTCCAGCAAGCCCTTGATATTCAGCGGCTTGCGTTCTACCTTGACCGCCGGGGTCTTGAGCATCAGGAACAGAACCAGTGCAAGAACCATAGAGCCGGCCGCCATCAGGAACAGAGCCGGGAAGCCCATGCTGTTCATGATTGCCAGACCGAGTGCCGGAGCACAGGCTGTGGCCAGCGCAGTCGCCAGACCGAACATACCCATGCCTTCTGCAAAGCGCGGCTTGGGAATGATGTCCGTGGCGATGGTCGAGGTGGACGTGTTGGAAAAGGCCAGCGATGCGCCGTGAATCATACGGCAGACAAAGGCCAGATAGAAGCTGGACAGCACAAGGTAACCGATCAGCATCAGCGCCATGCCGCACAGACCGATGATCAAAATGGCTTTGCGCTTACCGCTGTCCAGCATCCAGCCGATAAACGGACGGAACACAACGGCGATGATGGAAAACAGGGCTGCCGCCAGTCCGGCCTGCGCCTCGGTGCCGCCCAAGTATTCCACGTAGAACGGGAAAGTGGACAGAATGGACAGATGGTTCAAAAAGACCAGAAAATTGATGACGATAATCAGAACAAAGTTTTTGTTCCAGAGCTTAACGGCTTGATTGGACATGAATGGACTCCTCCTTGTGGGCATAAAAAAACAACGAGTCTGCGGAACGGCAATCGGACTTACGCCATCCAGCAACTCATTGCGAAGACAGTATAGCATATTTTTTTGATGAATGTAAAGAGAAAAATTGGACGAAACTGGTTCGGTCTCAGCGGGCGGAAGTGGGAAAAGGTCACGAAATGGGGAAGCGGTTCGGAAATTTGATGCGGTGATGTGGTGAAATATAGTTGACATATGTTGAAAATGGTGTATACTATATTAAACGACATATGTCGTAAATAAAGGGCGAAGCAGGCGTCCGTCGTGCACGACGGCATACCGCATCGGAGCGGAAGACAGCCTGCGCCGAATACAAGGAGAGGAATCCAATGAAAATTGCCGTAACGTATGAGAATGGAATGGTCTTTCAGCATTTTGGCCACTGTAAATCGTTTAAGCTGTATGAGGTAGAGAACAACGAAATCCAGTCTGAGCAGATTGTCAGCGCAGAAGGAAGCGGACATGGTGCGCTGTCCGGATTCCTGTTTGGAAACGGCGTCAATGTACTGATCTGCGGCGGCATTGGCGGCGGCGCGCGCGCTGCGCTGGCGGAAGCAGGCATCCAGCTGTATCCGGGCGCATCCGGCAATGCGGATGACTGTGTGCGCGCACTGCTTGATGGCACACTGCGTTATGACCCGAACACGCAGTGCAGCCATCATCACGGACATCATCACGGTGGCCATTCCTGCGGCGGTCACAGCTGCGGAGAGGACAAGCATGGCTGCGCCGGCAATCACTGAAACCGGCGGAACACAGTGCAAAAGCAAGCAGCGGGATGGAAACCAGCAATGGCGTCCATCCCGCTGTTTTGTTTTGTCAGGAATGGCTTTTCCACCATTGATCCCATTTTTTCACGAGATAAATAACTACAATGATGGCGGCAATGAGCACAGCCAGATTGAACAACTGCCAAAGTACGGTTCCGATGTTAAAACTAGTAAGTTCCATGTATAGCCTCCGTTTCTCCTTAAAATTGAACTATTTATAGGATTAGTATATATTGGGGGAATGTGGATGTCAATATAAGTCCAAAATGGTTGTGTGATTTATCCCATTGTTTTGTATCTTGCAGGGAAACATGCTATACTGAATGAAATGGAGAGGGGGATGCCTATGAAAGAGATCAGGCGGGCAGGGTGGATCAGCTGCTCAAATGGATTGCAGCCGGAGGCAGCAAAAGAACTGGACCATCTGGAACAGGTGTTGAATCACGAAGGGATTTCGGTCCGCCGCTCAGACTGTCTGTTTGCGCGGGATGGTGTGCGCAGCAGTACGGCGAAAGAGCGGGCAGATTGTTTGATGGAGCTGTACGATGATCGGAACATTGATGCGGTTTTTGATCTGTCCGGCGGCGATGTTGCCAATGAGATTCTTCCGTATCTCGATTTTTCTGTCATAGAGCGGGCGATAAACTCGATGGGACAACCCAAATCATTCTGGGGATACAGCGATCTGACGGTGCTGCTGAATGCGATCTATAGTCAGACGGGATTGCCCGGAAGCCTGTATCAGATGCGGTTTTATACCGGACAGCCCGATCTGTTTTCGTGGAGCTATCGCATGGTACAGGGAGAAGAACTATCCGGCATTGTGGTCGGCGGCAACATCCGCTGTCTGCTCAAGCTGGCGGGGACACGATATTTCCCGGACTGCCGCGGCAAGGTGCTGTTTCTGGAAGCGCGAAGCGGCGGCGTACCGCAGATGATTACGTATCTGAGCCAGCTGAAACAGCTGGGTGTGTTGGATGAAGTCAGCGGTTTGCTGCTGGGTACCTTTACGCAGATGGAGCGCGAACAGTCTCAGCCGGATGTGATTCAGCTGGTTCGAGAGATCATCCGTCCGGATCTGCCGGTTGCCAAAACACAGGACATCGGCCATGCAGTTACGTCCAAGGCAATCTGGATTGGAAAACCGGTTGTGCTGACCGAAAAGAGTGGCATTTGGAAGGGGGAAGAGTTTTGAAACTGCTCATCAAACAGCGCGTGTTTTCGTGGACAGACTCGTATGATGTGTACGATGAACAGGGAGAAGTCCGCTATTTTGTCAAGGCAGATTTGCTGTCGCTGGGTCATCGCCTTCATGTATACAATGCGGCGGGAAGCGAAGTCGGACGTATCCAGGAAAAAGTATTTCGCTTGTTGCCGGAGTTTGAGATTATCATGGACGGCGCGGTGAAGGGAACCATTCAGAAGAAGTTTGCCTTTTTCAAGCCGAAATATGACATTTCGTTCCACGGATGGCAGGCGGAAGGTGATTTCCTTGGATGGAATTACGATGTGTGGTCTGCCTGCTGTGTGGCGGTGCATATCACCAAGGAGCCTCTGCATTGGGGAGATACATACGTCATTGACTACGCGGATCCAAAGGACGAGCTGGCCGCTCTGATGCTGGCGATCTCTATCGACGCGGCAAACTGTACAGAGGGAAACTAAATCGCTGCAAAAGCAAGCCATGAGGAAGGATAATCTATTATGATACAACAGAAACAGGATTGGATCGGACCGATCCCGACGATCGTCTATGGCGTTCCGGCCGAACGAGTGGTTCTGTTCGTCCATGGAAAGATGGGATACAAAGAAGAAGCCGAAAGCCTCGCGGACATTGTCTGTCCATACGGCTGGCAGGTGCTGGCTGTTGATCTGCCGGGACGCGGTGAGCGAACGGCAGAAGCGGCAGATTTTGTTCCGTGGAAGGTGGTTCCGGAACTGCAGCGGGTGATGGCGTACGCCAAACAGCGTTGGACGACCATTTGCCTGCGGGCGAACAGCATCGGGGCATGGTTTTCCATGCTGGCGTATGCGCAGGAGACGTTGGCGAACAGTCTGTTTGTCTCGCCGATTTTGGACATGAGCAGGCTGATTCAGGACATGATGACTTGGGCGGGCGTGTCCGAAGCGGAGCTGAACGAGCGCAAGACCATTTCCACGGAGTTCGGTGAGACACTGGACTGGGAGTATTTTCAGTATGCGAACGCGCACCCCGTTTGCCGGTGGGACTGCCCGACAGCAATTTTGTATGCGGGACAGGATAACTTGACGGCACGTGATACGGTGGATGGATTCGTGCAACAGTTTCATTGCACTCTGACAGTGATGGAGGACGGTGAGCATTGGTTCCATACGCCGGAACAGCTGAACGTGCTGGAACGCTGGACACGCGAGCAGTTTGCGGGAGAGCAGGAATAAGGGCAGATGGGCAATAAAAAACCGCGGGATTGGAACGGCTTCCAACCTCGCGGTTTTCTCTGTTTATTTTGTTTGATCCTTACAGGACCTTGGACAGGAACAGACGGGTGCGCTCCTCCTGCGGATTGTTGAAGATTTGCTCCGGTGTACCCTGTTCGACGACACCGCCGCCGTCCATAAACAGCACACGGGTAGCAACCTCACGCGCAAATCCCATCTCATGGGTGACGACCACCATGGTCATACCATCGTTGGCCAGTTCCTTCATGACTTCCAATACCTCGCCGACCATTTCCGGGTCCAAAGCGGAGGTAGGCTCGTCAAACAGCATGAGCTTGGGCTTCATCGCCAGCGCACGAACAATGGCGATACGCTGTTTCTGGCCGCCGGAGAGCTGGGACGGATAGGCATCCGCCTTGTCCGCCAGATTGACACGCTCCAGCAGACGCATCGCCTCTGCGTCTGCCTCTTCTTTGCTCATCAGCTTGAGGCGGGTCGGAGCGAGCGTGATGTTTTTCTTGACGGTCAGATTGGCAAACAGATTGAAGTGCTGGAACACCATGCCCACCTGCTGCCGCACCTTGTTGATATCCGTGTGCGGTGCGGTGATGTCCTGTCCGTCGAACAGGATGGAACCCCTGGTCGGATGCTCCAGCAGATTCAGGCAGCGCAGGAAAGTGGACTTACCCGAGCCGGACGGGCCGATGATGACCACTTTTTCACCGGGCTCAATGTGTTCGTTGATGTTGTCCAGGACCAGATTGTCTCCAAAGGCTTTGGAGAGGCCTTTAACGCATATCACTTTGTCTCAGTCTCCTTTCCACAATACTCATCACCCAAGTCAGGAACAATACCATTACCAGATAAATCAAAGCGATGGAGAAATACGGTACCAGCGCCTGGAACGTCTTGCCCTGAATGATCATGGCGCCCTTGGTCAGATCCTTCAGACCGATAACCGTGACGATGGAGGTATCTTTGAGCAGGGTGATCATCTCGTTGCCCAAAGCCGGAAGGATATTCTTGAATGCCTGCGGGATGATGATAAGGCGCATGGTATCGACGTAGTTCAGACCGAGGGAGCGTCCGGCCTCCATCTGGCCCTTGTCGATGGACATGATGCCGGAGCGTGCGATTTCCGCAATGTATGCGCCGGAGTTGATGCCGAAGGTCAGAATGGCGCAGCGGACCATGTTGGAATCGCTGGAACGCGCGCTGGCCCAGACGACGAACCACATAATCAGGAGCTGAACCATCATCGGCGTGCCGCGGATGACGGTCAGATAGATTTTGCACAGGAAATCGAGAACGCCCAAAACAGGGTTGTGATGTTCCGACGCCTGTTGGTCATGCGACGAGCGGATGACAGCAACGAGAACGCCAAGGATCAGGCCGAGGATCAAGGCACAAATTGTCACTTCCAGGGTAACACCGATGCCGCGGATAAAGTACTGATAGTTGTCATCCAAAATAAAGGTTTGGTAAAAACCAAGTTTGAGGGATTCCATGCAGGTTCCCACACTCCTTTCTCAGAAACACGAAACGGCGGAGCGAAAGCAGTATTTCTTCGCTCCGCCGATTGCCGTTCGGTGAATTATTCCGTGATGTACTTATCCAGAATGGACTGAACCGTACCGTCTTCGATTAGCTCGTCCAATGCGCTGTTCAGTGCGTCCAGCAGAGCGGTATTGTCCTTGTTGACCGCGATTGCATAATCTTCCGTCACATACTCAGTGCTCAGGATCGTCAGACCTTCGTTGGTCTCGACAAAGTTGAGCGCCGGCTGCTGGTCGATAACAACACAGTCTACCTTGCCCTGCGTCAGTGCCTGTACGGCAGTAGCGCCGTTGGTGTACGGGATGACATTGTCCTCGCCGTAATCATCCGAGCAGTAGATATGGCCGGTGGTGTTCTCCTGAACGCCGATCAGCTTGCCTTCCAGATCGTCAGCCGAAGCGATGTCCGAGCCTTCCGGAACGATGATAACCTGAACGCCGGTTGCATACGAGTTGGTGAAGTTAACATTCTGCAGACGTTCTTCGTTGACCGTCATGCCGGCGATGCCGACGTCAATCTTGCCGGTCTGTACCGAGGAGACGATGGAACCGAAGTCCATATCAACGATTTCCAGCTCCAGACCGAGCTTGTCCGCCAGAGCAGAAGCGATTTCCGCGTCGATACCGACGATTTCGTCACCGTCATAGTATTCGTACGGCGGGAAAGCCGCGTTGGTGCCCATGGTGAGCACACCGTCATTGATGGTCAGCGCTTCGGACGAATCGGCAGCAGCGGAACCATTGGAAGCAGATTCTTCCTGAGAGCTGGAAGAAGAGCCGCCGCAGCCGACCAGAGTCAGGCACAGCGTCATCGCCAGCAGCGCAGAGAGTAGCTTTTTCATTTTGTTCACTCCTAAGAATAATTTGTGGTTAAAACCATTGTAGTTATTATACAGCGAGTTGGATGACAATGCAAGATGCAATGAAGGACACAAATGGGAAAAATATCGATTTTGCAGGGTTTATTTACAGCAGAAGGGAAATTACAGATACAGTTCGTACTCCTTTTGGATAGAACAAGCCTTTTCCAGCATGGAAGCGATGGCAATTTGCCTTTCGGAAGGGATTTGCTTTGCCTGCTGGGGGCAGATTGCCACACAGCGCATGCAGGCGATGCAGCGTTCGCTGTCGATATGGGATGGATTGGCGGCGTCAATGGCAGCGGCGGGACATTGTTCCGCACACAGACCGCAGGCGGTGCACCCCTGTCCGGTCTGCGGAATCAGGCTGGACTTCGCGGCGGCTTTGTACGGGCGGTTTCCGGGAACGGTCAGCTCTGCGGGGCGGCCGGACCGGATGAGCGCCCAGATTTTGCTGGAATAGCCCTGCAGAACGGCACAGTCGTGTTCATCGGGGCGCCCCGCAGCGTACTCGCGCACGATGGAGTGTTCCGCAACGGCAGCCACGGCTGCGATGACATCAAATCCCGCCTGCTGGGCGATGTCCTGCAGCTCGATGAGCGTATCCTCATAGGCACGGTTGCCGTAGACACATACAATGGCGGCCTTGGCATGGTTTCCGTCAAGCTGCAGCAGCCGTTCTGCGGCAATCGTCGGGACGCGGCCGGCATAGGACGGGACGGCGATCAGAACGGCATCGTCCGGAGAAAAGCACACTTTGGAAAAATCCATATGGGCATTACATAAATCAACTGTTTCCAGAGGATGGTCCCAGGCGCTGGTCAGCGCGTTTGCGGCTTTTTCGGTTCCTCCAGTGGGACTGAACACAATGGCAGTACATTTCATGAGATATTCCTCCTGCATGCTATGATATGGTTATATCCGGAGTACCGACCGGCTTGTCATCGGTTATAACCTGTTATTGTTAACCAGTGTAGCTGCACTACGGGGGAATGTCAAGCGGAAGCCGACACTGCCTTGACAACGCTGTGAAACCATGACACAATACAGATAACGTAAAACCGGAGGGAAATGCCATGAATCTGACGCATTTGGATGAAAATGGAGCTGTTCACATGGTCAATGTGGGGGATAAGCAGGTGACACAGCGGGAGGCGACGGCGCAGGCTGTTGTCACGATGAAACGGGAAACGCTGCAAATGATTGTGGACGGTGCCGCGCCCAAAGGAGATGTGCTGGCGTGTGCCCGTGTTGCGGGCATCATGGCGGCAAAACGCACCAGTGATCTCATCCCGATGTGCCATCCGATCCCGATGGAAAGCGTGGAGATTGCCATTTGTCCGATTTCCGATACACAGCTGCGGATCGTCAGCACGCTGCGCTGCACGCACAAGACGGGGATTGAAATGGAAGCTTTGACAGCTGCCTCCATTGCCGCACTCACCATTTATGACATGTGCAAGGCGGTGGATCGGGGGATGCGGATTGACCAGACGATGCTGCTGCATAAATCCGGCGGGAAGTCCGGAGAGTACCGGAGGGACGAACAGAGCGGAGAAATCCAAGAGTGATTGCAGGAGGGAAAGACAGAATGAATGTTCAAAATACATTGTTAGTCGTGCAGGACATGGAACGTTCTAAGGAATTTTATCATCGGGTGTTCGGCCTGAATGTTGAGCTGGACTTCGGAGCAAATGTCACGCTGACGGGAGGGATTTGCCTTCAGACAAAAGAAACGTGGCAGGAGTTCATTGGACAGAAGGAGATTGTGTTCGGCGGAAATGCCGTTGAGCTTTATTTTGAGGAAGACGATTTTGACGGCTTTGCCGAGCGGCTGGCCGCTATGCCGGACATTTTGTATGTCCATCCGGTGCTGGAACACCGATGGGGACAGCGGGCGGTACGGATTTATGACCCGGACCGGCATATTATTGAGGTCGGAGAAGCGATAACAACGGTTTGCCGGCGTTTTCTGAACAGCGGTATGACGGAGGAGCAGGTCGCAGTGCGCATGGATGTCCCGCTGGACTATGTGCAGTCCTGTCTGTGAACCGAAAAAGAAATAACAAGGAGATTATGATATGACAGATCCAATAGAGAGAGGCGGTGTGCTGCATACAGAGCGATTGATTCTGCGTCCGTGGAAGGAATCAGACGCAGAAAGCCTGTATGAATACGCGAAGGATCCGCGGGTCGGGCCGATTGCGGGCTGGCCGCCGCATACCAGTGTGGAAAACAGCCGGGAAATCATACGCAATGTGCTGTCGGCGGACGAAACGTATGCCGTGTGCCAAAGCAGCGACGATCAGGCGATTGGCAGCATTGGCTTGATGCGCGGAACGGCGAGCAATCTTACATTGCCGGACGACGAAGCGGACCTGGGATACTGGATCGGTGTGCCGTTTTGGGGTCAGGGACTGATCCCGGAGGCGGCTAAGAAGCTGATCCGGCACGGGTTTGTGGATCTGGGACTGAAAACACTGTGGTGCGGCTATTTTGATGGGAATCACAAATCCCGGCGTGTGCAGGAGAAGTGCGGGTTTGTATACCATCACACCAACCGGGACATCGTTTGGGAGCTGATGCAGGATATCCGCACCGAGCACATCACCCGCCTGACCCGGGAACGCTGGGAAGCATCCCGACAAAACAAAGCAGACAATGTCGGGAAAACCATCTGAGAAAACGATATACTGTTCTCACGGCAAGGGGGTGGCATATGAACTGGATCAAGGCCATTGATACGGCGATTCGATACATGGAAGACCATATCACGGAAGATCTGACCGTGGAGCGCATTTCCGCGCAGGTACATTTGTCTCCGTTTTATTTCCAAAAGGGATTCCGGCTGCTGTGCGGATTCACCATCATGGAGTACATCCGCAACCGGCGTCTAGCTCTGGCTGCAGGAGAGCTGGACGCATCGGGAAGCAAGGTCATTGATGTGGCGATGAAGTACGGCTATGATTCTCCGGACAGTTTTGCCAAAGCCTTTACGCGGTTTCACGGTGTGACACCCTCTGTCGTACAGAAGGGCGGCGCGATGATCAGGACGTTCGCCCCGCTGAAAATCAAACTATCGTTGGAAGGTGGGTATCCTATGGACTACAGGATCACGAAGAAGGATAGCTTTACGGTATTGGGTTCGTCCCGGACCTTTGCCTACGAAGGGGCAGAGCAATCCATTCCGCAGTTTTGGAAGGAGCACTACGAGAAGGGCGACGGACAGTATGTGCATGGCATGTTTGGCGTGAACATCGACGAACAGATGGGCGGCAGTGAATTTGAGTATCTGATCGCGGATGTCTACAATCCGATTGCGGATATTCCGCAGGGCTTTGTCACCCGGACCATTCCGGCCTTCACGTGGGCGGTATTCCCAGGCCGCGGACCGATGCCGGATGTGGCGCAGGGAATGAACACCCGCATTTTTTCCGAATGGCTGCCGGCACTCCGGGAATATGAATTTGCAGCGGGCTACTGCATCGAGATGTACGACGATCCCAGCCAATATCCAAACGGCACCAGAGATGAAAACTATTATTATGAGATCTGGATTCCTGTAAAGAAAAAGACGGGGGAGTAAGACCCCCATCGTCTCATGCTGTCCGACTCCTTCGCCGGATAGAAGTATGGCTCCTCACCCCCGGAAAACGCTCTGGGGGTGAGGAGCTTTTGTGTATTATTGTTTTACAGCCAGACAGTAATTGACGTTGTCAAAGGCAGAGATGGGGTGGTCGGGATTTGCCTCGTTGTATGCGCGGAAATACTGCTGGGTAATCTGCTCCGGCACCAGATGTTCATAAATGCAAAACCCGCAATCCGAAAGCAGCTGTTCCATATCGCGATAGGAGTAGCTGGCCAGCATGGCTTCGTTCGCCCCTCCGGCCAGCATAGCCTGTTTTCGGGCCCGCTCCCCGGCCTGTTCGGTATAGGTGTATTCGTCCGGATAATCCAGCACGATGCTGCTGCCGCGCGGAACCAGCGCAGCAATACCGGTGAGCAGAGCGCGGAATGCATCAGAGGACAGGTAATAGCTGATACCCAACAGGGAGCAGAACGCAATCTGCTCAGACGAAAACTGCGGATGCTCCCGCAGGCAGCGCGGCCAATCCGGCTGTGTGAAATCGGCGTGCAGGAAATACGTGTGATCCGGGACGGTGAGACCGGCCTGAGTGAGCCGCTGCTGTTTGTCCGCAGCGGTTTCCGGATGGTCAAGCTCAAAGACCGGAAGTTTTTCCGCCCACGCGGGACGGCGAAACGCAAAGCTGTCGTATCCGGCGGCAAAGATCAAATACTGCCCTGCGCCGATGGCAACAGCGTTTTCCAACGCGCGTTCCGCAAAGGCTGCGCGTCCAAGTGGAGAGGGGGACAGATAGTTGTCCACGATCCACCGCAGCGCCTGCTCGCTGCTTCCGCGGAATGCAGGGTGGAAGAAGGAAATGCCGGAACCCATGTTCTGAGCGACAGCGTGGTAGTCGTTTCCCAACAGGGCTTCTGCGTGAACATCGTCAAAAATTTTGACGCCACTGTACTTGCTGTGATACGCGCGGGCAAAGGCGCTTACCACGGCGGTCATGCTGTTTTTTTGCATCATAAGTATCACCTCATATACTTCTTACAACAATTACAGTGTGATTACAAGACTTGAATTTTTGGTCATTTTGTGGTAATATAAGACTACAAAAAGAGAAAAATTTACCCTGCCGCAATGCAAAACGTGGCAGGGTATTTGCTTCCTATGCAGACAGTAGGAATTTCTGCTGCCCAATCAAATGCAGGCGCGAAAAAAAGAAAAAGGACAGAGTGTAAAAGGCGAGAACTTTGGACAGAATTTCTCCATAAAATATGGCAGAATGTTTTGTTGACACAATTAAATTGACAAGGATAAAAAAACTTGATATAGTAACGTGAGAGTATTTAGTCTAATTCTAAAAGAAAGAGAAGAGAGGATGGAATTGAGGTGAAACCGATGGATAAGCCGGAATATGAGGCAAATCGAGACACGATGACTCAGTTTCTGCGTCTGGTAAAAAATACAGTGGAAGAAATGGGACCGGCCACGCTGTCGGAGTTTTTAAATGGAATGAAAGTGATTATACAAGACAAAGAAGGAGCGGCTTCTCCAGCGCCGCTTCCGGTGGGAACGGTTTATCCAATTCGGGAGATCAATGGATTCCGCACGCGGCTGGGAAACTGCCGCCAGAACGGTGCGTTTGAGGTACAGGGCGGCGTGAATTTTACCATTCACTCGCAGAATGCAACCTATGTGGAGCTGGTTTTGTTCCGTCCGCACCGGACGGAGCCGTTTGCAGTGCTGCCATTTCCGAAGGAATACCGGATCGGCAATGTCTATTCCATGGTCGTATATGGACTGCACATTGAGGAATTTGAATATGCGTACCGCATGGACGGACCGAACGACCCCAAGAAGGGCCTGCTGTTTGACCGCAACAATTTGCTGCTGGATCCGTATGCCAGAGCGGTGGCCGGCCAGTCGGATTGGGGCACCAAGCCGGTGACGGGCTTTGAGTACCGCGGTCGTGTCGTGTCCGGAAACTTCGATTGGTACAGTGTCCGCAACCCCAGCCTGGACATGAATGACCTCATTATTTATGAGACGCACGTGCGCGGCTTTACCCGCCATCCGTCGTCGGATGTGGCGCATCCGGGCACATTTGACGGATTGATTGAAAAAATCCCGTATCTGAAGGATTTGGGCATCAATGCCGTTGAACTGATGCCGATTTTCGAGTTTGACGAGATGCACGACATCCGTGTCCACGACGGCAATCTGCTGATGGATTACTGGGGATACAACCCGGTGGCGTTCTTCGCCCCCAATACGGCGTATTCTGCGGATCATGAGATCACCTGTGAGGGCAATGAGCTGCGCCGCCTGATCCGTACGCTGCACAGCAACGGTATGGAGGTCATTTTGGACGTCGTCTTCAACCACACGGCGGAGGGCAATCAGGACGGCTCGGTCTTTTCGTTCAAAGGCATTGACAATTCGGTCTATTATCTGCTGGAACCGGATGGAAAGTATTATAATTTCAGCGGATGCGGCAATACATTCAACTGCAACAATCCGATCGTGCATCAGATGATTATGGAATGTCTGCGCCATTGGGTGATTGAGTACCGGGTAGACGGCTTCCGGTTTGACCTCGCGTCCATTCTGGGACGCAACGAGGACGGCACACCGATGAACCGCCCGCCGCTGATTGAAGCGATGGCATTTGATCCGATTTTGGCGGATGTCAAGCTGATTGCAGAGGCGTGGGATGCCGGAGGACTGTACCAGGTCGGATCGTTCCCGTCCCGTGATCAGAGATGGTCGGAGTGGAACGGCAAATACCGCGATGATATGCGCTGTTTCCTGAAGGGCGACGCGGGCATGGCCACACTGGCTACCTATCGTATCCTCGGTTCGCCGGATCTGTACGACCCGGAAAAACGAGGCACCAGTGCATCGGTCAATTTCCTGACCTGCCACGACGGCTTTACGCTGGCGGATCTGTATTCCTATAACGTCAAGCACAACGAGGCCAACGGCTGGAACAACACTGACGGTGAGTCGCACAACAACAGCTGGAACTGCGGTGTGGAGGGAGAGACGCCCAACCGGGAGGTCAACAATCTGCGCCGCCGCATGCAGAAGAATGCGATTGCGGTGCTGATGTGCTCGCGCGGCACGCCGATGATACTCGCGGGCGATGAATTCGGCAACACTCAGTTTGGCAACAACAATGCCTACTGTCAGGACAACGAAATTTCCTGGCTGGATTGGTCGCTGCTGGAGAAAAACCGCGATCTGTATGAGTTTACGCGGTATATGATTCACTTCCGCCGCCGGCACTCCATTTTGCGCCATCACACCAAGGAGGCGGAGAGCCGGTTCCCGGAGACCAGTCTGCACTCGATCGAGCCGTGGGACGCGAATTATCTGGAAGAAACGCGGGTGATCGGCGTCACGTTTGCCGGACGCAACGAGGCGGACACGGAAGATGACATCATTTATATCGCCATCAATGCCCACTGGGAGGGGCACACCATTCACATGCCGGATCTGCCGGAGGATATGACGTGGTATCTTGCGGTGGACACGTACAACGCCCCGCCGTATGATTGTTACGATGTGGACGCCATGCCGAAAATTTTCAATGGAGAGTTCTACATGCAGCCGCGCTCGGTAGTGATTGCGTTGGCGAAGAGCGCTCTATGACCGAACAACAGAGATTACACACAGCGGCTGCGCATCTGCTTGGGTGGTATGATGCCAGCCGCCGTATTTTGCCTTGGCGGGAGCTGCCGACCCCATACCGCGTCTGGGTGTCAGAAATTATGCTGCAGCAGACCCGCGTCGAGGCAGTCAAGCCGTATTATGAGCGGTTTTTGACGGCGCTGCCCACGGTGCAGGCTCTGGCGGACGCGCCGGAAGAACAGCTGATGAAGCTGTGGGAAGGTCTGGGCTACTACAGCCGCGTGCGCAACCTGCAGAAAGCAGCTCGTGTTGTCTGCGAGCAGTATGGCGGAGAGCTTCCGCGCACCAGCGCAGAGCTGGTCCAGCTGCCCGGCATCGGGCCGTATACCGCCGGGGCAATTGCGTCCATTGCCTGCGGCGAAGTGTGTACAGCGGTGGACGGCAACGTCCTTCGCGTGATCTCGCGCATTCTGGCCCGCGACTGGGATATCAAGTCCAACGCGGTCAAGCAGGAGGTCACACGGCTGGTGCGGGATATGATTCCTGCAGACCGGCCGGGCGATTTCAACCAGTCCCTGATGGAACTGGGTGCGATGGTTTGCCTGCCCAACGGCGCACCGGACTGCGGGAACTGTCCGTGGCATGACATATGCCTGACCCGAGAACAGGGTCGGCAGGATGAGATCCCGAAAAAGAGCGCAAAAAAGGCGCGTCCGGTGGAACAGCGCGTGGTGTATCTGCTGCTGGGTGATGGAAAGGTTGCGCTGCGCCGCCGTCCGAAAAAAGGGCTGCTGGCGGGATTGTGGGAGTTTCCCAATGTATTGGAAGGGGAACAGCCGGACTTTGGCGTGACGCTTCGCAGTCAGACAGACGGAAAACGGGCAAAGCATATCTTTTCCCACGTCGAGTGGCAGATGCGCGGCGTGACCGCACAGGCAGAACCGAACGGAGAAGAACTCTATTGGGCCACGGCGCAGGAGCTCCGGGAGGAGATTGCGCTGCCGTCCGCGTTTCGCGTGTACCGCGCGGAGGCGCTGAACCTGTTGCAAGCATAATAATTGCCTCGAGACCGAGAACAAATGGGTCCCGAGGCAGTTTTTTTACGCAAAATCAAGTCCGATTGAGTACATACTCGCTGATCACCCGATTCAGCTGGCGGACATCGCTGCCTGCCAGAAATTCAAAGCGGATCATGCCGACCGAGGAAAACCACAGATCCAGCTCCGCTTCCAGATCGAACGAACCGGCGGTCTCCACCGAGAACGCCTGCACCTTGGAATACGGCAGGGAGGTAAAGTCCTTTTTCATGCCGATACCCTGAATGTTGACGGCGATGATGCGCTTGTTGGTGAAAAACACCTTGTCGCGCACGGTTGTGTATGACTGCACGATGTCTTCACCGGTGACCAGAATGCCATCTACCAGCTTGCTGTTGACCTTGCGGTCGGGCGTCAGCTTAAATACCGATGCATTTTTAAAATCAATCATAGCCTGTTCCTCTCCTTACTTGCGGTTTTGCTGCTGAATGGTGTCTGAAATCTGTTTGAGTACCTGATCGACTTCGGTGCGGAACACAGAAGCGGACAACCGATGTGCACCGTGCGCCAGAATAATCATTTGTTCCAGTCCGTCGGAGGTGGCGACGCGGACATTGCGCCGTCCGCCTATCTCATAGGATACCTTTTCAATGAACATATCAGCGGTTTCCGCCTGTTTGGTGTACACGACATGGATGTTGTGATATGCGTCGATGACACCGGTGTGTCCCGGAACACGATATGCGTCAAAGACCAGAATCAGTTCACATTTTTTGAATGCCTGATAGTTGCACAGCATGTCCATGAGCAGCTGACGCGCGGCGTCCAGATTGTCTTTGGCAAGCGCGTTCAGATCATCCCATGCGAAAATAATGTTGTAGCCGTCCACCAGCAGGTAATCGGTGGCCGGTTCCAGTTGACGCAGCACCTCGCGCGGCTGGTCGTAACGGGCGGAGCGGGGAGAGCGGAAGGCGCGCGGCTGTACCGAACCGTAGGTGCGCTCAAAGATTTTTTGCAGTTCCTTGTCCAGTTCGCGGGAGCTGGAATAGGACGGTGTGACGCGGCGGGTGATGGTCTGCTGCACGTCCGGCTCGTCTGCCTTGGGTTTGAGCACAGCGGGCAGATGCATGTGCTCCGGTACTTCATTCCATTTGACCGTGTAGCCGGCGCCGTGAGAACAGAACACGGAGTCCGGCGTGTTGTCCAGATCGGCTTCCGGCTGATAGCCGGTGCGCTGTACGACCTCGTCCGCGTTGTGGCACGGACGGTAGCCGTCCACAGTCAAAGACAGCCGCCCGCGGCCCTTGGAATAGGACAGAACCTCCATGGGATAATCCTTCATGGTGGCGACCGGAGCGGTGCCGGTTAAAACCGAGATGTCTCCCTCGACAGCGGGCGGATCAAACGAGCCGTGCATCGTCGCGATGTCCGCCATCGCACGTCCGATACAGTCGGACGGCAGTTCCAGACGGAAGGCATACCACGGCTCCAACAGAATGGATTCCGCCTGCATCAGTCCCTGACGGATGGCACGGTAGGTAGCTTGCCGGAAGTCGCCGCCCTCCGTATGTTTGGCGTGGGCCCGTCCGGTCAGCAGCGTGATACGGACGTCCGTGATCGGGGAACCGGTCAGCACACCCAGATGTTCCTTTTCCTCCAAATGCGTCAAAATCAAACGCTGCCAGTTGCGGTCAAGCACATCCTCGCTGCAGGCCGTGGAAAATTCCAATCCGCTGCCGGGTTCCAGCGGCTCCAACAGCAGATGTACCTCGGCATAGTGCCGCAGCGGCTCAAAATGGCCGACGCCCTCGACCGGCGCGGCGATGGTTTCCTTATAGACGATGCCGCCGGAACGGAACGAGACATTCAACCCAAACCGTTCCTGAATCAGACTTTTGAGGATTTCCAGCTGGATTTCGCCCATGAGCTGGATGTGGATCTCCTGAAGCTGCTTGTTCCAGACGATGTGCAGCTGCGGATCCTCTTCCTCCAATTGGCGCAGCTGCAGCAATGTTGTGTGAACATCTGCATCTTCCGGCAGAACCAGCTGCCAGGTCAGCACCGGCTGCAGCACCGGCGCAAGAGATTCCTGTTCCAGACCGAGCGCATCGCCCGGCTGTGTCCTGGTCAGACCGGTTACGGCGCACACGCTTCCGGCGGGAACGGACGAAACCATTTGATATTTCTCGCCAGAGTACAGCCGAATCTGATCGACCTTTTCTTCCCATGTCTCCGTGTTGTCCGCAATGCCGGCATTGGACAGTACGCTTTTCACCTGCAGGCCGCCGCCGGTAATCTTCATCCATGTCAGGCGGCTGCCCTGCGGATCGCGGGAAACCTTGTAGACTTTTGCGCCAAATTCGGTCGGATACTGCGGTGTGACCGTATACGCGTCCAGACCGCGCAGGAAATCCTCCACACCGTCCAGCTTGAGTGCGGAACCGAAAAAGCAGGGAAACAGGGAGCGGCGCACAATGGCGCGCTGCAGCTCATCCCGGGACAGCGTTCCGTGTTCCAAAAAGGATTTCATCAGCGATTCGCTGCACAGCGCCGCTTCCTCGTCTCGCTCGGCTGTGTCGCGGTCGGACGAAAAATCAATGCAGCCGTCGCTCAGGCGGCTTTGCAGCTGCTGCAGGACCTGTGAGCGGTCGGCGCTGTCCAAATCCATTTTGTTGATAAACAGGAAGGTTGGGATGCCGTATTGCCGCAGCAGCCGCCAGAGCGTTTCGGTGTGTCCCTGCACGCCGTCGCTGCCGCTGATGACCAGAATGGCATAATCCAGCACCTGCAGGGTGCGTTCCATCTCGGCGGAAAAGTCGACGTGACCGGGCGTGTCCAGCAGCATAAATTCGGTCTCGCCAAACGGCAGGATCGCCTGCTTGGAAAAGATCGTGATGCCGCGTTCCCGCTCCAGCCGATCGGTGTCTAAAAAGGCATCCTTGTGATCCACCCGCCCAAGCGTTTTCCGGGTTCCGCTGACATACAGCAATCCTTCCGAGAGGGTGGTCTTTCCGGCGTCAACATGCGCCAATATTCCAATTACTAATCGTTTCATACTACAATGTCCTTTGTTTTGATAACCGATTCCATTGTATCATATTCTAAGGT
>JBJEZE010000102.1:0-7604 GCA_051887235.1 Butyricicoccus sp.
ACCTCTTTCTATTCCGTATTACCTTTATGATAGCAAACTTCCGCCGGTTTGGCAACGTTCATCCCAGCACAGCCAGCCACTCCCGCTCTGCGTCGTTCAGCGGCATCCATTCTCCCTTGCGGCTGACCAGTCCCGCGATACCTTCCCGCGTGCCAATCCACATCTTATCGTCCAGCCGTGTGGCAAACAGCACGGTCTCCGCAATCGGCACCGTCCGCTCTCCCTCCGCGTCCACAAGCCGTACGCTTCCGCACGCGGTCTCCCCTTCCGGGCATCCTTCACAGCCAAAATCCGGCTCATCTACCCGCAGCAGATAATACTGCGGGACAAATTCCACACCGTCTGACAAAAACGCCTGCAACCGCTCATCCTGCATGGTCTGTTCCTCCTCCGTGTTCGGTATTGCGTTCAGCATATCATTCACCGTTTGTCCTGTCAAGACAGCGTCTATTCCACATCCTGTCCCTTTATTAAAACCCGTTTCGGAACAAATGAGCGCGTCGTGCTTTTCCGACGCGCTCGTTTTGTTATCCATTTTGTTCCGGCTGCACGGACTTGACCCTGTCATACCGAATCATCGCCGAGAGAATCGAAATCATGACAATGCTTTCGGTCGCAATTCCAACATAGGAGCCATTGCAGGCATCATAGATGAGCCAGAGCGGCGAAGCCATCAGCATAAACTGACGGATCCGGCGCGGCGATTTCATCCATAGTGCGGCGGTCTGCAGTGGCGCGCCAAACAGGGTCAGAACATCTGGAATCCCCTGCCAGCAAACCAGTGAGGCGAGACACTGCACGGAACAAATCGCAGCAGGAAGTGCCTTGGACGAAGCCCATCGGTTTTTTCCACGGAGCGAAAATGTGATATTGCGTACAACGCAGATCATATTAATGATCATCGCGGACGATGCACCCAACAATCCGTAATGCACCACCCAGCACAGACTGATGCAGACCTGACAAAGCAATATCTTCTTTCGGTCGTTGATCTGATACGTCACAAACAAAAGCGTCATGGAAATCATACCGATGCACTGTGCCAAAATTGAACTGGACATACCGTTTCCCTCTTTTCCGGTTCTTTCTGCCTATGAAAGACCTGATTTTCTGTCCTTTATTGTACGCAATGCAGAGAGAATATTCTATCCGGATATGGACCAATCTTCGCAAAATCCCGACATCTTGTTCCGCTGTATTCAGTTTTTCCCGGCATCCCTTATGCAGCCGCCTATGATTTTTTCCCTTTCCGCGTCGCCCGATGCATCTCATACCAAACGACACACCGGTATCCCAGCCATCCACAGACAAGCCCTACTGCTATACCGCCGATGACGTCGGTCGAAAAATGGACATACAGATACAGTCTCGAAAAGGCAATCACTCCCGCCAGCACAAAAGCGGGGATGGCCAGCCTGCGTCCGCCTGCCCGATACAGTGCGCATGCGGCGGCAAAGGATGCGGCCGTATGCCCGGACGGGAAGGAATAATCCATCGGCTTTGCAATCAGCAGCTGCACCGCAGAATTGATCTCAAAAGGACGCGTCCGTCCGATCCAGGGTTTCAGCATCCCGTTACACAGTATGAGATCCAGAACGAGCGCACAGGCCATCGCCGCGCCCATCCGCCGCGTTTTGGGACACACAAGCAGCACGAGCGTCAAGACGATCCAGATCGCTCCGCTGTTGCCCAGCGCCGAAACAGCGGGCATCAGGACATCCCCCAGCGGGGTGCGGATGCTCTGTATCGCATCCAGTATTTGAATTTCCAACGTCATCGACCTTCTCCTTTTTCCTCCGTATCCAATGTGCTCTCAACACCGTTTCCCGTATCCCATCCTCATCTGCTTTCACAACACCATCAGCAGGGTTCCGGCGGTGATCAGCACCATGCCCACCAACGATTTCGCCGTGATCTCTTCGTGCAGAAAGACCGCAGCCAACAGGATGGTGATCACGATGCTCAGCTTGTCAATCGGCGCGACAACCGACGCCTTGCCCAGCTGCAACGCTCTGTAGTAGCACAGCCACGACGCACCGGTCGCCAAACCGGACAGGATCAGAAACAGCCAGCTTCTTCTGGAAATGCTCCCGATGCCTCCCTGCGCATGGGTCAGGAACACCATCCCCCACGCCATCGCTACCACCACAATCGTTCGGATCGCAGTAGCCAGATTGGAGTTGACACCGTCAATGCCGATTTTCGCCAAAATGGATGTCAGCGCCGCGAAAAACGCGGACAGCAATGCCAAAATTGCCCACATCATACTTCGCCTTCTTTGTAAGGATGGAACAGCCTGCTCTCCCCGTTCTCTCCGTTTGGGAGGTGGCTTCCCTCTTGGTTTTCCGGATGCGGACCGATCCGGTGCTTATAGTATACTGCAAATCACATGCGGCGAAAAGGCAGAACGGCGAAATAATTCCTCATATTTTCTCAGCCCGTGTCCCCGCACATCCTCCGCTTCATGCGTAGATCGGAATACACCGTTTTGGGACAGCCTAAAAGGGCGAACTGCTGCAGTGCAGTTCGCCCTTTCTGATGTTTTTCCTATGATTGCTTTTCGTGGAACACTTACGCGCCCAAAACAAGCGGCGAGAATACGAAGTATACCGCAAGGATGCAGATGATAATGATAACTGCTGCCACATAGCGATACTTCCACGGAGTCAGATCGACAGCCTTGACGTCCACCTGATCCCATCTCTCTGCGCCTCTGTTCTTGTTCATGGTGTTGACAATGTACAGATAGATGAACTCAATCGCACACAGCACAGCAACAGCGTACAGATAGTGGAATGTATTCGAGAGAACGATCATGTAGAAACCATACGTGATGTAATGGAAAATCATGACGATTCTTGCCGAATTCTTCGGCAGGTAGTGGAAGATAAATCCGCCAAAGACGACAACCATAACCGGCATACCGATCAGGCTGACCAGCGAATCCAGGAAGGTCTTCAGACCAGCCGGGAAGAAGTAAACCATCGGTCCAACGATGGTCGTCAGGACAGCAAACACAATGCCTGCATACTTACCGACCTTAACCAGCTTCTCCTGCGAAGCTTCCTTGTTGATGAATTCCTTATAGATATCCATGGTGAACATGGTGTTGATGGAGTTCAGAACCGAGTTAAAGGAGGACAGGATTGCGCCGAACATAACAGCGGCAAAGAAGCCCATAATCGGAGCAGGAACAACCTGCGAAATCAGCTGCGGATATGCTTCGTCCATCAGGGTAACCTGGTCGCCCTGAATTTCGAAGATGGCATACGCAATAACGCCCGGCAGGCAGAGGTACATGAAGCCGATGATCTTCAGGAATGCACAATACAGTGCGCCCTTCTGAGCTTCCTTCAGGTTCTCAGCAGCAAGTACACGCTGGATGAACGACTGATGGGTACACCAAGCCTGGAATTCGAGGAAAATCAGACCGGTAATAACAGTCGGCCACGGAACAGACGGCGGCAGAGCGTCTGCCGGAGCGATACAATTCAGCTTTTCCGGATAGGTTGCAGCCAGATACTTTACGCCGTCAATGATGCCGCCGCTGGAGATATCGCCGAGCACGTGGAAGGCAAGGAACGGGATCATCAGACCGCCGATCAGCAGGCCGATACCATTTACCGTATCCGAAACCGCAACGGCTTTCAGGCCGCCGAAGATCGCATAGATCGAACCGATCAGGCTGATAATGATACAGAGGACTACAACCGCCTGGAATTTCGTCAGTCCCAGCAGGCTGGATACACCGAAGATGTTCTCGAATACCAGAGAACCGGAATAGAGGATAACCGGGATCTGGATGACCAGATACATGAAAATGTAAGCAATGCTGAACCACAGCTTCGAAGTGCGGTCATAACGAATGCCAATCAGCTCCGGAATGGTGGTAATGCCGCTCTTTAAGTAGCGCGGTGCGCCAAACAGGGCCAGTGCGAGCAGGCCAACTGCAGCAACAACCTCGAATGCCAGCGGGCTCATACCAATACTCCAGGTCTGGCCGTTGGAACCGACCAGCTGCTCTGCCGACAGGTTTGTCAGCAGCAGAGAGCCCGCAATGACGAAGCCCGGCAGTCCGCGTCCGGCAAGAAAGTATCCTTCCGTTGTGGTCTGGTCATCGCCTTTCGTCTTCACGTAGGAAATAACTGCAACCATAATCGTAAAGAAGATAAATGTAATTAGTGTCCAAAGCAAGGGAATACGCCTCGTTTCCATCTTTCCCCATATTTCTTTATTCTTCTATTTTTCTATATTTTTCTTTAATTTTACATCCGCAGATGCTATAACCCTGTTGTTCTTCTTTTTCTTCTGTGATACAGCGGAGCGTTCTGGGCCCCGCTGCATCATCAGGATAAAAGGAGAAAAAGGGATTAGCGGCTGATCGTCTGCTGCAGCGCGTCAATGGATGTGAGCACGCCGGCCTCGGTAGACATGGTGAAGTCCTCCATCTCCAGAGAGACGTCGCCATTGTAGCCCATCATGCGGACAACCGAGAAGAATTCCTTCCACCACTGCAGATCCTTGCCGCAGCCAACAGCAACATAGTTCCAGGTGCGGTTTGCCGTGTCCAGAACGTCCTTCCATTCGGTCAGGCCGTTTACGTCGGCCATGCCGCGCTCAATACGGGTGTCCTTGCCATGTACATGGTAAATCGCACCCTTCAGTGCGCGGGCCGAAGCGATCGGATCAGCGCCGTATGCAATCAGGTGGGACGGGTCGAGGTTGATGCCGATGATCGGATCGCCAACTCCGTCGCGCAGATGCCAGAAAGATTCCGGATTATGTACCATCATGCACGGGAATTCCTCAATCGCGATCTGCTCCAGATTGTGCTCATGGCAGAATACGGCGAACTTCTTCCACCAGTCGATGGTGACTCTCCACTGATAGTCAACAGTAGGCTGCATATAAGCGGTCATGGTAACCGAAGAGGTGATCCAGTTCGGGGTTACATCATTTTCGCTGCCTGCCGGAAGGCCGGACATGCAGACAATCTTCTTGACGCCCAGCTTCTCCGCCAGAAGAACGCAGTCGTACATGGACTTCTCGTACTCCTTGCCGGTCTCGCACGGCCAGAGCGGATTGCAGGAGGTATTCAGAGCAGAGATGCGCATTCCGCGCTTGTCCAGCTCTGCCAGATATTCTTCGCACTTCTTGTCATCGGCAAGCAGTTCTGCGGTCGGGCAATGGGTGCGTGCACCCCAGCCGCCGGCAGTCATCTCAACCGCGTTCAAACCAAGGGACTTGACCTTGTCCAGCATGTCGGTATACGACAGGTCAGCAAGTACGTCTGTACAAATAGAAAGCTCCATGTGAAATCTCCTTTCTGTAAAACAGGGAAATGGTGAATGAATTATTTGTAGAAGTCCGGCATCGGATCATACTCAACCGGAACGATGGTCTGGGTATCACGAGCCTTGGATGCGGCAGCGGCGGCAACCTGGCAGCAGTAACCGTCCCAGGAATTCGGTCCGTCAACACGGCCTTCCTTGCAGCCGTTGATCCACTGCTGGATTTCGGTATCGTAAGCATCTCCGAAGCGGGTAGCATAGGTTGCGTCAACAGCATTTCCGCGGACGGTATTCGCCAGAACCTCAATCGTAGGCGGCTTCGGCAGGTTCAGGATCGCATCCTCGCAGACAACCTCGCAGCGGATATCGTAGCAATGTCCGTTGTTGACAAAGGATTCCACATCAATGCGGACACCGGACTCGGTCGTCAGAACCATGATCTGCGGGTCATGCAGGCCTTCCTTTGCTCTGCGGGTGGACTTGCCGTAACGAACTTCTGCACTCGTGTAATTCTCACCCAGCAGCCAGCGCAGGGTATCCAGCTCATGTACCATGGAGTTCTCAACCGCAGAGGTGTTGTCCCAGTCATCGACAACGTCGGCATTACGATGTGCGCAGTGCAGCAGCAGCGGCTCGCCGTACTTGCGGTTAACGATTGCTTCCTTCAGCTGCTTGTAACCGGCGTCGTAGCGGCGCATAAAGCCAACCTGTACCAGCTGCTTGCCGGCCTCCATCTCAGCGGCAATGATGCGCTTGCAGGCGTCCGCCTTCGGAGCCAGCGGCTTTTCGCAGAATACATACTTTCCAGCCTTGATTGCTGCAGTAACAAACTGCTCATGGTACGCGTCGGCAGTCGTGTTCATGATTGCATCGATTTCCGGATCGTTGATCATTGCGATCGGATCTTCATAGCCCTTGATGCCAAACTTCTCCGCAACGGACAGACCAAATGCAGCAGCCGGATCAGCGCAGGCGACAACCTTTGCACCCTGCATCTTTGTGTTGATACGCTCAATGTGGGTACGTCCGATACCGCCGGTGCCGATCAGGCCAATTCTCAGTTCACTCATAGTTGAAATCTCCTTTCTTTCCGCGTGGCAGTGCAAACATAAATTATATTTTTTTGCACGTATTGTACAAATAGAATCACCGATTCTTGTGCAGGATGCCAACTGCTGAAGCAGAAACTTCATTGATTCTGCTCTGCAATTACTTCCTTTCGAAACATTGACGTTTTCAGATGAAAAAACGTTAATATTTTGGGTTTTCAGCTCTTTTGTTCCGGAACTTATGTTATTATTATACACACAACGCTCGGTTTGTGTTAGCTATTTCCTGCGGAGAATACCAAGCATTTCTTCGGAAAACAGATAAAACTTATAAAAATCTGCACAGTTACAACAAGGGCGCGCGGAAAGGAAAAGATGGCAGCAAGCTGCTGCCATCCCAATATACGCTCGTTTCCGTATTTTACCGATAATGCTTGCGGTATTCCCGCGGAGAAATACCGACATATTTTTTAAACGTCGCTGTTAAATGACAGCTGCTGCTGAATCCGAGCTGCTCTTCGATTTCGTGGATCGGAATGTCTGTCGTCTCCAGCAGGCTCTGCGCCTCACCGATCCGCCGCAGCATAATATACTGCTTGGGTGACAATCCGGTTTCCCGCTTAAATGCGTGCGACAGATGGGATTCGCTGATATGCAGTACATGACAGATATTCTCCATACGGAGCGGCTCTGTGTAATGCCGGTCAAGATATTCCGTAATGCTTCGCACCAACGTTTCCGTCCGCTGTTTTACGTGGCTCTTACTGTCGGTTTCCTGTAATTGAAGCTCACGGAATGTCAGGAGCAGCGTCGTCTTTGCCATTTGGTTGGCCAAAACAGCGTCCTTCTTCTGTATGGTGAACAGGTCATAAATCTTCGGCATCATCTCATGAACAAGGTCTTTGTATTGTGTCAGCGTGACAACCGGACGCCGCTCCGACGCCAGCAGGCTGTTTTCCGGTAGTTTTGTCATTTGCAGGCCGGACAGTGCACAGCAATAGGTCTGGATGGAATTTTCCAACGACAATGTCTCTCCGTGCAGCGTATGTGCATTGCAGATCAGCATGTCCCCTTCATGGACGGCATACTCGCGGCTGCCGATCTGATATCGGCCGTCGCCGCCATACACGTATAACAATTCGAGTTTATCACTGTGCTGATGCAGTGCATGGGCATGTTTTTGTGCGTATAGACGATCAACATAAAACGCGCCTGTCAGACGGACAGAATCAATCGAGAACGGAATTTCATTGTTTTGGTTCAT
>JBJEZE010000103.1:0-4573 GCA_051887235.1 Butyricicoccus sp.
TCACCCGCATGGAGGTGCCGTGCTGCGGCGGCCTGGAACATGCCGTCCGGACAGCCGTTGCAGCCTGCGGAAAGGATCTGCCGCTTCAGGTCGTGACCATTTCGATTGACGGGCACATTCTGTCCGCCCAGTAACAGAACATCTTTCCGGAGCATGCTATAACAGCCCGCCGCAGAACACTGCGACACGCTTCAAACAAATGCAAGCATTTGTTTGAGAAATTGCAGCCCGCTGCCCGCACTCGCGTCGCTCGCACAGTTGCGGGCTGAGAAGAGTCTTTTTCGCCGCACATGTCGCCGAAAAAGACGATATTTTATCCGCCTTCCGGCAAGCCGGAAAGCTCCTGACGAAATGCTTTCATCTGATTGGCTCAAAGAAGCCTTTTGGGACAGTCTGACAGCCCGCCGCAGAACACTGCGACGGGCTGTTGCTTTTCTCACCGTGTTTCTTCCGGCAGCATAATCACGCCGGCGTGGACGCCGCGCCGTCCCTGCGTCGCGCGATGCGACCAGAAAATATCACTGTGGCACTTGGTACAGATCCCGCTGTCCACAATCTGTGTCACGCCGGCCTCCCGCAGCAGCATCGTGTTGATACCCTGCAGATCGGGAAAATACTTCGCGCCGCGTTTCTCCACAAACGGCGCAGCCTTGTCCCCCATCTGCGCCAGCATGGCCTCGGGCACATCCGCATCCGTCTCAAAGCAGCACTGCCGGATGGACGGGCCGATCACCGCACGGATATGCTCCGGCTTCGCGCCGTACTGCTGCTGCATCACACGGACCGTTTTGGGCAGGATATTATTCGCCGTGCCGCGCCATCCGGAATGGCATGCGCCAATGCTGCGGCTGACCGGGTCGTACAGCAGGGTGACCACACAGTCTGCATAAAAGCCGCACAGCGGGACATTCGGCAGATTGGTGACAACCGCGTCTACTTGCCAGCTGTTGGGCTGACCCAAACCCATGCCGATCTCCTTCTCGGTGACAACGCCGATTTCATCGTTGTGTACCTGTTTGGTGCAGGTCAGCCGTTCCTTGGGTACGCCGAAAAACGAGGCCAGAATATCATAGTTTTTCAGTACGTTTTCCCTCTCGTCCCCGCGGCTGAAGCCAAGGTTCATGGAGGCCAGATGGCCTGTGCTGACGCCGCCGAATTTGGTGGTAAATAAATGGGGAATATCTATGGACGGACTGGTATAATACACCAGATCTCCCCGTTTGTTTTCCTGTAATTGGGTTTTCATTCGTTCCTCCTATGCCGCCGACCGGCAGCTCTGATTCCGTTTTCTCATTATACTATACTCCCTCAAAAAAATATAGACCACAGTATAAAATTCATATAAAGAACTTTTTATTCACATTTTGGTTAGATTGTGGAGCTATTTTGTCGAAATTTGTCCTGTACAGCAAAATTGGATTCGACACCGTGTCGTTGCTTCCGCTTGACAGAAGACGCATTAGCGATTAAAATAAATTGAATACACTTCTGCGGAGACGTGTGCGATCTCTCGTCTTTCCGCACAGTGATCACCCAAATGTAATCATTATTTTCTAAAAAAACTACAAATCGAGGAGGTGTTTTGCAACCATCATGCCAACCATTATCAGTATTATTATTGCCGTTGTCGTTGGTATCGTAGTCGGTGCTCTGTTGGGCTTTACTTATAGAAAGCGCATTGCCGAAAAAGAAATCGGCGGTGCAGAAGAAGAAGCAAAGAGAATCATCAACGAATCCATCAAAACTGCTGAGAGCAAAAAGCGTGAGGCAGTTTTGGAAGCAAAGGAAGAAATCCACAAAAACCGTGCTGACCTTGACCGCGAGATCAAGGAACGCCGCAACGAGATTCAGAAATCCGAACGCCGTCTGAACCAGAAGGAAGAGACTCTGGACAAGAAGATCGATGCTGCGGAACAGAAGAGCGAGGAGCTTTCCCGCCGTCTGGCCAAGGTGCAGAAATCCCACGAGGAGGCCGAGCGCCTGCGCGCAGAACAGCTGGAGCGTCTGGAACAGATCTCCGGCCTGACCCGCGAAGAGGCCAAGGACTACCTGGTCAGCTCTATTGAGAACGAAGCGCAGCATGACGCTGCGGTCAAGCTGCGTGAGATCCAGCAGTCCTTCAAGGATGAAGCGGATTCCTACGCCCGTGAGCTGATCACATCCGCCATGCAGCGCTGCGCTGCCGACCATGTCGCGGAGGCAACCGTTTCGGTTGTGCCGCTGCCCAACGACGAAATGAAGGGCCGCATCATCGGCCGTGAAGGACGCAACATCCGCACGCTGGAAACGCTGACCGGTGTCGATCTGATCATCGACGACACGCCGGAGGCCATCACGCTGTCCTGCTTTGATCCGGTTCGCCGCGAGATTGCCCGCCTGACGCTGGAGCGTCTGATTATCGACGGACGCATCCATCCGGCCCGCATCGAAGAGACGGTCGAGAAGTGCCGCCGCGAGGTCGAGCAGACCATCAAGCAGGAAGGCGAACGCGCTGTCTTTGAGACCGGCATTCACAACCTGCATCCGGAACTGATCAAGCTGCTGGGCCGCATGCGCTACCGCACCAGCTATGGACAGAATGTACTGCAGCATTCCATCGAGGTCTCCCACATCGCCGGCAACCTTGCCGCCGAGCTGGGCATCGACGTCATGCAGGCCAAGCGCGCCGGTTTGCTGCACGACATCGGCAAATCGGTTGACCGCGAGATGGAAGGTTCCCACGTTGACATCGGCGTGGATCTGTGTAAAAAGTATCGTGAGCACAGCGACATCATTCATGCCGTCCATGCTCATCACGGTGACGTAGAGCCGCGCACACTGGTTGCCTGTCTGATTCAGACTGCCGATGCCATTTCCGCCGCACGTCCGGGCGCACGCCGCGAGAATCTGGAAGCTTACATTAAGCGTCTGGAAAAGCTCGAGGAGATCGCAAATACTACGCCCGGCGTTTCCAGCTCGTATGCTATTCAGGCTGGACGCGAAATCCGCATCATCGTCAATCCGGAGCAGGTTTCGGACGACCGCATGGTGCTCCTGTCCCGCGAGATCGCCAAGAAGATCGAAAGCGAACTGGAGTATCCGGGTCAGATCAAGATCAACATGATCCGCGAAACCCGCGCTGTGGAATACGCAAAGTAAAAAGTATCTCCCGCTGACACACCCGTCAGCGGGAGTTTTTTGTCCCGCTAACAGGAGCCCATCTGCAAAAAACCCGGCAATGGATTTTCCTCCATCGCCGGGTTTGGTATCTTCTGATTCCAGAAAATTGGTTATCGCTTCGTCATTCTTCCGTGGTTTCCTTTCCCAGAAGCCACCGCACATCGACATGTAAGCTGTCTGCCAAAGCAGCCAGTTCAAAGTCCGCAACAAAACGCTCCTGTTTTTCAATCCGGCTGATTCCCTTCTGGGAAATCCCGATATTCCGCAGCTGCAGCCGCGCCGCCAATTCATCCTGTGACAACTTTTGCTTTCGGCGCAATTCTTTCACGCGCGGACCAACAATGTTGGCACGCCCTTCAAAATCATATATCTTCATCTTGTTTTACCTTAATCATGACTATTTTTATTGACAGTATCACAGAATTGCGATATAATTACCCTAAAGATGACTAAAATATGAATTAGGAGGATAATAGTATGAAATGTTTTAAACCATTGACGATGTTATTGGCAGGTATCCTGCTAGTTGGCACCTTATCTGGCTGCGGAGAAACAGAATCTGATTCCAACACGTATGCAGAAGACAGCACCTCATATACCGACACAAGTAGCGATATTCAAGCAAACATGGATATTGAAGACAAATATATCGTTTTTAGTTCTACAGAATATGACAAATATGGCACTGCTCAAGTCGAAACATATTATACGTATGACGAAAACGGAAACCTAATTAACATTTCAGATTCCGATAGCTACAACTATTCCTATGAATATGATGAAGAAAACAGGCTCATCTATGCTACCAGTAATGAGATGCATATTTTTACTGGTCTTTCTCATGCTTATGGTCCCGGAAGCTTTGATGCTGAAATAGTACCCTACACCTTTTACGATTATGGCGGGCTGAATACATATGAATATGGAGAGGACGGCAAGCTTTCCAAAGCCTACCATTATTCTTCCGGTGAACTTCAATACTACTATTTTTATACCTATGATTCTCAAGGCAATCTTACTATATTAAAAACAAAATACGCTGATGGTTCTGCTGATGAAGATTCCGTAACTTTAGAGTGCGAATATAACGCTGACCATCAGCTGATCAAAACACTCTACTATAAAGGAGATTTCACCAGTTCATACGAATATGTATACGACAACCACGGAAATCTGATTCAAAAATTAGACGACGACGGCGATACAGAAAACTATGAATATAACGATAACGATCAAATGATTAAATTTACCGGTGAAAATGGTTATCCAATATATGAATATGAATACGACAGCAATGGAAACAAAATAAAGCGAATCTATAAATCCGCTGAAGAAAATGGCCATGCGCCCTATATCGAATATGAATACATTCTTCTCTCAGATTATTTAGAATCTTATTATTACTCATAATCGA
>JBJEZE010000103.1:4673-7543 GCA_051887235.1 Butyricicoccus sp.
TATGAATACATTCTTCTCTCAGATTATTTAGAATCTTATTATTACTCATAATCGACCATATAAAAACCCCGGCAATGGATTGCACGTCCATCGCCGGGGTTTGCATTTTTCTGATTTTATGAAACCGGTTTGCGGCAGGTCAGCAGAATAATCTGCCGCTCATAGGCCAGCTCGCGCAGCAGCGACATGGCGCAGGCCGAGCGTTCCTCATCATACGTCAAGAACGGATCGTCCATGATCAGCGGGACTTTTTCCATCCGGGTGTCCAGCAGAACGATGCACGCCGCCAGCCGGAGCGCAAAGTACAGCTGATCGCGGGTTCCGGTGGACAGGCGCAGCCGGTCCAGTTCGACCGCGCTGTTTTCCTGTCGGCACACCGCTTCAAAGTTGGTGTACAGCTGCAGCGCCGCATATTTGTTGGCGGTCAGCGTTTGCAGATACTTCTGTGCCAGCTGGTTGATCTGCGGCGCCATCCGTCCGGTCAGCTCCGCATTGATGCGGATCAGCGCCTGCTTGGCGTGCTCAATCGCATCCAAGTTCCACAGAATATCCTCGTGCTCATCCTCCAGCTGCTGCCGCCTCTGCTCCAGCTGCTCCCGGGTGCCGATTTCCTTGCAGCGTCCCTGGCACACCGCGATACACTGCCGCAGGTCATTCAGCGCGGCGTTGGCCTTGTCCAGCTGCTGCTTCGCCTGATTCAGCCTCTGGCGCTCGCTGCCGTTCGGCCCGGTGGCCTCCAGAATGTCCAAATACTGCTCGGACAGCGTCTCGTGCAGCTGTTTGCGCTCAATGTATTCCTCCCGCAAGGCAACCAGTTCGGCAACCTCCGCCGCGATCTGCATCAGATCTCCGGCGGGAATGTGCAGCGCTTCCGCCGAACGGTACACACATTGTTCCGCCTGCTTGCGCTTTTCCACCGCCTGCGCAATCCGTTCACCGGACTTCGCTTTGCGTTTGTCCAGCTTCTTGCGCTCCTGGTCAAAATCCATCGGCGGTTTTTCCAGAGACTGACTGCTGTTAAAGTAAGAAATAATCAGAAAGACGACCGCCAGCAAAGAGAATGCATACGGCATAACGGTTGCCATCATGCCCTGAAACGGCAGGAGCTTTAAGAAGCTGGCCGCCGCCGCCAGCACAAACACCACAGCAATCACCAGCGCCCACCACCGGACATGAATATCCGATGTGCCCCACTCCGATTTATCATATTCCTGCTCGGTTCGGTCAATCTGACTGCGATAATCGGTATAATTCTGATTGATGTCCTCGTAATCCATCTGCTCCTGCTGCAGATCTTCACAGGCCTGCTCATAGGCCGCCATGGCGTTCTCCGCATCCTTCAGCTTTTTCAGATCCGGCAGCTGCTGCTTGAGATGCGCAGCGTCTTCCCGCGCCTTGCGTTCCCTGCGTTCCGCTTCCTCGCGCTTTCCGGCGAACAGCACCATGAACTGCTCGTAGGTCTTCTGATGCTCGGCCTCGCATTCCCGCACCGCCTGTTCCGCCTGCGGAATACGCTGTTCATATCCGCGGATCTCCTCATCCAACTCGTCCAGATGCGTCAGATCCTCCTCCAGCAGGCCGCGTTCCGCCTCCACCTGTGCCAGCCGGCCATGGCTGCCGCCTTTGAGCTGCGACCGCCATTTGTCCAGCTGCTCGACCGCATTGGAATACATCATCGCGCTGTCACCCGTCGTGGACAGCGCCAGGATCCGGTCGCTCAGTTCCTTTGCGGATACGGCCTGATTCATCCCGTCAATCATCGCGGAAGAGCGGAATCCCTCTTCCCCTACGCCGGTCAGTATCTCGCCGCAGTCCTTGCTGGTCAATTCGCTGCACTCTTCGCCCGTGTCCGCGTAGTGCGCCGAAAATTCCTGCATCGGCCCGCCCTTTCCGGTCTGGCGGCTGAGCACGATGCGCCGTCCCCTCCACTCCAGCTCCAGCCGTCCGCTCATCGGACTGCCGTCGGCCGGGCGGTATCTGGTCTTGTCGGACAGCTGCTGCTTTCCGTCCCGTTTGGATGTATTCAGGCCGTACAGCATGACCCGTATAAAATCGCACAGCGTTGTCTTTCCACCTTCATTGGGCAGATACAGAACATTCAGCCCGTCCTCAAACCGGATCACCCGGCCGTCCATCGTTCCGAAATGTCCCTGTGCACTGATGATCTTCATCAGGAGCCTCCCCCCGTTTCACTCGTTGCTTTTCCCTTCGGAGCAGCCCCGGCACGTTCCGACGCTGTCCGCTCCTATTATATCATATTGTCGTCATTTGGAAAGGATTCTGCCAAAATTTCTGCCGTACGCCGCAGCGCGCGCCCGTTTTGCCGCCGGCGTTCATGTTACAAACCGCATCCTCCGTCTTCATTTTTCGTCCAAGTGGTCATTTTTTGTCAAATTCGATCAATACCAGCCTGTAGCTTCCTAAAAAGACAACAATTTTGCCAAAAAAATTCCACAAATCAATTTACAAATACAGGCGTTTAGTATAAAATAGATATGTACAGAAGGGCATGGACTCGTTTTTTTATTGGCCGCGATAATCGACAAATAAATTTTTGAGTAACATTAGGATATTTTGTTGAAGTTTTGCAAAAGTTTTGGTACAATTAGGCTGTATGATAACCGGGCCTTCCGTCGGGGGGCTTGTTATATAACCAATGAAAATTTATTTTTAAGGAGATGTCTAACACATGGATGCTTTTAGCAAAGCCTTACAGGCAGACAAGAGAGAGATTATCATTGCACCGACCATTTACAAGTGTGCAGACTTTGGTATGTTCGCAGAAGAGTTCAAGCTGAACGAGCGCGATTGTGTCCTGACCAACGAGTTCATCTACAAGCCGTTCATGGAGCAGTACAACCTGCCGTGCA
>JBJEZE010000104.1:0-7497 GCA_051887235.1 Butyricicoccus sp.
GTCGATCTGCACAGCTACCAGCCGACCGCGGAGGACATGTTAGCGATTTCCAACTGCGATGTCTTCCTCTACGTCGGAGGAGAATCCGATGCATGGGTGGAGGACGCCTTGCAGGAATCCGGTAACCCTGATCGAATCGCGGTCAATCTGCTCGACGTCCTTGGTGACGCCGCCAAGCAGGAAGAAGTCGTCGAAGGCATGAAAGCCGAGGAAGAATCCAACGATGAAGAAGGTGAAGAAGAAGAGCCGGAATACGACGAACATGTCTGGCTCTCCCTGAACAACGCACAGGTGCTGACCTCCGCCATCGCGGACGCACTGGGTCAGGCGGATCCTGACCATGCAGAGCTGTATCAAAGCAATGCGGCAGACTACCAGGAGCAGCTCGCCGCGTTGGAGGAACAGTATCAGGACGCCGTGGACAGCGCATCACAGAAAACCATCCTGTTCGGCGACCGCTTCCCGTTCCGCTATCTCGCGGACGACTATGGGCTGGACTACTATGCCGCCTTTGTCGGCTGCTCTGCCGAGACCGAGGCCAGCTTTGAGACCATCACCTTTTTGGCGAACAAGGTGGATGAACTGGGTCTGAACAGCATTCTCACCATCGAAAACTCCGATCAAAAGCTGGCACAAACCATCCTGCAGAACACGAAGGACAAAAACCAGCAGATTCTGACACTGAATTCGCTCCAATCCATCACCTCAGACGATGTAGACTCCGGCGCAACCTATCTCTCCCTGATGGAAGACAATCTGGACGTGCTGAAGCAGGCTCTGCAGTGAGGGGGTACGGAACATGGCACAAATTTCCTGTCAGAACCTGACCCTCGGCTATGAAGGGCAGGCAATCCTTCACGACTTGACGTTCTCGGTCCGTGCCGGAGATTACCTTTGTATCGTCGGCGAAAACGGCTCGGGCAAATCCACGTTGATGCGGACCTTGCTGCGTTTGCAGCCCCCGATGAGCGGTGAGATTTCGTTCGGAGACGGTCTGAAAAACAATGAAATCGGCTATCTGCCCCAGCAGACACTGGTGCAGCGCGACTTTCCAGCCTCCGTATGGGAGATTGTTCTCTCAGGCTGTCAGGCCCGCCGCGGACTGCGGCCGTTTTACAGCAAACAGGACAAAGCGCTGGCGGAAGCGAACATGAGCCGGATGGGGATTGATTCGCTCGCCCGCCGCTGCTACCGGGAGCTGTCCGGCGGACAGCAGCAGCGCGTTTTGTTGGCCCGCGCTCTGTGCGCCACACAAAAGGTCTTGTTGTTGGACGAGCCGGTCTCCGGTCTGGATCCCAAAGTCACAGCGGAACTGTATCAGCTGATCGCCGATCTGAACCGCAACGACGGCATTACGATCCTGATGATCTCGCACGATCTCTCCGCCGCGCTGACCTATGCCACTCACATCCTGCACATCGGGGAAACACCGTTTTTCGGTACCCGACAGGACTATTTGAACAGTAAACTCGGAAAACAATTCGTTTCCATGAACGGAGGTGAAGCGTAATGCTGGCTACCCTGTCGATGTATCTGACCTATCCGTTTGTCCGGTATGCCCTCATTGCCGGTGTGCTGATCGCGCTGTGCTCCTCCCTATTGGGTGTGACGCTGGTGCTCAAACGCTTTTCCTTCATCGGCGACGGCCTGTCCCACGTAGCCTTTGGTGCGATGGCGATGGCAGCGGTCTGCAATTTGAGCAACAATATGCTGTTCATTCTCCCCGTCACCATCGCCTGCGCCATTCTTCTGCTCCGCGGCGGACAAAACACGAAAATCAAAGGTGATGCGGCGGTCGCGATGATTTCCGTCGGCTCTCTGGCGATCGGTTATCTGCTGATGAACCTGTTTTCCTCTTCCTCCAACCTGTCCGGCGACGTGTGCAGCACTCTGTTCGGCTCCACATCCATATTGACGCTTTCCGTCACGGATGTCTGGCTGTGCGCGGCCCTGTCCATTGCCGTCGTCGCCGTCTTCGTCCTGTTCTATCACAAAATCTTCGCCGTCACATTTGATGAAAGCTTTGCACAGGCCGTCGGCACCAATGCCAAAGCGTACAATTTGCTGATTGCCATTGTCATCGCCGTCATCATTGTACTGGCAATGAATCTGGTCGGTTCTCTGCTGATCTCCGCCCTGGTCATCTTTCCGGCGTTATCCGCCATGCGTGTGTTCAAGAGCTTCCGCGCTGTGACCATCTGTTCGGCAGTGCTCTCCGTATCCTGCGCCCTGATCGGCATTTTGATTTCTATTCTGGCCGGAACACCGGTCGGATCCACCATTGTCGCCGTGGATATCGCCGCCTTTGCGGTGTTCTTCCTTCTCGGCTCCCTGACAGGAGGTCTTCACAAATGATTCTATCCAACAAATCCATCTGTTCCTGCGCCCTGCTGCTCGCTTTGCTGCTCACCGGCTGTTCCGGTTCCTCGGAGTCGGATGCATCCGCCTCCACGGACACCGGTTCCGCAGCTGTACAAACCGCTTCGGAGCAGGGTTCCTCCGATTCCGCTTCCGATACCTCCATCAGCGAAAACGCCATTGATGTCGATCTGACCACGCTGAGCAGCACAATGGTGTATTCTGAGGTGTCCAACATGATGACCGCACCGGATGACTATGTCGGCAAAACGGTCAAGATGAACGGTCAGTTCACCATTTTTACCAATCAGGACGAGAGCCAGTATTACTATGCCGTGGTTATCGCTGACGCGACCGCTTGTTGTCAGCAAGGGTTAGAATTTGTGCTCAAAGGCGGCAGCGATGATCCGAACGATTATCCCGAAATAGACGATGAAATCACCGTCGTGGGCACCTTTGAAACCTATGACGAGGACGGAGTTACCTATTGTCATCTGGTGGATGCCAATGTGGTCGCTTCGGACGCGTAACGAAAATACTCCATATTGCAAACAGACCTCAGAGAAATGCTCTCTGAGGTCTGTTTTTTTCTAATCTTCGTACTATAAATCGAATTATTCCCACTCAATGGTTCCGGGCGGCTTTGCCGTGATGTCATAGACAATGCGGTTAATACCGGTCACTTCATTGACAATACGGTTGGACACCTTGTCAAGCACATCATACGGGATTCTGGCCCAGTCTGCGGTCATGAAATCGCTGGTTGTTACGCCGCGCAGCGCCAGGACATAATCATAGGTGCGGCTGTCGCCCATGACGCCGACCGTGCGGGTGTTGGTCAAAACCGCAAAGTACTGATTGATCTGTGTATCCAGACCAGCGTTGGCAATCTCTTCACGGTAAATTGCGTCGGCTTCACGCAGAATATCGCATTTTTCCTTGGTGATTTCACCGGTAATGCGGATGCCCAGTCCCGGTCCCGGGAACGGCTGACGCATGACCAGATATTTCGGCAATCCAAGCTCAAAGCCCAGCTGGCGGACTTCGTCCTTAAACAGCATGCGCAGCGGCTCAATGATATCCTTGAAATCTACAAAATCCGGAAGGCCGCCGACGTTGTGATGGCTCTTGATGACCGCCGCGTCTCCCTTGCCGGACTCGATGACATCCGGATAAATCGTGCCCTGTGCCAGATAATCCACCGAGCCGATCTGCTTGCCCATCTTCTCAAACGTGCGGATGAACTGCTCGCCGATTGCTTTGCGCTTGTCCTCCGGATCAGTCAGGCCGGACAGTGCGTTCAGGAATTCCTGTTCCTCGTTCATGCGGATCAAACGGATATTCCACTTGGAGAATGCCTGCTCGACCTCGTCGCCCTCGTTCTTGCGCATCAGGCCGTGATCGACAAACACACAGGTGAGCTGATCGCCGACTGCTTCTGCCAACAATGCGGCCGCAACCGAAGAATCCACGCCGCCGGACAGCGCCAACAGAACCTGTCCGTCTCCAACCTTCTCGCGGATGGACGCAATGGCCGTCTTGCAATAGTCCTCCATCGTCCAGTCGCCTACTGCGCCGCAAACCTCATACAGGAAGTTGTGCAGCATATCCTGACCGTGCTCGGTGTGGTTGACCTCCGGATGATACTGTACGCCATAAAAGCCCTTGGCTTCATCCGCAATCGCCACATTGGGACAGGCGTCCGAATGCGCTACCAGCTCAAAGCCTTCCGGCACGCGAGCCATGTAATCGCTATGGCTCATCCAGGAAATGCCTTCCTCCGGAATGCCCTGGAACAACTTACAGGACGTATTATAGTAGGTCTTGGTCTTGCCATATTCACGAGCAGAATCGTCCTGTGCGGGAGTCACTTCTCCGCCCAGTGTGTATGCCATCAGCTGACATCCATAGCAAATGCCCAGAATCGGGACGCCCCATTCAAAGATCTCCTTGGAAATATGCGGGGATTCCTCCAGATACACGCTGCTGGGGCCGCCGGTAAAGATGATGCCAATCGGGTTCATTGCCTTCAGCTCATCCAGTGGGGTTGTGTACGGCTTAACTTCACAATACACATTGCACTCACGCACGCGTCGCGCGATGAGCTGATTATACTGACCACCGAAGTCGACGATCAGCACAAACTGATGTTGATTCATCCGATTCACTCCTTTTCTGAAAATTCAATGTTGTAGATTTATTATGCCATAGTTTCCCGCGTTCAGCAAGCGGTATTCCTGTTTTTCTTCATTTTCCAGCCTTGTAGCGATAGTATTTTCCCGTTGTTTCCATACTGCCGCCACCGCATACATATGGCACATCCTTCTCATACTGAAATCCTAATTTTTGAATCACACGACCTGACGCCTCATTCTCTGCAGCGTGAACCGCGATGCACTCCCGCATCCCCAACTCCTGAACGGCATAGTGCATCACCAGGGTCATGGCTTCTGTCATATATCCCTTCCCCCAGAACGCTTTTCCGAGATTATAGGAAATATCCCAACAGCCTTCCTCTTCATTATAAAAAATCAGACAGGTGCCAATCAATTGATCCGTTTCCGGAAGGATCAACAGCCATCGATTCCATTGATTGTTGTCCAGCTGTTTCTGTTCGTACTCCACAAACGCTGCCGCATCCTGCAGATCATGGCTCGCCTGCCAGTACATGTAGCGCGATACCTCTTCGTCCTGCATCCAGCAATCAAAAATCGGCTTGATGTCGTCTGTTTGAATCGGTCGAAGCAACAGACGCTCCGTCTTCATCGTCAGTGTTGTCATGGTTTCTCACTCCACCCGCAGCTTCTCGATCTTCTTCTCATCCGGCGTGACAAAAGCCGTTTGATACACATGATAGATTACCATGCCCGGTTTGGCGCCGTTGGGCTTCTTGATGTTGCGCACCTGCGAATAATCCACCGGAATCTGGGACGAACCGCGCGCCTGTGAATGCCATGCGGCAATTTCCGCAGCCTGCGTCATCGCTTCGTCCGTCGCTTCCCGTCCGTCGCAGACCAGAATTACATGCGATCCGTGAATTTTCTGCGTGTGGAACCATATATCGCTCTTAAACGCTGTTTTCAGCGTCAAAAGATCGTTCTGCGTATTGTTCTTGCCCGCAAATACATCAAACCCATCGGTTGTCCGATAATGAAACGGCTTGCCCTGTACCGGCTTGGCATTGCGGCGCTTTTTCTTATCCTGCTTTGCAGACAGATACCCGGTGCGAATCAGCTCTTCACGAATCTGCGCCAGATCGGTCAGATTCTCGGCCTCTCCGATGCTCTCCATCACGCTCTCCAGATACGCCAGCTCCTGCGTGCCGGAGGCAATCTGCTCGGTCAGCTTTTCCTCCGCCGTTTTCGCCTTGTTGTACAGCTTGAACTGCTTCTGCGCGTTTTGCTGCGGCGACAGGCGGACATCCAGCGACACCTCTACCTCCGGGCAGGACGGATCGTAGTAATCAATGACGGTTACTTTGCGCATGCCCGGCTTGATCTGATACAAATTCGCGGTGATCAGATCGCCTCTCCGCTTGTACTTCTCACGGTTCTGCGACTGCGACAGCTCCTTTTGCTGCGCCGCCAGCTTGCGCCGCAGACGGTCGCGCGCATTGGTTACCGTGTGCGTCATGTTCTGCGCATGGCGGCGGATGCGGTCTACGCTGCTTTTTTTCTCATAAAACTCCGCCAGCATAGCGGAAAAGCTGTCACAGGTTCGGATTTTCATCAGGCTTCCGTACTGCTGAATCGGCATGACGGTAAAGTCAAACACACTGTCGTCCTCACTGTGCAGCAGCAGACACGGTTTCATACGGTTTTCCGTTATCATCTGGGTAAAATCGCGCATGACCGCGACCAGACTGCTGCGCTCTCCATCGCTCAGCTGTCCCACCGGTTTGCTGCTCTCTCCGCAGGCGCGGCATGCCAGTTCCCGGCACAGCAGCGGCGACAGCCCCTTAAAATGATTCAACAGCCACCGGTCCAGACCGGTTTCTTCCTTCGCCGCCTGAACCGCCGCAGTCAGTCCGGCCTCCGAAATCGTCAGCAGACTGACCTTGTCCTGCGCAGGCGGCATCCGGTAAAACAGTCCCGGCAGGATCTGCCGCTTGGTTCCGGCGTCATCGCCCTCAATCCGGCGGATGGAATCCAGAATCCGTCCCTCTGCATCGTACAGGATCAGGTTGGAATACTTGCCCATCAGTTCAACGGCCAGATACTTTTTGCTCGGTACGCCCATCTCATCCGTTGTATCGCATTCAATCAGCGCCATGCGCTCCAGATCCGGCGAGGTCACGGATACAATCTTTGCTCCCTGCAAGTGCTTGCGCAGCAGCATGCAGAACATCGGCGGCGCTGCCGGGTTCTCCCGTCCGGTTTCAATGAAATGCATCCGCGGCGTTCCCGCTCCAACGGACAGCAGCAGCTTCACGCCGCCGCGCATCAGCCGTACCGACAGAACAACCTCATCTCGTTCCGGCTGAAATATTTTGTCGATTCGCCCGCCGGCTACCGTCGCGTCTATCTCACGCACCGTCGCCAGCAGCGATACCGCATCAAATGGCATAGCGTTACTTCCTTTCCACGTTGACCGAAATCCCAATCATCACAGTCTGCGAATCGCTGTTGTTCCAGACAGAATGCGGAATCTGTCCATCGACCAGATAGCTTTCATTCGTCCCGACAATGACCGTCTGATCTCCCATGCAGATTTTCGCCTCTCCCTGCGTGACAATAAACAGATGGTTGTGTGCATGGGTGTGCGGCTCGGTCGGACCTCCGCCGTTTGGTTCCATGTATGCAATCGCGCCGTCCATAATCTGTCCCATTTCCCCAAACAGCTTTTTCGCCTGAAACGCAACATGCTTGGGCGGTGTCATAAATTCGCTCATACTTTTTCTCCTCAATAAAACGTAATCACATCTCTGTGTACACGCGATACTTCCACCTTCAGCTCCGGAAACTGTGCGGCAATCTGGTCACGGAAACCGTGTGCAACCGGATTTTCCGTTGGAAAATGTCCGGCGTCCAGCAGATTCAGGCCAATGTCATGCGCTCTCTGCATGATGTCATAGCTGCAATCGCCGATGACAAAGGTATCCGCCCCCTGTGCCACCGCGTAATCCATCATCTTTCCGCA
>JBJEZE010000105.1:0-1801 GCA_051887235.1 Butyricicoccus sp.
CCAACTTCCTGCTCATGCACGCCATGGGCCCGAACGTTGCCGGCGTTATCGGCTCGGCAGTTGCCGCAGGCTTCTTCCTGACACTGGTTCCGATGCTGATCGGTTAATCCCCACAACATCAATCACAATTCCCTCAGAGCATCTGCTCTGGGGGAATTTTTTCTCCGTATACACAAAAAAACGCAAAAAAATCAGCCTGCAAACAGAAACTGTTCACAGGCCGAAACACGGCTTTTCCAGCTGCCTCTTCACAAGCAACTATTCCTCTATACACGAAATCCGTGCTACTATTGTACCAGACGATTCCCCCATTTGTCAATTCCAATCCGGCACTCAATCCCACAAATTACTCATTAAGCAGAAGTCCGCATGAGAATACTGAAATCACAAAACTTATCGTTCTCATTCCACCTCGAACATGGTATAATCGTATCATATCTTATTGCATTGAAACATGTTCCCCGGAACACATGGAGGTAATCGGTATGGAAAAAAACAAAGTATATCGTGCGGAGATTATCGGCTATTCCAGCGACGGATCTTCCATTGCACGTATTCACGATATGGTCGTTTTTGTACCGGGCGGGGCAGTCGGAGATCAATGTGATATTCGCATTGTGAAACTCGCAAAAAACCATGCGTTCGGACGTATTGAGCGTGTCTTTATCTCTTCCCGCAACCGGATTGAACCGGAATGCCCGCACGCGGCCAAATGCGGCGGCTGCTGTTATTGGCATATCAATTATGAGGAAGAACTGCGCGCCAAACAGCAAAAGGTAGTGGATGCTATGAAACGCATCGGCAGTGTTTCCCTCCAGCCGGAAGGGATTTGTGGTTCGGATCAGATTTATCACTACCGGAACAAAGCACAATATCCGGTCGGTCAGTCGGATGGTGAAATCATCACCGGCTTTTATCGGGCACGCAGTCACGATATTATCCCAACCGATTCCTGCCTGATTCAAACCGAATTGGCCGATTCTCTGGCTTCCTGTGTCCGCCAGTGGATGACGGAATATAAGGTTCTGCCCTACAATGAAAAAACCGGCACCGGTCTGATCCGTCACATCTATGTCCGCACCGGCTTTGCCACCGGCCAGGTGCTGTTATGTATTGTCGCCAAAAGCGCCAAGCTCCCCAACGCCGGCGCGCTCATTACCGCAGCCCGGCGTGCTGTCCCCGGACTGTGCAGCATTGTCGTCAATGTCAACAATAAACCCGGAAATGCTATCCTCGGTCCCAAATATGTCACACTGTGGGGAACCGGTTTTTTAGAAGATGTTTTATGCGGAAACCGGTTTCGTATCTCCCCTGCTTCATTCTATCAGGTCAACCGCGCGCAGGCGGAACGTCTGTATCAGTGTGCGCTGCAATATGCAGAATTGGACGATACCAAAACAGCGTTGGATCTGTATTGCGGTGTAGGTACGATTACACTGGCCTTGGCCTCCTGCTGCAAGTCTGTCATCGGTGCAGAAATTATCCCGCAGGCAGTGGAAAATGCCAAGGAAAATGCACGGCTCAACCGCATTGCCAATGCAGAATTCTTCTGCGGTGATGCCGGACAGACCGCACAAATGCTGGCGCAGCGCGGATTGACACCAGATGTCATTGTTGTGGATCCGCCGCGCAAGGGTCTGGATGACAACACGATTGACGCTGTCGTGACAATGGCTCCGCCCAAGGTCGTCTATGTCTCGTGTGACCCAGCAACGTTAGCGCGTGATGTGAAAAAATTCAGCGCACTGGGATATGCCGTAAAGAAATATAAAGTCTTTGATCTTTTTCCAAGAACGAGCCA
>JBJEZE010000106.1:0-29275 GCA_051887235.1 Butyricicoccus sp.
CCAATGAGCACTGCTCCAGAGACCCCCATCACGACAGCAATCGGCCAATCCAACGTGATCCAGATTTTCGTCGGGCCATCCGCACCGCCGATGATCGCAACGCCTGCATCCATTTGCATCCTCCTAACGCTCCGCATTCCATACCTGAAGCATCAGCCACACCGTCAGCACGGTCATAGCAATCGTGCCGCCGTACAGCGGCAGCCCCCGCCACAGTTCTTCCATCCAATAGGCGATTCCCAATGCTCCCCCGAGCACCACCGTGGTCTGCTCCCAGCACACAGCCCGCAGAATACATGTGAGTATTCCAAAGCCCGCCAGAGTGCCACAAATCCCCATCAGAATCATCCAATACTTCTTCATAACGCTTCCTCATGAATTCTATCTCGCGCAAAGTGTATTGTCCTATCTAGTACACTTAGAATACCATATCTCCTCCGTTCTGTCAACCCGGTTTCGCCGTTTTTCCACTGGCATCCCATTGCTCTTTTTTTGCTTCACCGCTATAATAAAACTATTCTAAATGATAAGGGCGATTGACATGATAGAGACCATTACTCTTGGAAATTTTGAACACATTACGCAGATTTCAGACGACTGCGCGCTTCTGAGTATGCCGGAAGGACCGGAGGTCGGTTCCATGACGGTATACACCGTGTTCCCTGGCATCACTGTCATGTACAACGATTTCCATACCGATCAGTACACCACCCGATTTTCCTACACCAGCGAGATGATCAGCATCGACCACTGCCGGGAGGGGCGTATCGAATGGGAGCGTCCGGACGGTCGCTTCTGCTTTTTGGGAGAGCAGGATCTTCTTCTTTCCGCTTCCGAAACCCACGCCGGAACCTATGGATTCCCAACCGGACATTATCACGGCATTACGATCCATTTCTCTCTCGAGGAAGCGCGAAACAGCCTGAATCAGTTTCAGGGGATCTTTTCCATTGATTTGGATCATATCTACCACACGTTCTGCCGCTGGCGGGATGGTCTCACCCTGCGCAACGACGAAGGGATCCGCCACCTGTTTGCCGAACTATATGTCGTGCAGGACAACTCCCGTATGAGCTATCTCCGGCTCAAAGTTCTGGAACTTTTGCTCTATCTCTCCCGTCTGGATCCGGACGCAGCGCAGGAAAACCAGATGTATTTCCAGCGCTCGTTGGTAGAAAAGGTGCGCTGCATCAAGCAGGAGCTATATCAATCTCCCAGCCGGCATCCGACGCTGGGCGAACTGGCAAAGCGGTATCAAATCTCCGAAACCGCGATGAAAAAATGCTTTAAGGCGATGTATGGCGATTCCATCTATGCCTTTCTGAAAAAATACCGTCTGCGTTCCAGCTGCGGTCTGCTTCTGTCCGGCAATCAGAGCATCACGGAAATCGCGATGGAAGTCGGTTACGAAAATACCAGCAAATACATCTCTGCGTTTAAAAAAGAATTTGGTATCACACCGGCAAAATTCCGCACGGCCAAGGGACAGCTGTCAGCTTCTCCCGCCGCTGTGCAGACGGAAGAAAAACGGTAGTTTTTCGGCATGTCTGCGCCTGAGAAAATTATGATATTTTGTCCTTGACAAAGTCCGAAATCGGATTTATACTCTTGTAGTCCGATTTCGGATATTCTTTTTTTGGGGAGGATCACAGGATGGAAGATACCGTTCTGCTCGCACAGCGCGAGCAATTTAACCGTTTATTCAAAGAACAGGACAATATTTACCGTCGTGTCGCGCAGCAGCTTGGTTTGTCCGACACGGCATTCTGGATTCTATATCAGATGAGGGATTCTTCGGAACCGTTCACGCAAAGTGAGCTCTGTCACGACTGGTATCTGTCCAAGCAAACAGTCAACTCCGCCGTAAGCGGTCTGGTAAAATCCGGGCTGATCTCATTGAAAGCGGCGGTCGGGAACGGCCATCGGAAGCTCTTGCTTCTGACCGACGCCGGAACTGCATTTTGCAGCAAGCATATTGACCCGTTGATTCAGGCCGATATTGACTCCTTTTCCTCGTTTACCGAACAGGAACGCACGCTGCTTCTGACGCTGATGCAGAAGCAGCTGGATTTATTACAGAAAGGATTTCACGATGAAACGCATTCGACTGTCTGACCACTTTACCTACCGCACCTTGCTGACGTTTACACTGCCGTGTATTATCATGATGATCGTCACCTCCATCTACAGCATTGTCGACGGTTATTTCGTGTCCAATTTCGCGGGAAAGAACGCGTTCGCCGCCGTCAACCTCATCATGCCGGTACTGATGGCGCTCGGCTCCTTCGGCTTTATGATCGGCACCGGCGGCAGTGCGCTGGTCGCCAAAACATTAGGAGAAGGCAAGATGGACAAAGCCAACGAGCTCTTTACCATGCTTGTGAGTGTCATTATCGCGGTTGGCGCGGCTCTGACTGTGTTTGGATTTCTCTTCATGCCGGACATTGCACGCCTGCTGGGTGCCAGCGATCGGATCATAGACGATTGTGTCCTCTATGGACGCATCCTCATCCTGTCCGACATCTTCTTCATGCTGCAAAATGGTTACCAAAGCTTTCTTGTCACAGCAGAAAAACCAAAATTCGGTCTGTGCATCGCGGTCATCGCCGGCGTGCTAAATATGGTGCTGGATTTCCTGCTGGTTTATGTATTTCGCCTTGGCATCACCGGTGCCGCCGTCGCCACGGTGATCAGTCAACTGGTGGGCGGCATTGTCCCAACCATCTATTTTGCACGGGAAAACTCCAGTTTGCTGCGTCTGGTGCGCTTCCGCATGGACTGGCACGCTCTTGTCAAGGCATGCACCAACGGTTCATCCGAAATGCTAACCAATCTCTCCACCTCCCTGGTGAGTGTCCTGTACAACTTTCAGCTGATGAAATCAGCTGCGGAAAACGGCGTTGCTGCCTATGGCGTCATCATGTATGTCAACTTCGTCTTTATGGCATTTTTCTTTGGGTACGCCGTCGGTACGGGACCTGTCGTCGGCTATCATTTCGGTGCGCAGGACAGGCAGGAGCTGAAGAGCCTCCTGAGAAAAAGCCTTGTCATCACCACCGTCGCGGCGCTGGCCATGACTGCGGCAGCTGAGTTGGCCGCCATGCCGTTGGCCCGCCTGTTTGTCGGCTATGATGCCGAGCTGTGCCGCATTACCGTGACCGGTTTGAAGCTCTACTCGCTTTCTTTCCTTCTGTGCGGATACAATATCTTCGGTTCCGCGTATTTTACCGGATTGAACAACGGCAAGGCCTCCGCGCTGATCTCCATTTTGCGCACGCTGGTCCTGCAGGTGATTGCGATTTTCGTCCTCCCGCTGCTGCTTGGCATCAACGGTATCTGGCTGGCCATTGTCGCCGCGGAAGGCGCCACCCTTTTGGTCACCGCTTCCCTGTTTGTTCGCACCCGCCATGCCGTCTTTGGAGCTCCGCGCACAATCCATGTTGACAAATCCTCCCGTTTACCGCTACAATAACACTCGAAAGCGAGGGATGCCACATGCAGATTTCCAGCCGGTTCACGCTGGCCGTTCATATCTTTGCCTGCATTGACACGTTTCAAAAGGACCATAAAATCACCAGTGACTTTTTGGCCGGCAGCACCAACGTCAATCCGGTCATTATCCGCAAGCTGCTGTCCCAGTTAAAAGCCGCCGGTCTGATACAGGTCACACGTGGTTCCGGCGGCGCTTCGATTGCCAAACCACTGCGTGAAATCACCTTTTTGGACATCTACCGTGCCGTGGAGTGCGTCAACGAGGAAGGACTCTTCCACTTCCATGAGCATCCCAATCCCGCCTGTCCGGTTGGACAGAACATCCATCGCATTCTGGATGATAAGCTGCTGCGCGTACAGAAGGCCATGGAACAGGAGCTGGCTGCCATCACGCTGGAAGATGTCCGGAAGGACGCACAGACATACCTTCCACAACCATAGCGTTCTCCTGAGGTATCCGGATAAACTCCGGATACCTTATTTTTATTTTCTTTGTTGTAACTATTGACATTACATCAAATTCATGATATTCTTCTGTTGTAATAATAAATATTACAACAAATCTTTCCTTGTGAGGTATGGTATCATGAACAACGTCATTACATTTTTGCAGGAAAATCCGGTTCAGTATCTGGCAACCGTAGGACGCGACGGACGGGCAAAGTGCCGCCCCTTTATGTTCGCCGGTGAACTGGACGGCAAACTCTGGTTCTGCACCAACAACCAGAAGGATGTGTATCAGGACATGCAGCAGAATCCCGAGATCGAGATTTCGGTTTCCTCCCCGTCGTATGCATGGATCCGTCTGCACGGAACAGCCGTTTTTGAAAACAACATGGCTGCCAAGGAAATGTGCCTGCAAAACCCGATCGTCAAGGGACAGTACGGCGAGGCGACCAACCCGATCTTTGCGGTATTCTATCTGGACAACCCGCACGGCGTCATCGCAGACTTTTCCGGAAACCCGCCGTATGTGTTCTAAGAACCGCTCCGTGAGGACAACGTAAGACAGACCCATCTTTCCCAAAATAATAGTTGCATTCTTCACGCAACAATGGTAAAATAATAAAAGTTTCCTGAGGGAGTAATCGGCATAAACATATGCAGTAGTATCGACACAATGGCGGATACGCCCGGTATTACTTGAAATGATGAGACTCATGGACAGCCATACGGCTGTCTTTGGGTCTTTTTTTATATCTTATGATGTGAAGGAGAACAACAACTATGGGAATTTTAGAACTGTTTATTTTGGCCATCGGGCTGTCCATGGATGCCTTTGCGGTATCCATCTGCAAGGGCCTGTCGCTATGTACCATCAAACCACGCCATATGTGTATCGCCGGGGCGTGGTTTGGCGGATTTCAGGCGCTGATGCCGCTGCTTGGCTACTTTCTGGGCAGCTTTTTTGCGGACATGATCACCCGGTATGCCCATTGGATTGCGTTCATCCTGCTTCTGTTCCTGGGCGGAAAGATGGTAAAGGAAGCCCTCGGTGACGAAGAACAGGTCGATCCGTCCATGGATGCCAAAAACATGTTTTTGCTCGCTGTCGCCACCAGCATTGACGCGCTGGCCGTCGGCGTGACCTTTGCCTTTCTTCATGTTTCGATTCTCCCTGCGGTCTCCTTTATCGGCTGCATCACCTTTGTCTGCTCCGCGATTGGCGTAAAAATCGGCAGTATTTTTGGCGCAAAGTACAGCTGCAGGGCTGAACTGTGCGGCGGCGTGATTCTGATGCTCATCGGTCTGAAAATTTTGCTCAACGGTCTGGGCATTCTGTAATGCAAGCAATACCGCAAAACGGAGGAAGCGCATCGCTCCCTCCGTTTTTTATCTATGTACGTCAAACAAGCAATATGCCAATCAGCAAAGCGGCTGCCTGAAGAACAACAAGGACTGGTTCTCCGCCCTGGAGTCGGCCGATACCGACGGAAATATTTTGTCTCAGACACATGTTGGCGCATTTTCCGCATCGAATGCACTCTCCGCTGCGCATCGAATCCGGTTCCAATTCCAGATGAACCGGACAGGCACGCGCGCAGGCACGGCATCCCTTGATGCACTTCTCGCGGTTCCGAACCAGCTGACCGATCACCGGGATAACCGGAAGCAGACTGAACACGGCGCCCATTGGACACAGGAACTGGCAGAAGAACCGCTCCTGCACCGCCATGCCGCATACGATCAGCGCCAGCAGGATCACACCAACTGCCATGCCATCCGGCACCGCATTTCCGGCCGACAGAAAGGAAAACACCGTCCACGGGCTGTTTCCATTCACAGCCTGCTGCTGTCCGCACACGCACAGGATAAGAATACCAGCCAGCACAACATATTTCCCCCATTGCAGTCTGCGGACGAGCTTGTCCGGCAGGCAGTACACCTTGTTCTTTCGCAGTTTTTTCTGAACGATTGCCGAAATGGCATGAATCCAATCGCCCACTGCGCCGAACGCACACGCATAGCCGCAGAAAAAGCGTCCGCAGAGTATGGTAAATACCAGCAGCAGCACCAGCATGGATGTGAACGAGGTCCACTCCAACACCGTCCCTTTGGAAAAAGTCGAGCAGATTTCTTTGACTCCTGCAAATGCACTGGAAAAGGCCGACGGGGCGGCAAGGAAAAAAATCACCTGTATGGCAAACCGCAGCATGGCTGCATTCTGCCGCCGCCGGATAAACGGATTGACCTGTTTTTGTTTGGTTCTCTGCATCACTGTCCCTCCATTGCATTGCGAAACGCGTCCAGAATGCCATTGGAACTGAACGTCGCTCCGCTGACCGCATCCAAACCGTCCGCTCCCTGATTGTCCACAATCTCCTGCAGCAATGCAGACGCCTTGTCGATGTACTCTGCATCATCCGCCGTGCTCACAATCTGTACGTCGGCAATCGCACCGCCGGACACTATCACGGACACGGTCAGGTCGCCGCCGAATCCAGCCGCCGTGCCGGTGTATTCCCCGTCCGCATAGCCGCCGCTGACGCTGTCCTCCGCCTGTATCGGTTGTGCGGCAGTCTGCAGCTCCTGTTCAGCGACCGTCTGTGCGCGAGACTGGGCCTGCACCTGATAGCCGAGCAAGACGGCAACAATCAATGCAGCATTGGCAACACGGGTCCAAAATAACGTTCCAAGTTCCATTCTCAACCTCCCAATGCTGCGTCTGCCTGCGCGCACGCGTCCTGATAGGCCGCGATCAGTGCCTTGGACGAACAGGTTGCACCGGAAACCGCGTCCGCTGTTCCTTCCGTCTTCAGTCCCGGCAAAATGGTTTTCGCAGCCTTATTCATATACCATTCGTTGTCTCCATATTCATCATAAAATTCCGGATCGGAAATGCTGGTTACCACACCATGTTCAAAGGTGACCGTAATGGAGACCGTGTATTCCCCAAAGTCGTAGAAGTTCTTGGTGGCATCGTCCGGATTGCAGACCGCCGTTCCGGTATAGGTTCCGCTGCGCTGGGGTTCGGTTTCCCCATTCGGATCTATTACCGTGACCACAACCGTCTTAGAGGCCGGCTCATAGGTATCATTTCCCTCCGCGGAAATCTCAATTTTCACGGTGCCTGCCGCCACCGGTGTGACCTTGCCGTCCTTGCTCACAGTGGCGATGTCCTCATCGTCCGAGCGATAGGTCAGCGTCATTCCCTCTGCATCCGTCGAGGCATTCAGCGCCATGGGATCGTCGCCAAGATTCAACGAATAGGTATCCTCAGTGGTAATCGTCTGCGTCTTTCCGGTAACCGTGATGGACAGTTTCTTTGTCGCTTCCTTGTACTCGTCCGTCGCGGACGCTGTGATGGTAATCACGGCGGTACCCTTTCCGACCACCGTTACCAAGCCAGTCTCATCCACCGTGACAACCGTCTCGTCGTCCGATGCATAGCTCAATTCCCCGTTTGCCTTGGCATTGAGGGAAAATGCCTCGTCTCCCAGCTGGACGCGGTAGCTGCTCTCGTCCGTCGTGATGATCTGATTCTTCGGTTCGGATTTCTGCTGCCCGACCGCGTCGCGGAACGCATTTTGGATGGCGATTGACGAGCAGGTAGCTCCGCTGACCGCATCCACTTTGTCTGCATCTTGTGTGGACAGAAGCTGATCCTTCAGTCCGTTGAACGCGCTGTTCAGGTAGCTTACATTGGTTGTCACATTCGGAGTCATAACAGGAGCCGCAATCGCCGTGGCTTTGCCGTCCACAAACGTGACATCCATGGACAGTGTGTACTCCTCAAACTGATTGCTGTCGTCCGGCACACAGACAGACGTTCCGGTCACGATCTGTACGTCGCTGTCCGCGGAAAGCACCGTGATTTTGACCTTCTTGGCAGCCGCCTTGTACGCACTGGTCTTGGCCGCAGAAATCGTTACTGTCGCGGAACCCGGACCGACAGCTGTGACCTGACCCTTGCTGCTTACTGTGACAACCTTTTTGTCGCTGGACGCATAGGACAATGCGGTTTTTGCTTTGGCCTGGAGCGAGAACGGCGCATCCCCTTCGGTCACTGTATAGGAATCCTGTCCGGTGGTGATCGTCTGGGTTTTGGCTGTGGCTTTGGCCTTCTCCAGCGCATTCGCAACCGCTTCCTTGATGCCGTTGGAGCTGAACGTCGCACCGGACACCGCATCGACATCCGCTGTCTGCTTGGTAAGAATGGTGTCCAGAATGGACTTCGCCTTGTCCAAAAAGCTCTTTGTCTCATTTTTGGCGCTTACAACGTCCAGCTTGGTGATCCGATTGCTCTGGATGGTCAGCTGTACCTTGATCTCGCCGCCCCAACCGGTGCCGGTACCGGTGTAGGTACCATTGATATAGGTGCCGCTGAGTTTCTTATCGGTCGAACCCGTCTGTTTGGTATTGGTCGTGTTGGACGACGCGTTGGTACTGGTATTGGTGCTGCCAGAAGCCTGCTTGAGAGCATTGATGACCGCATTTTTGATGCCGGTCGAGCTGATGGTGGCGCCGGAAACGGTATCGACATTCGGGCTGTTGCTGGACAGCATGCTGTCGATGATCTTTTTCGCGTTGGCGAAATAGCTCGGTGTCTCGCCGGCGGCGCTGACAATGTCAATCGCACTGATTTTCCCGTCCTTCACTGTGACGTTTACCGTAATCGTTCCGCCAAAGCCCTGTGCAGAGCCGGTGTAGGTACCGTCTGCGTAGCCTCCCGCCGGTGTCTCCAACGACTGCTCCGTCTGCACTGTACTGCTGCTGCCCGTGCCGCTTGCCGCTGCGGAGGACGTGGATTCCTTGCCTGTCAGGGCGTTTTCAACCGCCTCCTTGATGCCGCGGGAGCTGTAGGTCGCACCGGAAACCGAGTCCACCTCCCAGGTCTGCTGCTGGAGGATGGAATCAATCAGCGTCTTGGCGCGGTTGAAAAAGCTCTCATCATCCGAATGGCTCAGAACGGAGACCTCTGCAATCTGCTTTTCCTCCACTTCCACCTGAACCGTAACCTCGCCCCGGTATCCGATGCCCGTGCCGGTGTAGGTGCCGTCCGTGTAATCGCCGACCGCCTGTTCGGCAGCCTCCTCCTGTTCTGCGGAGAGTTCTTCCACGTCAGCCGCCTGCGCCGTTGTGCTCAAACCGACCGCATCCATGATAGGTGCGCTTTGCTGAAAGCCAAAAGCAGCGAGGACCGTCATTGCAACTGCGGGTGCCAACTGTGCCAAATACTTGATATTTTTCATTTTTCGCTCCTTTCTCTGCTGTTCTCAGTAAAGCGCGTTGAAAGGCTGGGACGGTGCCCCAGCCTCTCCTTCTGACAGAAATCGCTGTTACTTGCTGATCTTTACCGTTTTGGTGCTGCTCCAGGCGGAGTAGTACTTACTGCTGCCAACCTTCTTGTAGCTGCGTACACGGATTTCATACGTCTTGTTCTTGGTCAGCTTGGAAACCGTCTTGCTGGCAGACGTGGTCGTAACGGTTGTCCAGGAGGTGCTGCCCTTCTTGCGATACTGCAGCTGATAAGAGGATGCCTTGGAGTTCTTGCTCCACTTGACCGTCATCTTGCGGGAAGCGCTGTTCTTCGCACTGCTGATGGTCGGACGGGTCATGCGGTACATCACCTTTGCCGCACTCTTTGCGCTGCTTTCATAAGCGCTGTCCGTCGAGGTTGCAACAACCTTGTAGGAATACTTGGTTCCGTTTGTCAGGCTCTTGCTCAGATAGCTGGTGGTGTTGCCGTCAACCGATGCGATCTTCTTATAGCTGTTCAAGCCCGTTCTGCGGTAAATGTCATAGCCTGTTGCATTCTTTACCGCGCCCCAGGTGATCTGGATACCGGTCTGCTTGTTGGCAATCGTTTTGATGGACGGTGTTGCCAGCGAAACGATTTCCGGTGCCGTCGCCGAATAGGTGAAGGTCGTGGTCATCACTGCGTAGTTGCTGCTGGAAACGGATACGGTATATGCCGTTCCATCCACAGCCGCGCTGGTATCCAGCGCAATCTGGCCGTTGACAATCGACGCATTGTCCGCAATCGAAACGCTTCCTCTTCCGGTGGTCGCAACCGAAACCGTGACGTTCTTCAGATCACTCGGAACCGTTACCTTCAGCGCTGCCGGTCCGTTCTGGACAACGGCAAGCTCGCCTTTGTGATGCGGCGCAACGTACTGGCCTTCTGCCAGATTGCAGGTGATAATGCCGTCCGTGGTCACATAGGTAATGCTCTCAATGGTCTGGCCTTCCATATCCGCATAATATTCATACTGCATCGGTGCGCCATGGATGTCCTCTGTCTGCACAGCGGTAGACCAGCCAAACTCATAATAATCGCTCGGAGCCCACAGGTTCTCCGACTGCTTCATGGCATACTGATCGCCCTTCGCTGTGGTGACATAGGAGCCGTAAACCTTCGCGGAAAGAACACCGATTGCCTCCATCTCTTCGCCGGTTCGGCTGATGTACGTGTCGCCGGTGCCAATGCTGGAGGTCAGATCCAGCTCATAGTCGCCCCAGGTCGATTTGCTGGTGATCGCTGCGCTGACGCCGTTGATCGTCTTTTGGACGCCCTTGAACTCGTAAATGCCAGCCGCATTCTTTTCCAGATAAGCATCCGGCGCTTCCGCCATAGCGACCATGGTGTTCTCGTCAAACTCTTGCGCAGATACCTTAACCGGAACGGTGACGCCGAGGATCGTCGTGCCGTCCTCAATGGCCGGTACATCCGCAAAATAAACATTGCTGCAGGCTGCAGCCTTCGCGGTCGTCGCCGAGCTGACCGCATCAACAGTCGTATCCACAGCCGTTGCCGAACGATTCAGACTTGCATAAAACTCCTCGAACGGGACATTCATATAGGCGTAAACCGAATCTGGCTCCGCCGCCAACGCACTCATCGGCAGCGAGCTCGCTGCCATGGCAGCCATCAACAGCGCACTCAGCGCTCTCTTGGATCGTTTCATCGTATCATCCTTTCCAGTGTTAGCAGAGGCTAATCACTTGAACAAATTTTTCCCCGCAAGCAGCATGGATCCGCTTGTCGGGGTCTGGATGTATCATACCATACGGGCAAAATCTTTCTACTCCAACGATTCAAAAATAATCCATTCCGGCAAAATTATTCTGTCTTCCGGCCGGTTGCATCTGTCCCCTTTGAGTTTGACGGTTTCAACACCCTGAATACTCTGGTTTTTCTCCCATCTGTCCGCGTTGTTCGGTTTTTCTCCGCTAATTTGAGCATTTTGACCGTGTAAAATCTGTTGGGATTCCGTTGACAACAGCGGTGGATATGGTACAATTATACTGTATAAAATTTTCGTTTTTTGCTCATTGTATGTTATTTTTACTAGAATAAGGAAACATTTCACTCATGAAAATCATTATTGTTGGATGCGGAAAGGTCGGTCTGACGCTGGCGAAGCAGCTTCAGGCCGAAGGAATTGACCTTGTGCTTGTCGACACGAACCTGTCCCGCCTCAACTCCATACCGGACGACCTGGATGCGATCCGCCTGCACGGAAACGGTTCCAGCATTCAGACACTGCGTGATGCCGATGTGGAGCATGCAGACCTGCTGTTGGCTGTCACCACGTCGGACGAGCTGAATCTTTTGTGCTGCGTCATTGCCAAGCGTGTCAGCCAATGCCATACCATTGCGCGTGTGCGCAATCCCCTGTACACGGCGGAATTGGGCTTCATCAAGGAAAAACTGGGGATTTCCATGATCATCAACCCCGAGCTGGCTGCCGCCATGGAAATCGCCCGCCTGCTCTGCTTTCCGTCCGCCATCAAAATTGATACCTTTGCCAAAAACCGTATCGAGCTGCTGAAGTTCCGTCTGCGGCCGGAATTTGGTCTGGATGGCATCCCGATCTCCCAAATCGGTCCCAAAACCCGCAGTGACATTCTGATCTGCGGCGTGGAACGCGGCAGCGAAGTCTTCATTCCGGACGGCAACTTTACGCTGAACGACAACGACATTCTGTCCATCATCGCGTCCACGCCGAACGCCGCCATGTTTTTCCGCAGCATCGGTCTGAAAACCGATCAAGTCCGCAGCGTTCTCATCGTCGGCGGCGGAAAAATTGCCTTTTATCTGGCCAGACGCCTGCTGCGCATGAAAATGGACGTCCGCATTATCGAGAAAAAGTGGGAACGCTGTCAGGAGCTGTCCGAGCTGCTTCCCGCCGCCACGATTATCTGCGGCGACGGCACCGACCGCCAGCTGCTGCTGGAAGAGGGTCTGGCCGAAACCGAGGCCTTTGTTGCGCTGACCGACATGGACGAGGAAAATATCCTGTTGACGCTGTATGCACAGAGTATTTCCCGCGCCAAGCTGGTTACAAAGGTAAACCGAATTGATTTCAACGACATCATTGATCGCCTGGACATCGGCAGCGTCATCTATCCCAAGTATATGGCGGCGGATTATATTCTGCAATACGTGCGCGCCATGTACAATTCTCTGGACAGCAACGTGGAAACCCTGTATCAGATTCTGGACAACCGCGCGGAGGCGCTGGAATTCTCCATCCGGGAAGCGTCCGAAATCACCGGCGTACCGCTGTGCGATCTCCAGCTCAAACCCAATATTCTAATTGGCAGCATCAATCGCCGCGGCAAGGTACTCATTCCGCGCGGTCAGGACTGCATTGAGGTCGGAGACACTGTCGTTGTCATCACGAGCCAAAAAGGCCTGCGCAACATCAAAGACATTCTCCGCAAGCCAAAGAGGACATCGTAAACCATGGATTATTCTGTTGTACTGTATATCGTCGGCTGGATTCTGGATCTGGAAGCCGTATTCATGCTGCTCCCTGCCGCCACGGCGCTGATTTACCAGGAACCTGCTGGACTGGCCTTCGTAGTATCCATTGCCATCTGTCTGATAATCGGCCTTCCGCTGGTGCTGCACGGTCGTCCCAAGAACAAAGTCTTTCACCTGCGCGAAGGGTATGTCACGGTTTCGCTGAGCTGGATCATACTCAGTCTGGCCGGCTCCCTGCCATTCTATTTATCCGGGGTAACGTCAAATCCCATCGACGCTCTGTTTGAGACTGTTTCCGGTTTTACCACGACCGGCGCCAGTATCTTTGCCAATGTGGAATCGCTGCCCAACTGCATTCTGATGTGGCGCAGCTTCACCCACTGGATCGGCGGCATGGGTGTTCTGGTCTTTTTGCTGACCCTGATCCCGCTGACCGGCGGAAGCCACATGAATCTGATGAAGGCGGAAAGCCCCGGTCCATCCGTCAGCCGTCTGGTGCCCAAGGTCAAATCCAGCGCAAAAATCCTGTACGAGATTTATCTGTTTATGACGGTCGCCGAGCTGCTGTTCCTGCTTTTCGGCGGGATGCCGCTGTTTGACGCACTGACCACCTCGTTTGCCACTGCCGGCACCGGCGGTTTCGGCATCAAGGCGGACAGCATTGCCAGCTATTCCAGCTATATTCAGATCGTCATCACGATCTTTATGATCCTGTTCGGCGTCAACTTCAACGTCTATTTTCTGCTGATGCATCGCAAGTGGAAGCTATGCCTGTCCAGCACCGAGGTCCGTTCCTATCTGGGCATCATCGCCGTTTCCATCCTGCTCATCACGTGGAACATCCGCCATCTGTACTCCAGTCTTGGAGAAGCTCTCCGGCTGGCAGCGTTCCAGGTCGGCTCCATCATCACGACAACCGGTTTTGCCACGGCAGATTTCGATCAGTGGCCGCAGACTTCCTGTACCATTTTGATCGCACTCATGTTTGTCGGCGCCTGTGCGGGCAGCACCGGCGGAGGCATCAAGGTCTCTCGCTTCATCATCATGCTGAAAACCGTCCGCAAGGAGCTGCACATCTATCTGCATCCCCGCAGCGTGAAAATCGTTCAAATGGACGGCAAATCCGTCGAACACGAAGTCATTCGTTCGATCAATGTGTTCCTCATCACCTATATCATGATTTTCGCCGGTTCGGTGTTCCTTCTGGCGTTTGAAAACCACGATTTTCTGACCAACTTTACTGCGGTCGCCGCCACACTGAACAACATTGGCCCGGGCTTGAGCATGGTTGGTCCAACGCAGAACTTTGCCTTTTTCTCCAACCTGTCCAAGCTGGTTCTGATCTTTGACATGATTGCCGGACGCCTGGAGCTGTTCCCCATCCTGCTCCTGTTTGTTCCGCGCACGTGGAGAAGGTTCTGATATGCATATACAATCACAGCTCCGGAAGCGATCCGCTTCCGGAGCTGTTTTTTGTTGCATCAAATGCTTTTTTCCAATTCTCTTCGCCCGAGCGTATTCTTTCGCCTTGACCCGGATTTCTCCGCGGTCACAGCGGTTGCCCCACGCATCAATGAGCTTGCCGTCACCGTACACACAGATGATCTTGGAATCCTGTCCGCCGATCTCCAGAATCGTGCGAACGTCCGGGTGCAGCGTCGTCGTGCCGACGGAATGCGCAGTGATCTCGTTCTTTACCACACTGGCATGCACACCGCGCCCACCAGCTTACGTGCGCTTCCTGTCGTACCAGACGCCATAATCTGAGCAGTGTTTCCTTTTGTAATGCGCCATGCGCGGAAAAACGACCTTTTTTTCACGAAAAGAGGCTGCCGCAGCAGCCCCAATTTTTACATATTCCACATCCATAGCACATTGGCCAGGGTCGGCTGGAAAACCATCATCACCAGCACCGAACCGGCAGCTGCGGCCACTGGCTCCATCCAGCCGCACACATTGCGCACCGGCATGCGCATCCAGATGATCCGGCTGATCAGCCATCCGATCACCGCTCCAGCCGTATTGGCAATCAGATCGTTGACATCCGTGGCGCGCAGGCAAAACAGCTGCGCTCCCTCAATCAGTGCGGAAAACAGAAAACCGGTCAGCAGGATGCCTCCCAGTGACCTTCCCCGCCTCCACAGCAACGGCACGAAGAACCCCAGCGGGACAAACAGCAGCACGTTCATGCCAAATTCCCTCAGATTGCCTGCAACGCCCTTCATCGGCACTGGCTGCACATTGGGATCCCACTGCAGATGTCCCACCGATGGAAATCCCACCACCGTCAGCACCGCACACAGATACAGTGCAAACAGCAGGACCAGCACCAGCCGTCTGATCCCGCCGTATCTGCGCCGCAGCAGCCAGATCAGCAGCAGAACCGGCACGACAAATACCGCCGCGGAACCGACCTCAATCGCCAGTTCTTCCAGCATCGCCCCCACAAATCCAATCATATTCCTTCCCTCCTGTCACAAATCATGGATTTCTTTCAGTATACCATCCAATTGTAACCGAAGTATGGACAATGATTGACGATTTTCTTACAAATTACTCCTGTTCCGCCAGTTGACGCAGCAGCGCATCAAATTCCGGCTGTGCCTTCTTCATCCGGACCAGTTGGAAGTCCCGCGTCATGAAGCAATGCTCCGTGGTTCCGGTCAGTACCAGCCGGTCGGTCTGATTGTTGTACATCTCATACCCCAAAATCAGCCGGACTCCATTGTACTTGCGGATGTGTACCGTAATGCGCACCTCATCGTGAAACGTCGTGGTCTCCTTGTGACTGCTGCTCACACCGATAACCGGTGACATCAGTCCCTGTTCCTCCAACCGGTCATACCCCCAGCCTGCTTCCTCCAGAAACTGTACGCGCGCTTCTTCCATCCAGCGGATATAGTTGGAATGATGGGTCACGCCCATCCGATCTGTCTCATAATACTGCACTTTGTGAATATACGGTTTCATTGTTCTGTCTCTCCTGTGTGATCCATTTCGTTTTCCTTATGATACTATTATACTCCCATCGTGCCGTTGGGTAAATAACCAATCTTCCGTTCACATCCCCGCGGCAGGGCAAGAAAAAAGCGGCATCCCTTTCCATCAGATGCCGCGTAAACAAACCGCCGATGTTCTCGGCGTTTCATAATACGAATCAAAAAAAAGATTTTAACCCGATGAGGATCAGCAGTGCTCCTCCAGCAATCTGTGCCCTGTCCTCCAGCACGGTACCGAACATCTTGCCGATCCCGATGGCCAGCCAGCACATCACAAAGGTTATGCTGCCGATCAACACAGCTGCCGGAACGATTGCGATTCCCACTGCCGAAAAGCCAACTCCAACGGCAAACGCGTCAATGCTGGTTGCGACAGCTTGCATCAGCAGCATCTGCCACGACAGCTGCCCGGCCGGAGACGCCGCACCGTCTTTCTCTTCCGGATGCAAACCGTCCCATACCATCTTTCCTCCAATTCCACCCAGAATCAGCAGGATCAAGATACCGGCGTATCGGTCCATCCAAACGGCGAACAGGCTGCCGACCCAATAGCCGGTCAATGGCATCAGCATCTGAAACAGGCCAAACAGTGCCGGTATCGCGGCCTGCCGCCGCTTCGTCAGGTTGGGATAACCCATTTCATTGGAAACGGCCACCGCGAAGGCATCCATGCTCAAACCAGCCCCGATCAGCGCAACGTCCAGATAATCCATAGATCCTCCCTGCCAGAGAAGCAGAAACTCACTGCAGCGGATTGATCAAAAAATCATCCACAATTTCAGGAAAATGTACCAGAGAAGCTTTTCCGCTGTTCAAACGGTCCACAAGCCTCCCTACTGACCGATCATCGGTGGTCAGCTCGTCCAAACGCTGTTCGACCCTTCCGTCCTCCACCGCAGCCACACCGTACCAAAGCCGATGCTCCCGATCTCGTTTTGTCGTTCTCATGTAACACAACACTATGCCCCGTGCTCCTTTCCAATTTTGAATACTGAAAGTATAACACGGCACAAATATTATATTTTGTCGAGGCCCGTCGTCAGTCCTGTATAATTTCATCCACATAAGGAGACAGTCTGCTCAGCAGCCCGTCCCGGTCCCGCTGGCGGTCCTGCAGCAGATCTGCGTCATCGATCAGATTGACCCAGACCGCATAGCTTCCGTCGTCCTGCACGGTGAGTTCCAGCTCCGGCCAGCGCGCCATCTGCTGTTCCGTATACTTATCCTGCCCTTCGAAGATCATCCTTGCTGCGGGCAAAATATGCTCTCCCATAATAATCAGACGCTTCATCGTCCATCCTCCCATCTGGAACAAAACAGGGATACAGAACCTGTACCCCTTTACGATTTCGTTTTTTCTCCCCGGCGGAATAGTTTTTGAAAGAATCCGGTTCGCGCCGCCGCTTCCTGCTTTTTCGGCTCGACAAACGCCTCTCCGGTCAGTACGCAATGTGTCACCTGCGCAAACAGTTCGGTGTTCTGCGCCAGCTCCTGACGCAGCGCCGTCGTGCGCTGGATCATCCAGGCCGTGTTGACAGCCGTACCGGCAAACCCGCTGTCTGCCTTGGCCTGTTCGGCCAGCGCTCCCCTCGCCCGGCGAAGCGCGCGCTTGATCTCGATCTCCGGCTGCTCCAGTACCAGCGAGGCCTGCGCCGCCGTGCATCCTTCCCCGCACAACAGCAAAACCGCCACCCGTTCTTCCCGCGGCAATGCAGTCAGCATACGGTAATACCGTTCGGAATCGGAATTCCCCCCGATTTCAGCCGGTTTGTCCATCTTCTCCAGCAGCACCGGATACGCCGCCTGGCTCATCCAAATACGAAGGTCGCTAGGGGATCGCAGACGTGCGCTGCGCTGCTTGGCAACGCCGTAAATCTCGGTCATCGTGCTGCCGATGTTCTCTCCGCACAGCAAAGAGACAGCCAGCCAGACACTCGGCGCCGTATAGGAAATCACGAAGGAAAGCCCGTCCTCTTCCCCATTGTGCATATGTAGAATCGCTTCTGCCAGCGTCATGCGGTTCCCTCCCTTCATGAATTCTCATAGAATTTTATTTTACACCTTTTTTATTGTAATTTCCATATATGCTTTCCACAATTTTCGCTCCAATCTTTTGCTGTTCTGACCACGAAAAAACGGCAGTACCAACTCCTGCCGTTCTCTCCCTATTGATTTAATAATTCTGCGCCTGAATCTGGAAATACGCCTGCGGATGAGTGCAGATCGGACAGACCTCCGGTGCCTGCTTGCCAACAAAAATATGCCCGCAGACCCTGCACTGCCAGATCGTATCACCGTCGCGCGAAAAGACAATTCCCTTGTCCAGATTGTCAATCAGCGTGCGGAATCTCTGTTCATGCGTCTGCTCCACCTCTGCTACCGCTTCAAACAGAAACGCAATGTGGGCGAATCCCTCCTCCCGCGCCTTTTCCGCAAAGTCGCGGTACATTTTTTCCCACTCAAAACGTTCTCCCCCTGCGGCATCCTCCAAACATCCTTTGGTATCCGGCAGTTCTCCGCCGCGCAGCAGGCGAAACCACAGCTTGGCGTGCGCCATCTCATTGGCCGCGGTCTCCTCAAACAGATCCGCGATCTGTTCATAACCTTCCTTGCGTGCCTTTTGGGCAAAAAACGTGTATTTGTTCCGCGCCTGTGATTCTCCGGCAAATGCGGCGGCCAGATTCGCCTCTGTGCGGCTTCCTTTGAGTTCCATATCAGACCTCCATGGTACAATAGATTTCTTTCCTACTGTTCCCAATCTGATGCTGGATTATGCCGTTATCGTTTCCGCAGCCGTTACAAATCCAGCTGACCGCACAGCTCCATCAGCTGCTTGAGCGAATCCCCGAGATACTTTCCCTTATGCCAGACGAGCGAAATTGTCCGCGAGAACACGAGATCCTCCATCGGAATTTCCACCAACGAGCCATTTTGCAGCTTATCTTCCACCAGGAAATGGGACAGCAACGCGCAGCCCAAGCCGTGTTCCACCGCACGCAGCACCGCTTCATCGCTGTCACAGAGCCACTGCGGCTGCAAGAGCACTCCCCCCTCCAGCGTCTCATCAATCAGTGTACGCGTGCTGTTGCCTTCCTGCTGTAAAATCAGCGGCACCTCACCCAGCTGCTGCCGTTTGATGCTGTTCTGGTCCGGAAACGGATTGTTATGTGCCGCTGCCACCAGAATCAGCCGATCCTTGACCACGGGAACACAGCAAAACTCCCGACAATTCGGTAAATGCTCCACGACTGCCGCGTCCAGCTCTCCGCACAGCAGCATCTTGCGGATCTGCGCTGCCGACCGGACAAATACTTTCGGAGCACAGCCCCCGTACTGCTCCTGAAACTGCTGAACCAGCGCCGGCATGAGACATGCGCCGACGGTCGTTGTCGCGCCCAGACGCAGCGGAATGTACTCGTCAATGCAGCTCATGTCCTCTTCCATTGCGCTAAAAAGAGACAGGATATTGCGGCAATACTCCTGCAGCCGTTCTCCCGCCGCAGTGATATACAGTTTCCGTCCCAGCCGCTCGAACAGCCGCACTCCGTACTGCTCCTCAATCTCGGAAACCGTTCCGCTGACCGAGGGCTGCGCGATCGACAGTCGTTTGGCTGCCTCGCTCATGCTCAGACAGTCCGCAACTGCCAGATAAATCTCCATATTTCGCAATGTCATGATTCCTTATCTCCCTTGGTGTCTTTCCATAATTCCCCATAGTATTGTAATTATTATATAATATGTTTGACAGCTGCTCAAGGATATTTTTGAAAATTATTTGTTTTTACCCCATTTTTGTATATATTGTCAACTCTATAACAATATATATCCTGTTCTGGGCAAAAAAGACAGCCCTGCCGGTGCTTCCACAGGCAGGGCTTATCCGTTTTATGTTCCAATTAGTCGCTATCCAGCAGTTCCAGATAGAAATCGCGGCAGTCCTTGCGGCCAGCCTTGGTGTAATTGATCGCTGCCGACGGGTGTACATTCAGCTTGCCGGTCAGCAGATGCTGCGTGTCATATCCCCAGACAACACCGCTGTCCTTGAGCGGGATCATCTCGTCCTGTACAAACTTCAGAACCGGATCCAGCTGGAACTTCGGATTCTTCAGGAAGCTGATGATCTGTTCCATCATGCAGTTACCGGAACCACGTCCCATGCCGTTCATGGACGCATCCAACAGGCTGACGCCTTCTGCACACGCCTCAATCGTGTTGGCGAACGCCAGCTGCTGATTGTTGTGCGCATGCATGCCGACCAGCTTGCCGTACTTCTCCGCCACATCCAGATAGATCAGCGCCATATGGCGAATCTGCTCCGGATACAGGGAGCCATAGCTGTCAACCAGGTAGAATCCGCCGACCGGGCTGCGTCCCAACATGTCCAGCGCCTCTGCAATGTCCGACTCCTTCGCCTTGGAAATCGCCATGATATTGCAGGTGGTCTCATAGCCCATCTTGGTGCAGTGCTCGATCATCTCAATCGCCGCCGGCATCGTGTTGATGTACGTCGCGATGCGGACCAGATCGACTGGGCTGTCGCTGCTCGGGCCGATGTCGCGCTTGTAGTTGCAGCGTCCCACATCCGCCATGATGGAAATCTTCAGGTCGGAATCGTTGTCACCGACAACATTGTAAATGTCCTCATCCGTGCTGAATTTCCACTTGCCGAACTTTTCCGGGTCGAACAAGTCCTTGGACGCGCGGTAGCCGAACTCCATATAGTCCACGCCCGCCGCTTTGTCCGTCTCATACAGCCGACGTACAAATTCGTCCGTAAAGTAAAAGTCATTGACCAGTCCGCCGTCGCGCATCGTGCAGTCCAGAACCGCAATGTCCGGACGGTAGGTCATTAAATTACCCTTTGGTGCCATATTCGTGTTCTCCTTCCGTGATACCAAACTGTGCTGTTTGCACCGGACACCCCTACCAAGGAAATCCCGAAATTCGTTGATTCCGCGCTTCCCGGAGCAGCCTGCTCCACTTCATTTCTACATTTGTGTGTTCGGTGCAAAATGGGGAAATCTTCCCCGACAGAAACAGAATCTCCCGCACAAACGCGCGAGAGATTCCGAAACTTACAACATAAACCGGTTTACCCGATTACTTTGCCATAGAAGCAACTTCTGCTGCAAAGTCGTCAACGCGCTTCTCGATGCCTTCGCCCTTCTCGAAGCGGTCATACTTGACCAGCTTGATCTCGCCGCCAAGCTGCTTGGCAACTTCTGCAATGTGCTTCTCTACAGAGATCTTGTTCTCCTTAACAAAGGCCTGCTGCAGGAGGCAGTTCTCCTCGTAGTACTTGCCGATGCGGCCCATAACCATCTTCTCCAGAATGGCTTCCGGCTTCGGCTTCTTGGCCGTCTTGTTCTCCTCGATTGCCTGCGCCATCAGGATTTCCTTCTCGCGAGCCAGAGTTGCCTCGTCGACGTCAGACTTGTCCATAAAGGACGGACGCATAGCTGCTGCCTGCATGCCGATGTCCTTGCCCAGCTGCTGAACTTCCGGAGCATTCTTGATGTTGTCCGAAACCTGCAGGCCGACCAGAACGCCGATGACGCCGCCCATATGGGTGTAGCCAACGTTTACCGTGCTTTCGTCGTAGCGAACGAAGCGGCGAATCTGCAGATTCTCACCGATGGTCAGAACCTTCTCCTGCAGAGCGCCCTCAACCGTCAGCTCGCCCATCTTGGCAGCCTTCAGCGCGTCAACGTCAGCCGGGTTCTCCTTGATGATAACCTTGGTGACGTCCGATACGAACGACTGGAAGTCCGCATTCTTCGCAACGAAGTCGGTCTCAGAGTTTACCTCAGCCATTGCAGCAACGCCGCAGTCCGGGCAAACTGTGATCGAAACGATACCCTCAGCAGCGATGCGGCTTGCCTTCTTGGCAGCCTTAGCCAGACCCTTCTCGCGAAGGATTTCAATCGCCTTGTCGAAGTCGCCGTCTGCTTCCTGCAGCGCCTTCTTGCAGTCCATCATACCAACATTGGTCTGCTCACGCAGTGCCTTAACATCCTTTGCAGTAAATGCCATGATGCATATCCTCCTAAACAATTTACTTTCTGAAAAAGACCCGCCCAAACAGAACGCGGCGGGCCTTTCCTGTTATTTCATTCTTTCGCAGAAATTATTCCGCAGCAGCCTCTTCCGTGGTCTCCTCCTCGGATGCGAGCTGCTCGCCCTGCTTGCCTTCCAGAATAGCGTTTGCCATTGTAGCAGAGATCAGCTTGATCGCGCGGATTGCGTCATCATTGCCCGGGATAACGTAGTCGATCTCATCCGGATCGCAGTTGGTATCAACGATTGCAACTACCGGGATCTTCAGCTTGCGTGCTTCCGAGATAGCGTTCTTCTCCTTGCGCGGGTCAACAACAAACATAGCGCCCGGCAGCTTCTTCATTTCCTTAACGCCGCCCAGATACTTCTCCAGCTTGGCAATCTCCAGCTGCAGCTTGATAACTTCCTTCTTCGGCAGCAGATCAAAGGTGCCGTCCTCTTCCATCTTCTTCAGCTGGTTCAGACGAGCGATACGGGTGCGCATGGTGGTGAAGTTGGTCAGCATGCCGCCCAGCCATCTTGCGTTGACGTAGTACATACCAGCGCGCTCTGCTTCCTCACGGATCGCGTCCTGTGCCTGCTTCTTGGTGCCGACAAACAGAACAGACTGACCGGATGCAGCGATGTCGCGAACGAAGAAGTATGCCTCCTCCAGCTTCTTAACGGTCTTCTGCAGGTCGATGATGTAGATGCCGTTTCTCTCGGTGAAAATGTACTGCGCCATTTTCGGGTTCCATCTTCTGGTCTGGTGACCGAAGTGCACGCCTGCTTCCAGCAGCTGCTTCATAGAAATTACTGACATATTACTGTCCTCCTTGGTTTTTTCCTCCATATCGATCATCACCGGCGATGCCCCAGTGGGACCACACCGCGTCTCCCGATATGTGTGTATTTTCTCATACCTCGACATTGTAACACAGCTTCCCATCGAAAGCAAGAGAAGTTTTTGATTTTTTCCCTGTGTTTTTGCTCTTTTTTTGACTTCTGCCATGTATTCTCTTCGCAGCGGCCGGAATTTATACCGGCGTTCCTCCTTCTCTCCGCAAAAACAAGGGGAATGCCTTTGACAGGCATTCCCCCTCTGATCCGCTCAGGATACAAATTGAATCGCAGTGGAGTCTTTAAACCAGCCGTTCACGCCGTTGACGCTGATTTTATAGTAGTAGGTACCATCACTTTTTCGATAATATATGTTTTTCAGGGTTACTTTCTGTCCAGCCTTGACGGACGGGCCGTCCTTTGCGCCGACGGTAGTGATCTTCTTCCCGGCAGTGAACGCGTACTTGGCATAATACGTCTTTGTGCCGGATATTTCCGCATAGGTATTGACCTTTTTCAATACTCCACCCGAAATCTTATACGTATCCACCGCTTTGAACGGCATGTCAGTAAAGTTCTGGAAGGATTTCAGCCACCACGTGCCTTTCGGCTCGGCATACACTTTGAGATAATCTCCCGATTTCTTTGGCGTGGTGTAAAAATAGCCGGGAGAGGTGAGCAACTTTTTCTGGAACTTCTTGTTGCTGTAATTGTACACGTTCATTGACCGTCCGCCGTCTCCAGCGACAGGCATACTCAGAATGACGCTCCGCTTGCCGTCCGTGAACACATAGATCCAGCAATCCCTCATTCCGATCGCCGTGAACTTCTTTGTTCCGTTGACATACACCTTTATCTTTGTCTCAAAGTCCGTGGCATAGCTTGCTGACTGAACGATTTTAATGCTGTCTTTCTTTCCATCCCGTGTGACGTCATAGGACTGATATGTTTTGCCGGTCTTCAGCTGTACCAGGCTTGCGGCATGCGCCGACGTCGGAACAGCAAACAGCATCAGACAAGCCAGCAATGCGACAAAGAGTCCCTGCTTTAGCTTTTTCATTTTTCTTCCCTCCTGTGGTGGAATCACCCATTTTCTTCATTATAGCAGATGTTATCGTTTGCAGCAATCTTGTCTGTTGATTTTATTTCTGCTTCCTGCCGCGTCATGGCTGCTTTTTGGAATCCCATCCTCGTCTGCGGTCACAGAACTCCGGGCAGGATACCTCCACCAAAATGATGTCGTCGCCGATATTGCGGATGCAGTTCCACGGGATCACCCAATCCCCGCTCTTGCCGAACATTCCAAACCACTTTGCCTTGCCCGGTACCAGCAGAGCGCACACGCATCCATTGGACAGGTTGATCTGTACGTCGCTGACAAACCCCAGACGGCAGCCGTCACAGATATTGATGACCTCCCGGCAGCGCAAATCGCCGACGGTGTTTCTGCTCCCCATTATGACTCCTCCTCCAATTCCCGCAGCACCTCGCTCCAGAAGTCCTGTGTGCTTCGGCGGCCGTCGCGGTTGTAGCGCTTCATGCGCCACAGCACGCTCTCCTCCCGTCTCAGTGTGTTGATTCCCTCCTCGCAGCCAAGCGAGGCCGACAGCCCGCATTTCCGGACCAATTCCTCGGTTTCCTCATTGCACGCGCCGTATGGATAGGTGTAGCAGGTCGGTTTGGCAATTCCGATATTGGAAAAGACCTCCTGCGCCTTCTGTGTATCCGTGCAGAAGATTTCCCGATAGCTTTCCCCGTCCTCCCCGCTGTTCTTCAGACAGCCGCGCCGCGGACTCAGCTCATGAAAGTCATAGGAATGATTCTGCAATTCTATCACACCGCTGTCCGCCATCTCCCACAGCTCTCCCTCGGTGCAATACGACCAGATTTCATTGGGCGGTTCGTCCGCCTGCGTAAACTGCTCGGTCAATGTCCCGACCGGCGACAGCACGGCGCGCATACCATACTTCTCCAGCAATGGATATGCATTGGCATAATTGTTGTAATATCCGTCGTCAAAGGTCAGCATCACCGGCTTTTCCGGCAACTGTGCACCGTGCTTGACATACGCTATGACGTCGTTGACGGTCACGGTCACAAAACCATTTTCCTGCAAAAACTGCAAATCCGATTCCAGCGTCTTGGGAGAGATGACATACTCCCCCGGCGATTTTCCACTGTCCGTGACGCTGTGGTACATTGCAATCGGCAGACGGACAGTCGTCTGGGCCGCTGCCGTTTTTACCGCCTCCGACTTGCTCAGCGCAGCGCTGAGCGCACCGCACGCCATTACCGCCGCAAACAGAATACAGGCCGCCCGTTTCATGTGCCTGCCTCGAGAAATCCATACGTTCGTGTGAACTCTCCGTCCTCTCCGCGCGTCACCCGGGATCGGTGCTGCTTCAGAAGCTGCATAATCGGATAAACATCCACCCAAATCTCATTGTCCGACTCAAACTGGCTCTCGTCAAAAATCAGCTCCAGCCCAATGTGCAGGTGTGGTGTCTCAATATTATTGACATTTTCCGTCGCGGAATATCCGGTCCGACCCAGATATCCGATGACATCTCCTGCTGTCACAGTGTCCCCCTCCTGTAGTCCCTGTGCGTACGGACGGTCTTTCCGCAGATGGGCATAGTACCAGTACCGTTTTCCGTCCATACTGCGAATGCCGATCCGCCAGCCGCCATACTGATTCCATCCAAGCATGGTAACCGTGCCGGATTCCACTGCGACAATCGGCGTGCCGGTCAATCCCATCATGTCGTGCCCCAGGTGCCGCCGTTTGTAGCCATAGCTGCGCGACGCACCGAAATCATCCGAATCACTGTACTCAAATCCATACGCAATCGGAGAGAATCCTTTCAAGCCATACCGAAACTCCCAAACCGATTCCCCCTCTTCCGCCGGCTGTTCTTCGCCGTAATCTCCCAGCAGGCCGCCCAATACCGCATCGTACGCGGTTCGATAATAGTCAAAATACTGGTTTTCCTCCAGATTCGCCCCATCCTCCAACCGCTGCGCCATCTGTACCGTATCGTCCGAACGATACCCGGACCAATCCGCACCGTTCCGGCAGGCCAGACCAGCCAGAATATCAATCCAGCTGACCTCTCCCTCTCGCTTCTGATCCTCCTTCATCGCATCCTCCAGCGCCTGCCTCGGAACGGTAAAATCCACATACTGAATATAATCCCCCTGCGTCTGCACAGCCGTTCCGCTGTACCAGACCCAAAGCAACTCCCCGGCCGCACAGCACACAGCCACTGCCGCCGCAAACAGCCATCGACGTATCCGCATACGCTTCCTCCTACCAATTTACGGTATGCAGATCGTCCCAAAGTATTCCTTTACGGTTCTTCAAACGGCACAGCGAAAAAGTCCGCAATGGATACCACCAGATTTCTCGCGATGTCCCGGATATTATTGCGGATCCAGTTAGCGTCATCCCGGTTGTCATGGTACGCCAGCTCAATCAGGACGCTGGGAGCGATGGTTCGCCGCAGCTCCGCCAGCGAGGTCGTCGGACGGATATCCACTTTGTCCGGATAGGGGTATACCAGCTTCAAGTTGTTGGCAAAAATCTCCGCGGCGCGCCGCCCCTCCTCGCTGGACGCATAATAGTAGACATCCGGCCCTTGCAGCTGCCCGGCCAGCTCCTCCGGCGCGGCATTGGAATGCAGCGCAACGTGGAGATCCACCCCGGCTGCATTGGAAGCCTGCGCGGAGGTCAGGGCCGTGTCCGATGTGGAATTGCGCTTCCAGGCAATGCCGGATGCGTCCAGATACGGAATCATGGCGTCCACAATGAGATTCATATAATATTCTTCATTTCCCACGCCGCCATAGTACGGATTATATTCCTGTGTAGACGGGCTGAGATATACGGTAGGCATACAAAATCCTCCTTCGGATATGAATTCGGTTTATTGTATGCGGGAACACGACCGTTTGGCACAGAAAAGGCCCGCCGGTTTCCCGACGGGCCATGTTGATTGGACTCAGAATTTTGTCTGATAGCTGTTGATTGACATATTGACCGATTCCTTGCTGGAGGTCTTGCCGAACTTGTCGACCAGCATGCGGTCCTTCGGCGTATGGCTGACCGCGCCGGCGCCGTTGATGCAGCCGCCCTCACAGGCCATGCCCTCAATGAAGTTCTCGGTCAGCTTGCCCATCTTCGCCTTGAGCAGTGCAGCCTTGCATGCCTCAATGCCGCTGCACACCGCCGGGTTGGGCTTGATGTCCAGTCCCTGCTCCTTGACGCTCTGTGCGACCGCCTCAGACAGGCCGCCGCTGCGGGCAAAGATACGGCCGTAGTACGATGCATCGTCCGACGGAAGCTCTTCCACTTCTTCCGGAGCCAGATCCGCCGCATCCAGCATCGCCTGCATTTCCTCAAACGTAATCACGCAGTCTACCCACGGGCTGACATGCGGCAGAGTCATCTCATATTTTTTCGCCGTGCACGGTCCGATGAAGACGGTCTTGACCGGCCAGGCGCTGTTTTCCTTAATGTAGCGGCAAACCTCCGCCATCGGCGACAGATTGTGGGAGATGTGTTTCGCCATCTCCGGCACATGCTGATGAATGTACCGAACAAACGCCGGACAGCAGGACGACGTCAGGAAGCCTTTTTCCGCCAGTTCCGCAGATTCCTTTTTCGTGACCATGTCCGCACCCAGAGCGGCTTCGACGACATCATGGAAGCCGAATTTCCGCAGGGCGTTCTTGATCTGTCCCACCGACGCGTTGGCAAACTGCGAGGCAACCGCCGGAGCAATTACTGCAACGGCATAGTAGCCGCGGTGATCTGCCGAGCTGACCAGATGCATCGCATCCACCATCTGCGAATGGTCGACCACCGCGCCGAACGGACACATGGAGACACAGGCACCGCAGTTGATGCACTTTTCGTGATCAATCTCCGCCTTCTGCTGGTCGTTCATCGCAATCGCGCCGACCTTACAGCTCCGCTCGCACGGACGGATATTCTCGGTGATCGCACCATACGGGCACACCTTGGCGCAGCGTCCGCAATGGATGCACTTTTCCGGATCAATCTTCGCACGTCCGTCGTCTGTCTTGGAGATCGCGCCGCGCGGGCAAACATTCATACAGCGGTGCGCCAGACAGCCGCGGCAGGAGTTGTTGACCGAATACCTCTCTACCGGACATTCGTCACAGGCGATGTCGATAACCTGGATGACATGATCGCTGTCCTCCAGAATATTATGTACGCGCTCTTCCACAATCGCGCGCTCTTTATATACACAGCAACGCATGGTTGCCTTTTTTCCCTGAATAATCTCGTGCGGAATGTCATAATAGCAGTTATTCATATTATTTTCCAGCACGTGAGTCGCAACAGCTTTCAGTACCTTGTATTTCAGCTGCTGAACATCCGTCTCAAAACTTCTTGTCATTGCCCAGTTCTCCTTCCCAATCATGCCACCTGTCGATTTTTTAACAATCTAATTTTACCGTATTCTGTACGGACTGTCAACGCAGTCTTTGTCACCATCTTTTGCTGCCGTTCCTGATTTTGTGCGGTTTTTGTACTGTTTTTGTTATTTTCTGTTCTTATACCGAACATATAAACAAGTCATGACGGGAAGACCGGACAAAATCACGGATTTCGCCGTTCCTCCTCGTCTATTTTTCGGAACTTATTCATCCACCTGCCGGAACTGCGCCATACCGGTCTCGTACAGGCTTCCGCCCATGGCATCCATCGAGACAATCGCCGGGAAGTTTTCCACCGTCAGGCGCTTGACCGACTCACACCCCAGCTCTTCATACGCCACAACTTCCAGATCCTTTACCGAAGCCGCAATCACGGCGCCGGCGCCGCCGATCGCGATCATATAGACGCAGCCGTATTGCTTCATTGCGTCGTGGACTTGCTTGCTGCGCACGCCCTTGCCAATCATGCACACCTGACCGTGCTCAATCATGGTCGGAGAAAACGGATCCATCCGTCCGGACGTCGTCGGTCCGCACGATCCGATCACCTGTCCCGGCTTGGCCGGAGTCGGTCCGGCATAATACACCACCGAATCCTGCAGATCGTACGGCAGCTCACTGCCCTCTTCCAAAGCCGCCATGATCTTTTTATGCGCCGCATCGCGGGATGTATACACCGTTCCGGACAGAGACACGGTGTCGCCTGCTTTTAAAATCGTCACATACTCTCTCAATTGAGAAGTATGTAAATCATAATGTGCCATGTCAGATTCCTCATTTCCCCTAAATAGTCAAATTGATCAGTTGTATTATAGCAGGAATTGATGGAAATTACAACCGAATCTGCTTGCATTACGAATAGGGCAGTGATAGAATATCCCTGTTATGAACGATTCAGGAGGTCTGTTATGATTACCATTCAGGATATCGACGAAGCGGCCAAGCGTCTGAGCTCCGTCGTCCACAACATCCCGCTGGAGTCCTCTACTACTTTTTCCGGCATGACCGGCGCGGATGTGTATCTCAAGTGCGAAAACCAGCAGAAAACCGGCTCCTTCAAGGTGCGCGGTGCATACAATAAAATTATGAAGCTCCACGAGCAGGGCAATCTCACCTCGGTTATCGCCTCTTCGGCGGGCAACCACGCGCAGGGCGTTGCCTTTGCCGCGACGTCCATCGGTATCCCGGCTACCATCTGCATGCCGCGTTCCACGCCGATCGCCAAGGT
>JBJEZE010000107.1:0-1748 GCA_051887235.1 Butyricicoccus sp.
ATCGGAAAATCCCCTCATTTTTACAGCTCAAGAGCCGTAGAAAAAGTCCAGAATCAGGAGGTATTTATGAGAACATGGCTGACCAAACGTCAAAAAACAACCGTCATCTATTTCGACGAATACAGCGATCTCATCGAAGTGCAGACCCACAACACAGACCTGAAAAACAGGCTCACGAGCTACGCCGCCAAATATCCAGACCAATGCCAGCAAACCGACGATGACGAGCGAGGCGGATTGACCTTTGAAATCCAGAAAGGCCGCCTGTGCTTCCGCCTGACTGCCCCATACAGCACAGACCGCCGCAAAGCATCCAGCGACTACGCCAAAGAAAACGGATTACGTGGAGGATCTACCCATGAGAAGCATTAAGAGCTGTGAGTTTAATATGGATACCGCCTGCGTGGAGCTGCGCTTCACTGATGGCACACTGATCTCCATTGACTGTACCGCCGCGGAGAACGAGATTGCCGATAACATGTATCAGCGGTCGGAGCTGGACTATCTGATCTACAACGACCCGATGGCGTATGCTGCCTTGATCCTGAATGGGACCCGGAAATGTATCTGAAAACCGTTACAGAATATAAGCCATTGGTCGATTAACGCAAATAATCAAGCCTCCTGTATCGGCGTCTGAGATGCCGGTACGGGAGGCGACTTTTTTGATTTCCTGCTCCGGATTTCGGAACCGTGGAAGCCAAAGTGCTGTAACATGTCTGGTACAATGAGGACGGATGTTTATTCCTTATTACAGGTCGTTCCCAAAAAGGATATGCAAATAGTCTGCCTTTCCGTGGATGACTGCACCAATGGAAACATATTGGCCCTCAATGCGATAAAAGATCATATAACCCTCGCAAACGAGATACCGAATATCGGTGTCAATTCCGAATCGGGCGCTGAGGGCAGTGCCAGATTGCGGGAACTGCTTGAGGCTGGCGCACTGTGAAAGAATCGCGTCAATGATTCGCTTGGCGGATTTCGGATTTCCGTATTCATCCCGGATGAAATTGCGAATAGCAGTCAGTTGATCGATGGCACGCGGCGTATATCGAAGCTTCATCCGTTGCTCTCCAACCGGTGGAGGGCGTCTTCCTCGCTGATCCAACCATCCTGTCCGACGCTGTTCCAGCTTGCGTCCAACTCTGCCATCAGACGCTTCATAGCCTTTGCTCTCATATACTCCTTGTTTTCCGGCGAAAGCAAAAACGGCAGACCATCCATGTTGAGCGATTGCTGGATAAAGATATTGATGGCGTCTGTCAGATTCAAACCATAGTTGGCGTAGACCTGTTCGACGCGCTGCTTGACTTCCGGATTGATCCGCATCTGAAAGGTTGTGGTTTTTGGTGCAGATGCGACATTGTAGGATTGATCCATGGCGACGCCTCCTTTGCTTTTAGTATATCCTATCTTAAGAAAATGTCAATACAAAGTAAGTACGATAAACAGAATTCGTCTCACTGTGAGACTTATTTTGTGTGAACTCTAACTCAATTGGATCACAGTGTATGCTTCCCGGTAGCGATGAAAGGCAGCCAAAAGGTTTGTCGCCGCACATGACCTGGCATCTATCGGATATCCTTGACGCTTGCCCGCTCGATCAGGGTAGGGTGCAAAAGAAGCTGGCGGGCAATCTTGGGGACTGCTTTGTCAAACCGCTGCTGGAGCATTCGAACGGCCTCCACACCTAACTGATAGGGATGCACGTCCACTGTGGTCAGGGGTGGGATGGAATGCTGGGT
>JBJEZE010000108.1:0-1721 GCA_051887235.1 Butyricicoccus sp.
GCACATCTGTTTCCGTCCAAACAGACGGAGATGGCAGATAAATTAAACATGGAAAGGGGTAATTGAAGATGTCACAAAAGAACAGGGATGAACACAACCGCTGGAGGAACAAAACTGTAGCGTTCCGGGTGTCGCCGGAGGAAGACGAGCAAATTGAGATAGCCGTCAAGCTGACCGGCCTCACCAAACAGGACTATATCACCCGGCGGCTGCTGTGCCGGGACGTAGTGGTGCAGGGCAATCCCAGAGTGTATAAGGCGCTCAGAGATCAGTTGGCGGCAGTCCTGGAGCAGCTTCAGCGCATTGAGGCCGGGGCCGGGGTCGAGGACGATCTGCTGGATACCATCCAGATGATTGCCTTGATTCTGGACGGAATGAAGGAGGACGCTGCCTATGACCAATGAAACAGAAAAAACGACTGTTCCGGTTCCGCCTGTTGGCGCAGGCGGGGAACAGCCGATTTCCAAAACAACTACAGAAATTATACCAAGTGCTTCAACTGAAATCAATCAATTTGAGGAAAATTCCGAAGAAAACTTCGAGGAACTTTACCGCCAGATGCAGCGTTTAAGCGATCCGGCATATCTGCATACCGTTTCTTTAACCGAGCTATATGAAACGAAATATGAGAGCAGGCCGCCCGTCATTGACGGCCTGCTCTATACCGGTGCCTATCTGTTCGTCGGAGCGCCCAAGGTCGGCAAGTCGTTCTTCATGGCGCAGCTTGCCTACCATGTCAGCACCGGGCAAAAGCTCTGGGATTATGATGTCCACCAAGGCACGGTGTTATACCTTGCCCTGGAGGACGATTACCGGAGATTGCAGGCGCGTATGTCCCGGATGTTCGGTGTGGGAGGCGCGGCGAATCTTCGCTTTGCCGTATATGCAAAGCAGCTCGGCGCAGGGCTGGATGAACAGCTTGAGAAGTTTGTTCGGGACCGCCCAGACACACGGCTTATTATCATTGATACCCTGCAAAAAATCCGCGAGGCCGGCGGGGATGCCTACAGCTATGCCAACGACTATGAGATCATCGGACGGATGAAACAGTTTGCAGATAAAAAAGGCGTCTGTGTTCTGCTGGTACATCACACAAGGAAGCAGCTCGCCGGAGATAAATTTGAAATGATCTCCGGCACCAACGGATTGCTGGGCTGTGCGGATGGCGCGTTTCTTCTGCAAAAGGAAAAGCGCACCGACCTGAACGCCACGCTGGACATCGTTGGCCGAGATCAGCCTGACCAGCGGCTGTACCTGATCAGAGATCCGGAACGGCTCAGCTGGCAGCTCGACCATGCGGAAACGGAGCTTTGGGAAAGTCCGCCTGATCCGCTGTTGGGCAAGATCGCCGCCGTGATTACCGAGGATAACCCGGAGTGGAACGGCAGCGCAACGGAACTGGTATCCCTGCTTCAAGAGGATATACAGCCCAACATTCTGACACGCAGGCTCAACGTGAATGCCGGAGAATTGCGGAATGAGTATCAGATTAATTACTCTGTGAAGCGCACCCGGAATGGCAGCGCCATCTGTCTGGCGCGAAAGACCGTGTGACGATTGGTGACGGTTGTGACGATTAAAATGACAGCAGGGGGCGGTATCCAAAATACCGTCACAATCGTCACAACCGTCACGGAAACCCAATGTATCCCCCGTCTCCGCTGCGCATCCGCAGATGCACAGCGGACAGGCAGGGAGAAAAATTCGGTTTTCTCCCTGCC
>JBJEZE010000109.1:0-6882 GCA_051887235.1 Butyricicoccus sp.
AATCGCTGCAATGGAAAGAAGTAACAGGATTATTTTCTTCATGGATTTTACCTCCGTACATTGTTCCGTAACACGATGTATTCGTGCTTGTTATCTATTTTTCAATGGATTCAACCTCACATGGAAACGCATTATTGGAACCGATACCCCATCGAAATAAAATAGTCCAATACGGTATCACACCAACAGGGCATGCGCTCTCTCACACACCGCATACAGCTCGTCATATTTTTGATCGATCAGCGGCATCACCTGTTCCGTCCTTTTCTTTTCCACATTCCGAAAGACAAAGTAGGGCAGAATCCAACCGATAAAGGCCGGGATCGCCAAAATGATACAGGGGATGATCTTTCCCGCTGTCACGGAAAACACGCTGCCTGCCATAAACGCGGTTCCAACGATGCCGACCGTGTAGGCAATCACGGATGCTTTGGTACGCTTGGATGCTTCCAAGGAAAGAATTTCTTTGATGCAGACGTTAAAATTTCTTTGCAGCCGGGTCAATTCCGCCTTGTTCGGGATCTTACGGTTCCGCTTAAACCGCATTGTAACCGTATCCATAGTCAGCTTTCCCGGTTCTTCCTCCATGCCTTCATACTCCCAGCCGAAATTCTCATAGCCGTCGGCATATACCGAAACCATGGAACGCTTAACGTTCACGCTCTGATACTCATAACCCACAAAATTCGTTTCGTTCATGATACTTGTCGCTCCTTATTGGAAATTCGTTTGTTGTCTCAACTTTTCTGATGGATATATCATACCTTGCTTATGTTTGCAGATTACTTGAATTGTGTTTGCGTAATATTAATTGTGCATCTCTTTGCAAAAATCTCGCAGAAGACAAAAACGCCGACGTTCATTACAAACGTCGGCGCAGCAGCTACAGCAGTGCATGACCCTTCTCACAAATCGTATAGATTTCTTCATGCTTCGCTTCAATCATCGGCTGAATTTTCTGCGTTTTCTTTGCGGCAACCCATCGATAAAGAAAATATGGGAGAATCCATCCGATAAAGCCCGGAATGGCCAGAAGGATACACAGCCAGATGATCGGCGGCTCATGGACGACGGCAAAGGTAGACCCTGCCATAAATGCTGTCCCGATAATGCCGACCACCAAGGCCCAAATGGTCGCAGCAGAGGTTTTTGCCTTTTCCAGCGCGTCAATTTCATGGGCGCAGGCCTCAAAATGCTGCTGCAGGCGGGTCAGCTCCATTTTGTTGATGATCTTTCTGTTCCGTTTCAGTCGGAGCGTTATCGAACGATCGCCATGCGCCGCAGCAAAGTTTTCATCTGCATGCCACCCAAAATTCTCATAGCAATCCAGATATAAGGAGGCCTTCTCCGAACGGACTGTGACTTCCTTGTATTCGTAGCCGATGTAATCCCGTTTCCCACTGTGATTCATTGCAGTGTCTCCTCTCTGTGCAAGGATGCAGGCAGCCGGACGGTAAATGCGCTTCCTTGTCCCACTGTGCTTTGTACAGTGATCGTTCCGTTGGACAATTCCAGAATCCGCTGTACCAGCGCCAGCCCCAATCCGTTGCCTTCCGTAGCGTGTGAGGTATCCCCTTGATAAAATTTGTCAAAGATATGCCGTACCGTCTCCGGCTCCATACCGCATCCCGTATCGGCAACCGTTATGATCACCTCATCGGCGCTGGAGGTCTGCTCTAACGTTACCGTCCCGCCGGGCGGGGTAAATTTTATGGCATTGGAAATCAGATTTGTCCAAACCAACGCCAGCAGCTCTTCGTCGCCAACGACATAGGCCCTGTCTTCCAGTTCAGCCATAAATTCAATATTTTTCTGATCCCAGACAGTTTCAAACTGAAGCGCGCATTCGCTGAGCTGCGCACACAGATCAAATTGTTTTGGAGTAGGCTTGATAACCTGCTTCTCCAACTTATTCAGCTTCAGCATATTCATAATCAGATTGGACAGCCGTCTTGTGGCATGCAGAATGGTTTCTGCACATTCCCGGCGGCGATTCTCGGTCAGTCCTTCCTTCTGCAGCAGCTCTGCGTTGTTGTGGATCACCGCCAGCGGCGTTTTGATCTCATGGGATACATTGGAAAAGAAATCGGTTTTCAGCGTTTCAATACTGCCCAGTTCCTCCACCATTTTATTGAAATCCATGATCATCACGTCCATATAGTCCAGCTTATCCATCGTATGCAGCGGCGCAACGTAAACAGAAAAATCGCCCTGAGCAACTTTGGAGGTTGCCTTTGCAAATTCCTGCATCGGCTTCTCATAGTTCCGCTTTATCTCCCAGCGAGTGTAGAGTGTCAGTCCGGCAGCAACAAACGCCCAGTAAAGCATCGGTAGGATTGTCTGTGCTATCTTGTTCCACTGATTTTCAATCGCTAAAAGCAACAGTCCCGTATGGACGCCGGTCATAAACAGCATCACACCCCAGAATACGGCGAACAGCGAAACGGGAAAGCGCGACTGATGGACGGAATTGATCGGAAGGTCGACTTTTGTCCTCATCGCAGCACCGCCTTATATCCCAGCCCGCGCACTGTTTTGATTTCAAATGCATCGCAGGCAGAGAATTTGTCCCGCAGCTTGGTGATATACACATCCACCGCCCGCAGGCTGGTATTGGAATCCACACCCCAGAATTCATCCATGAGTTGGGCGCGGGAAAAGGTCTTATTGGGGTACGACAGCAGCTTATACAGGATATTAAATTCCCTAGTTGTCACTGGAATTTCATCCCCGTTTACCACGGCGGCCATCGCATCTGCATCCATTTCCAGATTGCCAACGGTCAGTTTTCGATCCATCTCAATATTGGAACGGCGCAAAAGCGCCCGTACCCGCAGGAGCAATTCGTCCAGTTCGATGGGCTTCACCATGTAATCATCGATTCCCAGCTGAAATCCCTTTTGCTTGGAAGGCAAATCATCCTTTGCCGACATAAACAGAATCGGGATATGTTGATTCACCCTGCGGATATTTTCTGCAAATTCAAAGCCGTCCACCTCCGGCATCATGATGTCGGAAACAATCAAATCATACAGATTGTTATACAACTCGTCGTATGCTTCGTTTGCATTCAGACAGCCCTTGACCTGAAACCCGCTGTCATTCAGATACGTGGAGACAATCTGATTCAACTTCACATCGTCTTCCAGTACAAGTATTTTAATCATTGAAATCTCTCCATTTCCATATCATTTTTCAAGCTTTTCAGCTGTTTTGCAGACTGAAAAAGCATAACAATTGCCGTGGTAAGCACGATCAGACAGACACCGCAGCCGGTCAGGCCCGTCATAATCAGCCGAAACTGCTCTTCGCTCTCCTCACCAAATTGCGCCAGCATCGCGGTTTCCAATGCCAGTATGGATACCAGCGCCGCCGCCAGCTTGATCGCTTTGGACGCTGACAGGACCGGGCTGTGGAAGCGCCGATACCATATCATGTCTTTTACCGCTGTGATGATGTTATAAAAAGCATACATGGCAACCACATAAATCAGGTATCCCTCATAGGAAAAGCCCTCATTGTCCAATACAACAAGGACGACAACGCCAAGCAGCGCTATATTCATTAACAGCAGAATTATACCGCACAGACGGTAATTCTTCCACTCTGAAACAAGATCTTTGCCAATGCCGTTTTGATTCGCATAACGAAGCAGCAGGAAACGCATGCCGGCCAGCATACTGTAATAGACCCCCAATGTCCCATACCATGCGGAACGATACCGGATGCCATAAAAGAGATTCATTACCGCAAAGAGCAGATTAATCCCCAGCGATACATACAACGAAACGTGCACTTTGAACGGAATATCCGTTAAATACCGGTGCATATACGGATTCTTGTGCAGCACAGCCCGCAGTCTGCCCTTTGGCATTTGTATAACAGCCGCGCATACGATAATCAGGGAATAGGCCGATGCGATATACGATATATATGCAATTGGGCTGTATTCATCCTCATATAAGAAGGTATAGACCAACAAAGCCGCTGCAACCGGCATGCTAATCCGTACCACTGCGATGCCAGGGAACAGAATCCTGTTCAAAATCTGTTTGAAGCGTTCCATTCTCTTCCCTCCCCCGCTCTGTGAACTTCCATATTTACAATAGTATAACAGGTTTTTATTTGCAGTTTGTTTTAGAATTGTTTCCGAAATATTAATTGCAATCTGGTCTGGATACCGCTTTCTACGGCAGCGACGAAAAAGCTCCGTTCCACCAACAGCCGCCGCCATCCCCGCAGCAGCGCTTCGTCCGCTGTAATGTTCTGATACTGTTCGGCTGTCGCCAGAAAATCTCTTTCATATCTTTGATGCATTCCGTAATCGGCAGAAAAACTCGTATAGCAGAATACATACTGCCGGTGGTTTTTGTTTACCGAGTTTTTTATCCACCCATGATATTACCAGGAGGGTGTCATGCTGAACACACAAGTAAAAGGCGACTGTTCGGAATATCCGGCAGCCGCCTTTTGCTTTCATAGAGTAAAATTTACTTTTGGTGTGCAATCACTACGAATCGTCCGCGTTACATATGCTTTGATTATTGGGTAGGCGGTTGATTTCGTATCGCATCAATAAAAATAGCAATCAGTCCAATATAGCAGGCAAGAACCAGCGCGAGCAGCGACAGCAGCACAATGCAGACGATGCGCAGCACTCGCCTTTCACGCAGGTATTTGCAGGTCAGCACGATGCCAATGACCGCGGCCACAAACAACAAAACGGCAGTCCCCAGCGTCATACGTTTACATCCTTCTTATAGAGGCTGTCCTCTACGCGCAGCGTGTCAATCATATCGGTGAACCAGTGCAGTTCACCCAAAAATTTCTGGCGCAGTCCTTCCACATCAGCATTACTTTTTCCAAGTTCAAAGAAGTCGCGTCCGGTCTGCACCGCAACATGTAGTTTTCCGTTGTGCAGGAAAGACAGATAGACAGTGCCGCCGCTCTTGTCCGCTATAGTGAGAATATATTCCATCATGTGCGGTGTGAGGATGTAGTACGCTTCCTGCGGATTATCCGCTTTGACACAAAAGCGCTTGCTAAACTGCTCGTTATCCATCGTGACATTGCTTTTCAGACTTCTGCGGCTTTTTCTGGTTCGCTCGGAGATGTATACTTGGCCAGCAAGTTCCTTGCCGAAGTCGCAGGTAAGCCACTGCCCCTTAAAGACTGTATCTCTGCTCTTTTCCCAGTTTCCGTTTTCGTCGATGTCCTCTGACTCATTAATCAGCTCGAGGTCGCCCAGTTCAATGTTCAGCCCATTGTAGACTGCCTTGATATGATCGCTGCCCTCCGTGCAGTTATAGGAGAACGGAAACACCATGCTGCCAGGGTTTATTCTGCCCCACGGATTATATTCCACAGCATCGCCCAGCACCTCTTTCAGCACACCGCTGATGATATTGTCACTGAGGAGCTTTTTAAGCGCGCTGCTGTTACTGGATAACTGATACCCAGCCGCCAGCGCGGCTACAAGAAAAATCACCGCAATCGGGATCATTCCGACGATGAGCATCAGGATCATCGCCGCACCGGAGCCGTAAGTCAGAGCCTTGAAAACCGTTACCTTGCTGCGCAAGGATTTGAGCTCAGATTCCAACCGTTCGCTCTTCATCGTCTGTTTATCCTCCACGATTATCTCTCCCTTTCTCAGAACGTCATTTTTACATCTTCGCGCTTACTTGCGTCCGCAACGAAGAATTCCTTCGGCTGATGCGAGCCTGCCAGCAGATTTGCCGGAAACATAGCAATCGCCGTATTATAGGATGTGACGCTGGCATTATACAACCGCCGCGCCGCCTGTAAATGCTCTTCCGCATCGCGGATCCCCCGCTGAAGCTCTACGAAAACTTCACTGGATCGCAGCTCCGGATAGCTCTCTGCCACGGCAAAAAACTTTCCGCTCAGAGTGTCCATCTGCTGCTGGACAGTGTTCATCTCCGCAACGCTCATGCCGCGACGCAGTTCGATGACCTTTGTGAACAGCTCGCTTTCATGCTCCATATAGCCCTTGGCGGTGTCCAACATTTTGGTAAGCATATCGTAGCGCTTGGTCAGCGCTACCTCTACGCCGGAGAGTCCCTCCTGCACGCGGATTTCTTTTTTCTTGAAGCCATTGACCGTTCTGATGCACCAGAAGACGATGACCAGAACTACAATCAGAATAATAATTATCGGATTCATAACAGATTCTTCCTTTCTCTTTTTTCAATCCCTCCCCGCAAAAATGGGCTGTCGTTTCCTGCCGGAAGTCGATCAGCCTGTCTATTTCGGCATCAGCGGGACTCGCCGTAGTAGGTCAGAATATCGCCGGAATCGGTCAGGTTGCCATTTTCATCAAAACAAACCCTGCCGCCGCCGGAGGATCCATCGTCGTTCATCAGATGGGCAGCTTCCCCATCATATTCCACCGGTCCACCTGCAAACGGGGTGGATTCACCGGCCGCATAGACGTTCCATTCTCCCTCATTGATCTCAAGAATGGTTCCATCGGGGTACTCCCAGAAGCCCTGATAGGCCGTCTGCGTGTCCAGGATGTAAATCGCTTCATCCTCGTTCCCCATATGGATCTGGGTGTCTGAATCAAAGTAGAAGCTGACGATCCACTCCCCCTCCGTCGTATAACAATCATATCGAATGTCACCGTTTTTGTATTCATTCGTGCACTCAAGATGACCGTCAGCTTCTACTGATCCACTAGGATAATACATGATAAACCCGCCGAATCCATCCATCTCGATGCTGGCGGTGTCTGTCGCTCCGTCCATTCTCCACAAGCCCTTGGTGTGGGCATAAGGGCTTTCCTCATCGCCTCGCACATCCGAATGGGCTTCATAGAATTCCGGTCCCAAATCAGAGCTTTCCTCATCACCCTTCACA
>JBJEZE010000110.1:0-27950 GCA_051887235.1 Butyricicoccus sp.
CGATGACAAAGGTATCCGCCCCCTGTGCCACCGCGTAATCCATCATCTTTCCGCATGCTCCGCCGCCGACCGCGACACGACTCACCGGTTTGCCGCCGTCCGCCACGCGCACGCCGCCGGCTCCCAGCGAGACCTTCACATGCTGTGCAAATTCCGCCAGACTCATGCTGCGCGGCAAATTGCCGACCCGGCCCAGTGTACCGGTTTCGCCCGCACCCATGGACACCACATCGGTCAGTCCCAGCGACGCGGCCAGAAGATCATTGACCCCTGCCTCCGCACAGTCCATGTTCGTGTGCATGCAGATGCCGGAGATATTGTTCTGAATCATCCGAATCAAAATGCGTCCGGTCACGGTGTCCGCTGTCACACGGCTGACCTGGGTAAAAATCACCGGATGGTGTGCCACAATCAGACTGCAGCCGCGTTCGATGGCTTCCTCCACCACCGGCATGGTAATGTCCAGCGCACACAGAACGCCGCGCACCGGCTGTTCCGGATCGCCGACCAGGAGTCCGACATTGTCCCAGCTCTCTGCCAGCTCATACGGAGCCGCTTCTTCTAAAACCGATAAAACCTGTTTTACCTGTATCATAAATCGCTCGTCCTTTCGCCATTGTAAATCGCTTCTTTGGTCCGCTTGTCCACCACCGCACCGGTGATCTGCGGATCCAGATAGAGATAATATCCCTCCAGCTTTCGCTCCTTTTTCTTGCCGGTATAGATCGGGGCTGACAGATAGCGCGGGGAAAGTCTCTCCTCGAGCGCCAGCCGCACGAGTTCGATCCGCTGCATACTGATCGGCTCGTCAAACAGCATCTCTTTCCCTTCGATGCGTTCCAGCTCCCCGATGCGGTCAATGCAGCGCTCCAGCCGGAACCCATCCGGCCGCAGCGTCGCACGCGTCACATAAGGGACGGAATCGACCAGCTCCGCCATCTGCCGCACCTCTTCGGAGTCCTTGCAGCGCGCGTATTCCTCGCTGTCGCGCAGCCGTGCCTCCTGTTCCTTGGGGTTTTCGCCCTCGTCTTCGCCGCCGCGCAGGGTCAGAATCACCGGCAATACCAAAATAACCGCAAAAACCAACACAATAACAAGAATCGCCTGTATATTCATACCGCTCCCTCCGTCATTTGTTCCAGCGCCGCCCGAAGGGTCTGCGCATACCCGCGGTGCAGGGCAAGTTCCTCCGGTTTCTGCTTTTGGGCGGATTCCAGCGCGGCACAGATTTTTTCCTCGCGCGCGAGCTTTTGCATAACATAGTCTGCCGCCAGCTTGTCCCGGCACAGCGCCTCCGAAACACAGCACTCTGCCAGCGGGCGTTCCTTGGGCTGCGCGCCGCCGCGCACCGCCATCACACTGTACATCCGACGCCCCTCGCGGCAGACCACTTCCCGCTCGATCACACCGCCCTGCGCGTACAGATACTGCCGCAGTTCCACCTGTCCGGTCATGGCCTGCAGCAGCAGCAAATGCTCGCCGTCCAGCGCCCACGGGTCATCCCGTAAAATGCCGATGATGGTCTCACCGCCCATACCCGCAATGACAATCGTATCCGCTTCCTCCGGCTTCACCGTCTGCAAGCCCGCACCCAGACGCAGCGAAACCGCATCGCTGACCCCAAACTGCCGCGCGGTGCGCGCAGCGCTGTCCAGCGGGCCTTTCCCAATATCGGAGGCAATCGCACGTGCAATCCGTCCACGCCGCAGCAGAGCCACCGGAATCAGCGCGTGATCCGTGCCAATATCCGCCAGGCAGGCCCCCTCGGGTACCAGTTCCAAAATCGTCCGGAGCCGCGGCGTCAGATGCATCCGATTGTCCATACATGTTCCTCCCATCCTGTAAGAAAAAAGAACCGACACGCGACGCATCGGTCCTTTTGTGCTGTTCAAACGGCAATCAGTTGGTCGCCATCAGATAATTGTTGATCTCTTCTACCAGAGAATCTGCATCCGTGCCGTGTACCATGCAGGCCTCTTCGATGCTCTCACCCTGAGAGTGCGGGCAGCCCAGGCAGTGCATGCCGATGTTGATGAAGAACTGTGCGGTGTTGATATCCTTTGCGAGAACCTCGCCAATGGTCGTCTGCTTCGTAACAAAAGCCATGTTATGACCCTCCAGTCAATAATAAAGTTTCAGCGACTATATTATACTGTCTTGTCCGCACTTTTTCAATACATAACTGCAGAAAAACTCGTTTTTTTGGCATTGCAAAACGCCTGCCAAACCTGGCAGGCGTCGGATCTGTCATATTGGCCAATCAGCCCTTTCTCTGTGCAAAGCACTCGCTGCAGTAGACCGGACGGTCGCTCTTCGGCTGGAACGGGACTCTGGCCTCCTTGCCGCAGGCCGCGCAGACGGCGGTGAAGTACTCGCGCGGAGCATGCGCGGCGTTCTTTCTCTTGTCGCGGCACTCCTTGCATCTCTGCGGCTCATTCTGGAACCCGCGCTCTTCGTAGAACGCCTGCTCTCCAGCCGAGAACACAAACTCCTTTCCACATTCTTTGCAAACGATTGTCTTATCCTGGTACATATTCATTCTCCTGACTATTCCCTGCGGGTCGCATGGTGTTTATTTGCGAACAGGACCTACTTCCTGTCATCGCCGTGTAAAATAGGAGCCGCCTTGCGTCGTATTCGCTGGATTGCGTTGTCCACCGATTTAACCGGCCGATGGAGCTGTTCCGCCATATCCTGGTAGGAACATCCCTCAAGATAGAGATCAAGAACCGCGTTTTCAAATGTGGACAGCTGCTGCGACAGCCGCTGCATCCGTTCGCGCTGCTCCTCCTTGCCGATCACCAGCACCGCCGGGTCTGACACCGACAGATCAGAAGAATCATCTGTAAAAGGTTTTTCTGAAAGGCTTTCCGAGTGATTGAGAGGCTGGTGTTTTCCGGCCGCTGCCGCGCGCACTGCAGAGACAATGCGGTTCTGCACGCAGGTCCGTGCGTAGGCACCGAAGGCCGTTCCCCGCTGCGGGTCGAACGAACGAATCGCCGTCAGCAGGCCCAGCATCCCTTCCTGTATCAAATCCTCGCTGTCTCCCCCCGCCAAAAAATACGGGCGTGCGCAGGATTTGACCAGACTCGAATAACGCACTGCCAGAATCTCTTCTGCCGTGCGCTCTCCCTCCTGCGCTCGCAAGCAAAGCTCCCGCTCCGCTTCGGAATTTTCACTGAATTTTGAACAAGAATAACTCATATTGTTGTCATTATATCCTATTGTTGTTTTTTTGTCAATCTTTTTCGTTAAAATATAAAATTAGTTTTTTATAACCGCCCCCTGTTTTGTGTATTTTGTCGTTATTTATCAAATTGCCTCCTGGAAGCGCAGACCTGTGCCAGTTTTTCTGCCGCTCTCTGTACCCCGTCGCGGTCCCGTCCTTCTACCAAAATCCGGATCACGTCCTCGGTTCCGGAGGCCCGCATCAGAATCCGTCCGCCATCCAAATCCCGCTCCGCTTCGGCGATGCTGTCCCGTATTTCCGCACTTTGCAGCATGGCCTGCTTCTGCTCGCCGCGAACCGGAATGTTCCGCATCTCCTGCGGCCATTTGTTCCAAAGCGCGCGCAATTCAGAGGCACTCGCTCCGGTTTCGGACAGGATCTGCAGCAGACGGATCGCGGTCAGCTGGCCGTCTCCGGTCGTGCTGCAATCGCCGCAGATCAAATGTCCGGACGGTTCTCCGCCCAACCGACAGCCCTTCTCCTGCATGATCTGCATCACATTGCTGTCTCCCACATCGGATACGAACACTTCCACTCCATTGCGGTCCAAAAATTCTGCCAATCCCGGGTTGGACAGAACGGTCGTTGTCACCGCCTCCGGCCGCAGCCATCCCTGCTTTTTTCCCTGCAGAGCCAACAGACCCAGCAGGCAATCTCCATCCAGCTCTTCCCCGTTTTCATCCACGGCAATGCAGCGGTCTGCATCGCCGTCCAACGCGATTCCAATGTCATAGCCGCCGCGCTGTACCGCACAGCCCAAACGCTGTGTACTTGTGGAACCACAGTCCTGATTGATGTTCCTTCCGTCCGGCGTGCTGGAAATCACGTCGGCCTCCAGATCCAGACACCGAATCAGCCTCGGAACCGTGGTGGAAGCTGCTCCGTTGGCGCAGTCAAACAATACGCGCAGTCCGCCGAACTCTCCGCTCACACAGGACGCCAGATAATCGGTGTATTCGGTCACCGGCGGCCGCAGCAACGTTTGTACCTGCCCGCACTGCGCCGCAAATACGGTCGAGTCCCGTTCCAGCCGCCGTTCGATCTCCTGCTCCTGTTCCTGCGTCAGTTTGTATCCATCCGAAGTGAAGCATTTGATTCCATTGTATTCAAACCGATTGTGTGACGCGGAAATCATCACGCCAGCCGCCGCCCCGTGCAGACGTGTCAGCAGAGCGACCGCCGGTGTCGGAATCACTCCCAAACGCTCGACATCCGCACCCGCGGCGCAAATTCCCGCCGTCACCGCGGCTTCCAGCATATCCGAAGACAGGCGCGGGTCGTGTCCGACCGCGATACGGGCTCCGCTCCCATACCGCTCCACAGCCTGTTCTCCCACCGCCATCCCCAGTCGAAGCGCAAGCGAAACCGTCAATTCCTCCGGTACGCGGCCCCGGATGCCGTCCGTTCCAAATTTCATATTCACGAACGATTCTCCTCTCATGGAATCACTCCTGCACCCTCTGATGCAGGCCGCATTGTATTCCTGCTTATTGTATGCCCTGTTTCCAAAAATATTCCAGTTTGTATGTCCATTCAACAGGAAATTTGTTCCTGAAACGTACGTTTCTTCCCGCAATCCATTGATTCATTTTGTAATCCATGCTATCATACAGATAAGAGATTTCAACGGAGGAGGCCCAATTATGGGATTGTTTTCTTTTTTATTCAATGACCGCCGCCGTCCTGCCAACCCACATCGTCAAGACAACGACGATCTGGAACAAACCACTCTCATCTGCACCGTTGCGGATGAAATGGAGAAGACGGCTCCTATCCGCCCGACTGCCCCTGACCCAAGTGAAGATGTTTCGGACGCTACCATGATGATTCCGCGCGTCCGTACCCGTACCTTGTCTGACGAAGTCCCCACTGCGAATGCGTCTGCATCATCTGCCAAAGACGACCATGCCGTAGACGACCTGATGGATGCCATTTCCGCCGCAGTGCAGTCCAAGACCAGCAAAAAGCCCGCAAAGCCAGCTGCGCAGCCGGTTTCCGCCGCAGAACAAATTTCCGCTGCGGTACAATCCAACCTGAACACACCGCCCGTCCATCCCGATCTGGAAGAATTGATTCCGGACGAAGATCCTGCCGTCCCGTCCTCTGCAGCCGCAGCGGATACGACAGAGACCGGAGCTGACGAAATCGAAAAGGAAGACGATCTGGAAAAAACCAGGCTGTTTTCCCCGCAATCTTCCCGGTTTTCTTACAAAACGGAACCGGTTCCGCAAGAGATGGATACTGCGGCTTCCGAGGAGGAGCCGGCGGAAGAACCTGCTGAGGAATCCGTCACCCCGGAAACAGAATCCGAAGAGGATGCAGAAGATGTTCCCGTTCTGACAGAAGAAGCGGTTGACAAGACATCGGATGAGGCTCCGATTCCGGAAGAAGATCCGATGGTCAATCCGGTCGAAGAATCCACCGCAGAAAGCACGGAAACGGTTTGTGCTCCGTCGGAAGACCCGGTCGCGGAACCGGAAGAGGAACCGTCTGTTCCGGAGCAAGAATCCGAGGAAGATGAGGAGGAAGAAGAAACTGCTGCTTCAGAAGATGCATTGTCTGACGAACGGACGGAAGAGACCTCCGTCTCGCCGGAACAGTCCGAATTCACTCCGTTCCAGTTGGACGAGCAGACCATTCGGAAAGCCATTGAAAGCGACTTTGACGACGCCATTGCATCGCTTGCATCCACTCCGAAGCAGTCCGAGGACGAACCGGACATGTCCGAACCGGCAGAAGAGGAAGAGACCGATGTGCTGGAGCGCGTTCCCGCGGAGACGGAAGACTCCTCGTGGGGATCCCATATGTATCAGGAAAAGAACGGCAAGCCGTCCATCCCGACATTCAGCGACGAGTGTTTCCGCATGACCTGGAAGCTCAAGGGCACCAGCAAAAAGCGCCGCCTGCGCGCTATTTCGGAATGCGTCAAGGGCCAGCCGGTATTCATCATCTGCGATCCGGATGGCACAAACTGCACGGTTATCACGGAGGACGGCGAAGAGATCGGCCGCCTGAGCGAGCAGGACAGCGCTGTGTACCACAGCATGATCGCCGGAAAGCCGCACAACCTCTACATCAAAAAAATCCGTTCCAGCCAGTTCGAAAAGACAACGGTAAAAATCCTTGTCATTGCCCGTGCCAAGCAGGAATCGCTGGTATAATCATACTATCGCATGACAAAAGCCTTCGAAGACCATCTTCGGAGGCTTTTTTGCATAGTTTTGCGATTGTTCGGGCATGCTGACAGCAGTATCTGCGAAAGGAAGGATCAGCAATGGTCAATTATCAAAAGTGCGGCATCATCGGCTGCGGCGGTGTCGGCGCAGCAACCGCGTACACGCTGGCCACCCACGGTCTGTTTTCCGAGCTGGTATTGGTGGATATCGATCAAAAGCGCGCTCAGGGAGAGGCTATGGACATCAGTCACGGTGTCGCTTTTTCCCAGCCCTGCCGCGTGCACGGCGGCAGCTATGATGATCTGACCGATGCATCGCTGGTGATCATCGCTGCCGGTGTCAATCAAAAGCCCGGAGAAACCCGCATCCAGCTGCTGGAGCGCAACGCCGCCGTCCTGCGTTCCATCATCCGTGAAATTGTTCGCGTCTGCCCGGACACGATCTTACTGGTGGTTTCCAACCCGGTGGACCTGCTTACCGCCATCGCGCTGCGCCTGTCCGGCTTTCCGCCTTCCCGCGTCATCGGCACCGGCACTGTACTGGACACAGCCCGCCTGAAATACCTTCTGGGACACGAGCTGGGCGTGGACGGACGCAACGTGCATGCCTTTATTATCGGCGAACACGGCGACAGTGAGCTGGCTGTCTGGTCCAGCGCAAATATCTCCGGCATTGATCTGGACGACTATTGTGCCGGACGCGGTGTCAACCCGGATTATCACGCTCTGTTTGAATCCGTCCGAAACGCCGCGTATGAAATCATTCAGGGCAAAGGGGCCACGTACTACGGCATCGCCATGTCCGTCCTGCGTATCGCGACCTGCATTGTGCGCGGAGAGCACAGCGTGCTCCCCGTTTCGGTATTTGCAGACGGTCATTACGGTCTGGAAGACACCTGCATCGGTCTGCCCTGCATCATCGGACACGGCGGCATTGAAACCATTCTGGATATTCCGCTGAGCGACGACGAACAGAAAAAACTGCAAACCTCTGCCCACACGCTGCACAGTGCCTTAGACGGGCTGGATCTGACGCTGTGACAAAAAATCCGAAGCTGTATGAGCTTCGGATTTTGAGCGTGTCGAAAAACATCGACACGCTTCAAACAAATGCAAGCATTTGTTTGAGAAATTACAGCCTGCTGCCCGCACTCGCGTCGCTCGCACAGTTGCAGGCTGAGAAGAGTCTTTTTCGCCGCACATGTCGCCGAAAAAGACGATATTTTATCCGCCTTCCGGCAAGCCGGAAAGCTCCTGACGAAATACTTTCATCTGATTGGCTCAAAGAAGCTTTTTTGACAGTCTGAAAATCCGAAGCTGTATGAGCTTCGGATTTTCCATATGCCATGCTGTTCTCAATCAGAATATTCACGTACCATCTTAAACAGCTGCGTTCGATTTCGGATGGACATCTTTTTATAGATATTCAGGATATGCTTTTTCAGCGTATTGTTGGTGATGGTCAGCTGCGAACAAATCGTGCTGTTGGGCAGTCCCTGCATCAGCAGTCCCAGGATTGTGGTTTCGCGGCCGGTCAGATGGAATTTCTCCTCACATTCGGATACACTCAGCTTGTCATGCCGGTGCTTCATCTCCTCATACGACCGCTTGATCCGCAGCGCCAGATGCTCCTGAAACATATCCAGCAGAAACAGATCGTCGTACAGAAAATTCGGAGCGTCCCGTTTTCGGAAAAAGGAGATCTTCGCCAGCACCTTGCCCTCCTCGGCCGGAAGAATATGTACGCCGTGATGGTACCCCTCATCCCGGAAAAAACGGCGATAACACGTTGTCTCCGTGCGCTCCTCATCCGAGAAGACATCGCTTTCACGATAAACCATTTTCTTGCCGCCCAGCAGCAATCCTCTGCTGTAATCGCAATCCTGATACTCATCAAGATACTCCTGCGCGGTTTCCTCGCTGTACTGGTAACATACCGCATGCTTGAGCCGCGGCAAGTCCTGACAGCTGGAGTAATAAAACACCGCTGCATCAAACTCCATCAGCAGCCGAACCTGCTCCAGAAAATTGCGGCACATCTCATCAAAGTCCGGAATCTTATGAATCTGGCAGGTAATATTGTTAAAAACAACCCAGTCATTGGTTTCCAGAATATGCAACAGGAAACACCTCCTACAGATAAAAACCAAAAAAGGTGTCTTGCGGCAGATCCGCAAAACACCTTTGTTTAACAGTATTATCATAGCATGCTGAAAACCATGTGTCAAGAAAAAAACTACCTAAAACGTACTGTTTCGACTACCTCTTCTTGAACAATGCTACCATTTCTGCTTATTCTTCCAGACAAAGAACCCAATTTCCCTTGGAATCTACCAGACCGCTCCGGCCCTCCGCCCGTACTGCGAACAGATTTCCTCCGGAGAAACGAATCCAATCGTACTCCATCGGCAGAACCTGCACGCCATCCGAATCACAAATTCCCTGCAGTCCGGTCTCCTCGTCCTGCACGGTAAAATAGCTGTCTCCCTGCGCGGCGATTCCCTTCGGTACCAGATACTGTCCCTCCTGTACCTTACTGCGGCTTCCTTCCTCCAGATTCAGCACAGCGTACCCGTCCGCACTGCATGCAATCATCCGGTTGTCCTGCTGCAGATACAGCTCCGTATCCGGATCAAACACTTCCTTGCCCAAATCATCAAACAAAACGACACTTCCGTCTTCCGCCGTGAAGCTGAAATAATGATTGGGCCAAATGGACAGTTCCTGCCCATCAAAGCTGTCCGGCAAACGCACAGTCTGTCTCGTTTTGACATTGCGCACCACGCATTCACCGTTCTCGTCCCACAACTGGTAGATCGGAGCCTCTTCGCTGCACGACTGGGCGTTGCTGTATTCAAACGCCAGCTCGGTCTGTCCGCGCGTGTTCAAAATGCCGTACTGTCCGGAGCGATCCTTGGCCAGTACATACGCTCCGTTTACCTCATCCATCCACCGGATCCCGGACAGACGGATCACACTCCCGGCCGAGTCCATCAATCCCCACGTCTTTTTGGAAATGCGTACCGAAGCGTAGTTATCGCAAAATGTGCCGATTTTCCGGACGGTTTCGGTCTGTTGCGTCATCCATTCGGACGTATCCGTCAGATACCAGTTTCCCTCCTCGTCACACGAGACCAGTACGCCGTCCGAGCAGGACTCCGGCTGTCCGGCAAGCTCCGTGAGCAACGCGCCGTCAAGGGAGTAAATCTCACTCGTTCCGTCCTCCTTGTTCCAGCACAGATACTGATCGTCCAGCACGGAGATCGTTCCGCTCTCCGTCACCAGCAGCACCGTGCCTTCCTCATCGACGCAGGTTCTCTGATCGCCCTGCCGCAGAATCCACAGGATTTCCTTCTGTCCGGAAAGGCGTTTCTTTTTCACATGATCGTATACGGTATCCGTCACCGGTTCCCCGTCGCCGTTGGCCAGTGCATACCGCTCTCCCACCGAAAAAGGAACAATTCCGCCTTCCACCTGCTCCCCCGCTTCCAGCGCGGTTCCTTCTTCCACATAGTCCGTCAGCTGTTTTGGTGTCTGTTCCGCCACCGCCGTCTGTTCTTCCGGCGTTGCCGTTTCGGTTTCCCCCGTCTGTGTCTGTGCCGCTGGTGCGCAGCCGCACAGCAGCCCCAGTGTCAGAAGCATTGCAGCCGCCTGTTTTTTCAAAACAAATCTCCTCCATGCATTGAATCCCGGGAAAGTACCATTCCCTAGTATTCAGTTTACCCAGAAATCTCACCATGTCAAGCCGTTTTCTGGAAAACAGCCCGCCGGACGTGCCAGCGGGCTGTAAACTATTTGTGAATGCTGCGATCACTCGCGTTCCTCGGCGTTAAGCTGTACAAAATAATCGCGCAACGCAATCTGACTGCTCACACGTTCGTCGCCTTCGTCTCCAGGCACGCGCTTAAAGGTGCCGTCCTTTTTCATCTGCCACATCTGCACATTATCCTGTTCCTGCAGCTCCATAATGTGCAGCAGCTGCGCTCGAATCTCCGGTGATTTCGGCTGTGCAAAGATCTCCACACGTCTCTGGGTGTTGCGGTTGAGCAGGTCACCCGAACCGATGAAAATCTCCTGCCGTTCCCCTTCACCGAACACGTAGATACGGGAATGCTCCAGATAGCGGCCAATCAGTGCCCGAATCCGGATATTTTCCGTATACCCCTTGACGCCGGGGCGCAGACAGCAGATGCCGCGCACATACAGCTTGATTGTCACACCCGCCTGCGATGCCTCAACCAGCTTCTCCATAACGCCGACGTCGTTCATCGAATTGATCTTCATGGCGATGTAGCCCCGGCCGCCCGCCTTCTGCACCTCAATTTCGCGTTCGATCAAATCCATCAGGTTGGTTCGGAAACAGTTCGGTGCCGCCCAGAGCGCCCGTGTGCGTTCCACCGTTTCACCCATGCTGAGTGCGTTGAACACGTCCGAAGCATCCAAACCGACCTCATGGTCATTCGTGATAAAGCACAGATCCGTGTACTGCTCGGATGTCTTTTCGTTATAGTTTCCGGTACCGATCTGCGTCGTATAGCTGACCTCACCCTGCTCATTTTTGCGGGTGATCAGGCACAGTTTCGCATGTACTTTGTAATCGCTCAGGCCGTAAATCACACGGCATCCAGCCTCTTCCAGAATCTCGGAATAGTCAATATTGCTCTGTTCATCAAAGCGGGCGCGCAGCTCCATCATCGCCAGAACATCCTTTCCCTTATCTGCCGCGCGGCACAACGCGGAGACAACCTTGCTGTGTCCGGCCAGACGATACAGGGAAATTTTGATCGAGATAACCTCCGGATCATCCGCCGCCTCATACAGCAGATTCAGGAACGGGTTATAGCTGTGGAACGGATACGCCAGCAGAATCTCCTTGTCAGCCAGCTGACGCATGGGGATCGCGCCTTTATACTTGTCCGGAGTGAACGGTTTGCTGTCCGGATAGGTCAGCGCCGGATCGCTGCTGCGGATCTTGCTGCCCAGAGAGAACCCAAAGCCAAAGTCCAGCGGGATGTCCTGCACAAAAACGTTCAGCGGCTCAATGCGCAGCTGCTTGCACAGCTCCTCCTTCAGATGCAGCAGAGGCTCCTTGGACAACTGAAGCCGAACAGCAAACAGGCGGCGGCGTTTTTTGAGCATGTCCTGCATAATATCGCGAAAATCCATGCCCTCTCCAACCAGCGCGTCATCCGTCCGGATATCTGCATTCCGCGTCACGCGGATGGTGAGCGCCTGCACGATTTTCTGCTTCAAAAACAGCTTGGAGGCATACTGCTCCACAATATCGCTCGTAAAGAACACCTTGGTGCGGCCGTCCACATTGACCGCAAAATAGTCCGGCAGATGACCGATCGGAATGATGCCGATGCGGTCCGTTCCGCTCTTGGACGTCATCGCCGTAACGACATACTTCTCTTTGTTGCGGAGAAACGGGAACGGATGGTGCCGATCAACAATCTGCGGAGACAGGAACGGAGCAATCTCGTTGGCAAAATACTTTTCTGCAAACTTTTCTTCGCTCTTTTTGATCTTTTTAAATTTCACAAAGTCCACTCCGCAGGTCTTCAGCTCAGTTTTCAGCGTCTGGAACATTTCCTCCGTGAGGGAACGATACGAATGCAGGGTCTTCAAAATCTGCCGGACCTGCTCCGCCGCCGTCCAGCCGGTTTTGTCGTCCAGCTTGGTCGGCTTGACAATGCTCTGGTCGGTCAGCGAACCGACGCGCACCATAAAGAACTCGTCCAGATTGGAAAAATAAATCGCTGCAAATTTCAAGCGCTCCAGCAGCGGAACATCCTGCCGCAGCGCCTCGTTCAAAACACGTTTGTTGAATTCCAGCCAGCTCAACTCGCGGTTGACCAGCAACTCTCTGGGAAGCATGATAGCCCTCCTTTTGTCATGCCCATCTTTGATCGGATGTCCTATGTCCAGACCCCGCCGCGGCCGAATTGCCGCATCCATGTATATACTATTGAGATAGTATATCATATTTTGTGAGAAATGACGAGAGACTTTGTCGCTTTTTCCAGATTCTTTTTTCACATTCCACACAAAAAGGCTGTACAGCCCCTCGACTGTACAGCCCGAAATGTCGATAGAATCCCTCAATGCAGATACCGCATCCAGTGGCAGTGCTCCCGCTTTTCCATGCGAAGCACAAAGCCCGCAAAGCTGAACGAAATCAATAGGATGAGCAAATACCGCGTCACCGAATCAATATGAATGCCCAGGCAGCGATCCATCTGTTGAAACATATACAATATGCCGAAATGGATGAAGAACACAATGACGCCGCTCGCTCGAATTTCCTTCACGTGCGGCAGATGAATACGAAGGCTCAGAACCAGCTTCATCAGACACCAGACATGCGGAATGATCATCAGCAGGCAGTCCGTCGATTCCACCAGACCGTTCTGCTTGGCCAGAATGGCCTCCAGACACAATGCTACCATCGTCAGCGCCGTCAAAACCGCATACTTTTTTGTGCTGCTCTCCACCGTCTCCGCCTCGTGCTCCGCAAAATATTTTCCGATCGCAAAATACTGCAGACCGGTAATAATGCTGGTGTACGGATGCGGGAAGAAAAACAGGAAGGTATCGTAGGCCTGTCCCAGACCGATCCAATCCAGCAGATGGCCATAGGTGCTGCACAAAACGCAGAACAAATACGGCACGCTGGTGAGGACAATCATCTTTTTGGTGGACATTCGTTTGCCAAGGAAGTAGATGACTGCGGCGCAGAACATGGAGCCCGACAAAAACCACGAACCGCGGAAACTGGACGCAAACAGCAGTCCGCGGCAGCATTTCCAAATCGCAACCGGCAGGGAGTATTCCGTAAACCAGACGGAGTATTTTCGCATAAATGTCACCGGAAACGCGATGACATACCAGATCGCATACAAAATGCACATCCGCTTTTCATAATGCTTCAGCTTCTGTCCGTCCACACCGCCGCGGAAGAAAAAGAACGAGGAGCTGACAAAGAAAAACGGAACCGCAAAGCGCGACAGGCAATCGGCCACCATAAAGTTTGCCGACTCGCTCACCGATTCCAACGGATCGGTATGAATGCTGACCACGAACAGCGCCGCAATCAGCTTGCACAAATCAATGGCATCAAAGTTTTTTGCAGATGGTTTCACTGCTGATTCCACAAATATCGCCCGACTTTCCTATAATATGCTGCGCCGCAGTCCCCTCCTGCAAACGCGCAAATCGGCATCTCTTTGGTAAGAGATGCCAATCTGTTCTATCGCATAATTATAGTCGCCTGATGCCAAAAAATCAAATGCTTTCCGCTGAATTTTTCACCAATTTTTTCCGTAAAATCCAAGTAAAATCTAGTCACTTATGGTACCAGTTATCCACATATGCGGCAATCACATCCGCAGCCGCCTCCAGGCCAATCCGGCTGGTGTTGATAATCAGCTCATAATGACGGGAATCGCCCCATTTTTCCTTACAATAGTGGTTGTGGTACGTCTTTCTCTGCTTGTCCGTCCGGATGCGCATCATTTCCGCCTCCGCAATCGAAAGATCGTAGATCTGCGACAGACGCGCCGTTTTGTTTTCACGGTTTCCGGTGACAAAGACACTGATCATGCCATCATAGTCTTTGAGAATGGAATTGCCGCATCGGCCGACAACAATAAACGATTCCCCTTCGTCCGCCTTCTTTTTCAAAAAGTCAAACTGCATCTTCGCCACATTGTCCTCGGAGGACGTGCTGTACCCCCGCACGGTGCGGGAAAACAGCGGGTTCTTCGGCTTTTCGTCAAACCGCTTGAACGCATCCAAATCCATATTCTTTTCCTGCTCAATGTGATCGAGCAGGTTCTTGTCGTACAGCGGCAGCTGGTACCGCTCTGCCAGTCTGTCCGCAATGGCGTGTCCCCCTGATCCAAACTCTCTTCCGATACAAAGGATAATCTGCTTGTCCATAGCTCTTTCCTCCTGCTAAACCATACTGCCGCACAGTAAGCCTCTTACACACACTCACACATATGTATACGTTCCTATTTGTAATATTATATCGTATCTGCACAAAAAATCAACCACCAGGCAAAAAAATTTTAGGGAATTTGGCGTTCTTCCTGTGTGCACGCAAAAAAAGAGCCACAGAAATCTGTGGCTCTTTCTTCCAGCCCACAAGCGGGCCTTTGTTTTTCAAAGAGGAACGATTATTCAAACTCGATCGGGTCGATGTGCCAGATCTCGTTTGCATAGTCGCGGATGGTACGGTCAGACGAGAACTTGCCGGAATTGCAGATGTTGATCCAGCACTTCTTCGCAAACGCGTACTTATCCTTGTAATCCTGATTGTAACGCAGCTTCGCATCCACGTAGCTCTTGAAGTCATACATCAGGAAGTACTGGTCCGGATGGATCTGGCCCCAATCTACCTTGTGGATCAGGGAGTCGTACAGCTCACGGAACAGGCCCGTGCCGCCGTCGTTCAGCATGCCGTTGACCAGGGACTCCAGAACGCGCTTGATCTTCGGATCGCTGTCGTAGATGTGATACGGAATATAGTCGTGGTGCTCCTGGTACTCCAGATCCTCGACCGTGCCACCAAAGCGATAGTTGTTCTCCTCGCCGGCTTCCTCGAAGATCTCGACGTTGGCGCCATCCAGCGTACCCAGCGTAACCGCACCGTTCATCATGAACTTCATGTTGCCGGTACCGGACGCTTCCTTACCAGCGGTGGAAATCTGCTCGGAAACGTTTGCCGCTGCGAACAGCTTCTCGCCGTACGATACATTGTAGTTGGAAGCAAAGATAACGCGGATCTTGTCGCGAACCTCGCCGTCCTCTTCCACAACGCGCGCAATCTCATTGATGAGCTTGATGATGCCCTTAGCACGCGCATAGCCCGGAGCAGCCTTGGCACCGAAGATGAAGGTCGTCGGATAGAAATCCTTGATGGAGCCGTCCTTCAGGCCGAAGTAGATATACAGGATGGACAGAGCGTTCAGCAGCTGTCTCTTGTACTCGTGCAGACGCTTGATCTGGATGTCGTAGATCGAGCCCTTGATCGGCGCAGTGCCGTCGTGCTTCAGCATGAACATACCCAGCTGACGCTTCTTCTGATGCTTGATCTGCATGAACTCGTCCAGAACTTCCTTGTCGTCTGCGTACTTCTCCAGCTTCTTCAGCTGGCTCAGATCGGTAACCCATGCGTCGGAACCCAGCAGACGGGTCAGCAGGGAAGCCAGCTCGCGGTTGTTCATCGCCAGCCAGCGTCTCGGCGTAACGCCGTTGGTCTTGTTCTGGAAACGCTCCGGCCAAATCTGGTAGAAGCTACGCAGGGTATCCTTCTTCAGGATCTCGGTATGAATGGCAGCAACACCGTTGACGTAGCTGGAACCGTACATCGCCAGATTCGCCATATGAACCTGATCGTGCTTGATGATCTGTACGCTCTGGATGAAGTCCGGCGTGCAGTTCTGGTGATACAGCTCATCAATGAACATGTTGTTGATGCGCTCGATAATCTGATATACTTCCGGCACAACTGCCTGAATCAGATGCTTGCTCCACTTCTCCAGTGCCTCCGGCAGGACGGTATGGTTGGTGTACGCAAAGGTCTTCTGCGCAATCCGAACGGCCTGCGTGAACTCGACACCCTCGTAGGTGGTCAGCAGACGAACCAGCTCCGGAATGGAGATAACCGGGTGGGTATCATTCAGCTGGATTGCATTGAAATCAGCAAAACGGCTGAAGTCGTTGCCGTGGGTCTTCTTGTACTTGCGGATGATGTCCTGCAGGGACGCCGAGCAGAAGAAGTACTGCTGCTTCAGGCGCAGCTTCTTGCCCTCGTCAGTGGAGTCGTTCGGGTACAGAACGCGGGAGATGTCCTCGGCGCGGTTCTTTTCACGGACGGACGCATCGTAATGCTGCTCGTTGAATTCGTTGAAATCGAAGGAGGACAGAGACTCTGCCTGCCACAGACGCAGCGTGCCGATGTTCTTGGTCTTGTAACCGATGATCGGAATATCGTACGGAATCGCGCGGATTGTCTGATCTGCAAACTTGACTTCAACTGCTTCGGAATCACAGCGAATGCTCCACGGATCGCCAAAACGAGTCCAGTCATCCGCAGTCTCCTTCTGGAAACCATCCTGAATGTACTGCTTGAACAAGCCGTAGCCATAGCGGATGCCGTAGCCATCCAGCGGCAGATCCTGTGCTGCAGCGGAATCCAGGAAGCACGCAGCCAGACGGCCCAGACCGCCGTTGCCCAGAGAAGCGTCCTCGACCTCTTCCATCATGTTCAGGTCCAGACCATGCTCCTTGAAAATCTGCTCGACGTCGTCGTAGATACCGAGACACAGCAGGTTGTTGTAAATCGCACGGCCGATCAGGAACTCTGCGGACATGTAGTATGCGTGACGCGCCTCGTTGTGCAGCTCGATGCTGTTCTTCCAGTCGTCTGCAATGCGTGCCATGATTGCCTTGGACAGCGCGTGGTGGATGTCCTGCGCGTTCGCTTCCTGCAGATCTTTTCTGCGGTCGCTCTTCAGGTACAGCTCCATGCTGTCTATCAGCTTATCCAGCTTCAGTTTCATGCTAAAAATAGCCACCTTTCTAAACGTATGTGTTTGGATGCATTACCAGCGAATTCCAGCCCAGCCCGTGAAGATACCGACCGTTGCCAGACGCTGAAAAAAGCCAAAAATTGTTTTGTGCACTGTTTTGTCATAGAAACTAACAAATCTGTACGTTGTTTATTATATCATACAATCCAATATTTTCAACATCTTTTTCGTTATCTCTGCATTTTTCACGCTTTGTTCAGTCTTTTTGTTATTTTTTACGCAGAAATCAGCAGATTATACAGAATGCAAATCGCAAACTTCTCTGTGTCCGATTCTGTACCCTATTGTACTCGCTTTCCACGCATTCTAAACCAATTCCAATTCGTATGCCCTGTTTTTTGCTGAAAATACCATCTCGCCGCACCCCGGAATCAAATTTTTTTCTTTCTGCGCTTGACAGCGCCGGAAAATCGGAGTATCATAACATACAGTAATCATATGAAACCTGTGATCGAGAGAAGTACATCGGAATCTGGAATCCTACAGAGAGCTGCGGCGGGTGAAATCGCAGCGGACGACAGCCGGTCGAATGGACTCGAGAGGGCAGCCTGAACCCCCAAGGGGAAGTAGGAGCTGACGGCGTTCCTCCGCCGTTATCGAAGAGGCGCACATGTTTGTGTGCGGCGAGCGGCCGTTTGTTCGGCAATCCGGGTGGCACCGCAGAAGCATTCAGCTTTTGTCCCAGGAACAGTGATGTTCCGTTGGGATGAAGGCTTTTTTTATTGCCCCGCTGCATTTGTTGCTCTCTGCATCCCGCGCCGCAATTTTTTCACACCGAAAGGAAGAACAGTCATGTTAAAACCATCCACTTCTGAGATCCAGGCCTACGCGAAGGACTACTCCATCGTCCCGCTGTGCCGTGACGTCTACGCCGACGTCATCACCCCGATCACCCTGCTTCGGAAAATCGCTCAGATCTCCGATCGGTATTTCCTCCTAGAGAGCGTGGAAGGCGGCGAAAAATGGGCGCGCTACTCCTTCCTCGGCTACGACCCGTCGGTACACATCGTCTGCCGCAATCACGTCGTCACCACCGAATACGCGGACGGCACCGTCACGCAGGTCACGACGGACAATCCGTATCAGGTGCTGCGCGAGCTGATGGCCAACTACAAAGCTCCCAAAATCCCCGGTTTTCCGTCGTTCACCGGCGGTCTGGTCGGCTACTACGCCTACCGCATGATCGGTTACGCGGAGCCGACGCTGACGCTCACCGAGAGTGACGCGGATGACTTTGACCTCATGCTGTGCAGCAAGGTCATCGCCTATGACCATCTGTATCAGAAGATTTCCGTCATTGTCAACCTGGAAACCGACAATCTGCTGGAAAACTACGGTGCGGCCCGCGCGGAAATCGAAAAAATTGTCGCATTGATCCGCGATCCCATGCCGCTGCCCAAGGAAAAAATCACCCGCAAGCCGAATTTCACCTGCAACGTGACCAAAGAGGAATACTGCGACATCGTCAACAAAACCAAGCAGTATATCGTGGACGGCGACATCTTTCAGGCGGTCTTGTCCCGCCGGTGGCAGACGGAATACGACAACAGCCTGCTGGACGCCTACCGCGTCCTGAGAACCACCAACCCGTCTCCGTATATGGTATACCTGCACTGCGACGACATTGAGATCATGTCCACCTCTCCGGAGACGCTGGTCAAGCTGCAGGATGGCCGTCTGGTCACCTTCCCGGTCGCCGGTTCCCGCCCGCGCGGTGCAACCGACGAGGAAGACAAGGCGCTGGAAGCCGATCTGCTCGCGGATGAGAAGGAGCTGTCCGAGCACAATATGCTGGTGGATCTCGGACGCAACGACATCGGCAAGCTGTCCGCGTACAACTCGGTCGACGTCACGGAATATATGATGATTCACCGCTATTCCCGCATCATGCATATCTGCTCGATGGTCGAAGGCAACATCCTGCCGCAGTACGATGCGTTTGACGCCATTGCCACCCTGCTCCCCGCCGGAACATTGTCCGGTGCGCCGAAGATCCGCGCCTGCGAGATCATCGAGGAGTTGGAACCGTGTGGACGCGGTGTATACGGCGGCGCGCTGGGCTATGTGGACTTCACCGGCAATCTGGACGTCTGCATCGCCATCCGCATGGCGGTCAAGAAAAACGGCGTGGTCAGCGTACAGGCCGGCGGCGGCATCGTCGCGGACTCTGTCCCGGAAAATGAATATCTGGAATCCCAGAACAAAGCCGGTGCGGTGATCAGCGCTATTGAGCGCGCCGCCGAGGTCGAGGCGGACTGAAAGGAGAGGAATCTTTATGCTTTTACTGATTGACAATTACGACAGCTTTTCCTATAACGTCTACCAGCTCGCCGGAAGTATTCAGCCGGACATCAAGGTCGTGCGCAACGACCACATCACGCTGGACGAAATCCGTGATCTGGCTCCGTCTCACATCCTGCTGTCCCCCGGCCCGGGCCGCCCGTGCGACGCCGGCGTCTGTGAAGATGTCATCCGGGAATTCGGCGGCAAAATCCCGATTCTGGGTGTGTGCCTCGGCCATCAGGCCATCTGCGAAGTATTCGGCGGCAAGGTCCAGCACGCGAAAAAGCTGATGCACGGCAAGCAGAGTGAGGTTACGCTTGACCTCTCCTGCCCGATCTTCAACGGCCTGCCCGAGCGCGTCAAGGTCGCCCGTTACCACTCCCTCATCGGCGTGGATCTGCCGGACGAGTTAAAGGTTGTCTCCACCGATGACAATGGTGAAATTATGGCGGTTATGAACCTGGAGAACAAGATCTTTGGCCTTCAGTTCCATCCGGAATCCATCCTGACCCCGGACGGCCGCACGATGATGGAAAACTTTCTGTCAATCTCACTATAATAGAAGAAATTGTACCAATCAGAACGAAAGGAACGTGAACATATCATGATTAAAGAAGCGATTACCAAAATTGTGATTCGAGAAGACCTGACCTATGAAGAAGCCTATCAGGTCATGAACGAAATTATGAGCGGCGAATCCACCCCGACGCAGAACGCCGCTTTCCTCGCCGCTCTGTCCACCAAGAGCGCGACAGCGGAAACCATTGACGAGATTTCCGGCTGTGCCGCAGCTATGCGCAGTCACGCCATCCCGGTCGATACCGGTGACATGGAGTGTCTGGAAATCGTCGGCACCGGCGGCGACGGTGCGCACAGCTTCAACATTTCCACCACCTCCCTGTTCATTCTGGCAGCCGGCGGCGTCAAGGTCGCCAAGCACGGCAACCGCGCGGCATCCTCCAAGAGCGGCGCTGCGGATTGTCTGGAAGCGCTCGGCATCAACATTCAGCAGTCGCCGGAGGACTGCGTCCGTCTGCTCCGCGACGTCGGCGCGTGCTTCATGTTTGCGCAGAAATACCACACATCCATGAAGTACGTCGGTGCGATCCGCAAGGAACTGGGCTTCCGCACCGTGTTCAACATCCTCGGACCGATTACCAACCCGGCCAGCCCGAAACTGCAGCTACTGGGCGTATACGACGAGTATCTGGTCGAGCCGATGGCAAAGGTTCTGTCCAACCTCGGCGTCAAGCGCGGTCTGGTCGTATACGGACAGGATAAGCTGGATGAGATTTCGATCAGCGCACCGACCACTGTCTGCGATTTTGGCGGCGGTGAGTACAAGACCTACACCATCCAGCCGGAGGACTTTGGTCTGACCCGCGGTCAGAAGTCCGACATCGTCGGCGGCACTGCGCAGGAGAACGCGCAAATCACGATGGATATTTTGAACGGCAAGGAGCGTGGACCCAAGCGCAGCATCGTCCTGATGAATGCGGGCGCCGGCCTGTACATCGCAGGCAAAGCTGCTTCCATTGCGGACGGTGTCAAGCTGGCAGCAGAGCTGATTGATTCCGGCAAGGCAGCCGCCAAGGTTGCGGAGTTCGCAGCGGCCAGCAATCAGGGAGCGTAATATGATTTTAGACCAACTTGCCGATTACGCACGCGTGCGCGTCGCGCGGGACCGAGAGCAAACCTCACTGGATGCCCTGAAAGAACTCTGCGCCGGCAGCACCGCTCCGGTGCGCCCGCGCTTCTGCTTCGAGGACGCACTGCGGCGCGACGGACTGTCCTTTATCTGCGAGGTCAAAAAGGCCTCCCCGTCCAAGGGAATCATCTCCGAGAGCTTCCCGTATCTGGACATCGCGCGCGACTACGAGCAGGCCGGTGCGGACTGCATCTCCTGTCTGACCGAACCCAAGTGGTTCCTCGGCAGCGACAAAATTTTTACCGACATTCGCAGCTCGGTCAAAACACCGATGATTCGCAAGGATTTTACCGTGGACGAATACCAGATTTATCAGGCCAAGCGGATGGGAGCGGATGCGGTTCTGCTGATCTGCTCCATTCTGGATACCCAAACCATCTCGCGTTATCTGGAAATCTGTGATACACTGGGATTGTCCGCATTGGTGGAAACCCACGACGAGGCGGAAATTCAATCCGCTGTCTCCGCCGGAGCCAAGATCATCGGCGTCAACAACCGCAACCTCAAAGATTTCTCGGTTGACTTCTCCAACGCGGCTCGTCTGCGCGACAACATCCCGGCGGACTGCCTGTATGTGGCGGAATCCGGCGTGAAAAACCAAGCAGACGTTGCAGCGCTGCGCCAGATCGGTGCAGACGCGGTGCTCATGGGTGAGGTGCTCATGCGCGCTGACAATAAAGTGGAGCTTCTGGCTCGTATGCGGGAGGGAAAGGAATGAAAATCAAACTTTGCGGCCTCACGCGCCCGCAGGATATTCTGGCGGTCAACGAATATCAGCCGGACTATGTCGGCTTCGTCATCAATTTCCCCCAAAGCCACCGCAGCGTATCCCCGCAGCGCGTGTACGAGCTGACCGAGCAGCTGCTCCCCTCCATTCCGGTGGTCGGCGTCACCGTCAATCAGACACTGGAGTATAACGCCGCACTGCTGGAGGACGGCATCGTGGACATCGTCCAGCTGCATGGTCAGGAAGACGACGCCTTTGTCCGCGCGCTGCAGCAGCGCACCGAAAAACCGGTCTGGAAGGCCTTCCGCATTCGCTCCGAGGCCGATTTGGAACAGGCCCGCTCCAGCTCCGCAGACATGATCCTGCTGGACAACGGCTACGGCACCGGAGAGGCATTTGACTGGACACTGATACGCGACATCGGCCGCCCGTTTATTCTTGCCGGCGGTCTGAACCAAGATAATCTGGCGGAAGCCGCCAAAATGGCGCCGTTTGCAGTGGATCTGTCCAGCGGCGCGGAAACCAACCAGCGTAAGGATCCCCAAAAAATCCGTACGTTAATTGAAATAGTAAGGAGATTACCCTGATGTCCAACGGAAGATTTGGCATTCATGGCGGTCAGTACATCCCGGAAACGCTGATGAACGCCGTCATTGAACTGGAACAAGCATATAATACATTCAAAAATGATCCGGAATTCAACGCCGAACTGGAAGAACTGATGAAGAACTATACCGGTCGTCCGTCCATTCTGTATTACGCGGAGAAGATGACCAGAGATCTGGGCGGCGCAAAGATTTACCTCAAGCGTGAGGATCTGAATCACACCGGTTCCCACAAGATCAACAACGCGCTCGGCCAGTGCCTGCTGGCCAAGAAGATGGGCAAGACCCGTGTTATCGCAGAGACCGGCGCCGGCCAGCACGGCGTTGCCACCGCAACCGCTGCCGCCCTGCTCGGGCTGGAGTGCGAGGTATACATGGGCCGTCTGGACTGCGAGCGTCAGGCGCTCAACGTCTACCGCATGAAGCTGCTGGGCACCAGGGTGCATCCGGTGGATGCCGGTACGGCTACCCTCAAGGACGCGGTTTCTGAGACCTTCCGCGAATGGGTATCCCGCATTGACGACACCCATTACGTCCTCGGCTCGGTAATGGGCCCGCACCCTTTCCCCACCATCGTGCGCGATTTTCAGGCGGTGATTTCCAAGGAAATCAAACAGCAGATGCTGGAGCTGGAAGGTCGTCTGCCGGACGCCGTTCTGGCCTGTGTCGGCGGCGGCTCCAATGCCATCGGTGCATTCTACAACTTCATTGAGGACAAATCCGTCCGTCTGATCGGCTGCGAGGCCGCCGGACGCGGTATTGATACCTTTGAGACTGCCGCTACCCTGTCCACCGGACGGCTGGGCATTTTCCACGGCATGAAGTCCTACTTCTGTCAGGACGAATACGGACAGATTGCACCGGTGTATTCCATCTCCGCCGGTCTGGACTACCCGGGCATCGGTCCGGAGCACGCGATGCTGTTCGATTCCGGACGGGCTGAGTACGTCGCCATTACGGATGACGAAGCCGTAGACGCATTTGAGTATCTGTCCCGCACCGAGGGCATCATCCCGGCCATCGAGTCCGCACATGCCGTCGCACACGCGATCAAGCTCGCTCCGACCATGGGCAAGGATCAGATTATGGTCATCAACATTTCCGGCCGCGGTGACAAGGACGTTGCCGCCATGGCCCGCTACAGAGGAGAGGACATCCATGAGTAAGATTACGATTGCAGACGCATTCAAAAACGGAAAAGCGTTCATCCCGTTCCTCACCTGCGGCGATCCGGATCTGGAGACCACTGCCAAGCTGATCCCCGCTATCGCGGAAGCCGGCGCCGACCTGATCGAGCTGGGCATCCCGTTTTCCGATCCGACCGCAGAGGGTCCGGTCATTCAGGATGGCAACCTGCGCGCACTGAACGCAGGCTGTACCACCGACAAGGTGTTTGATCTCGTGCGCGAGGTCCGCAAAACCGTCACCATCCCGATGGTGTTCATGACATACGCCAATGTCGTGTATTCCTACGGCGCCGAAAAGTTCCTGAGCACCGCTGCGGAAGTCGGCATCCAGGGTCTGATTCTCCCCGACGTCCCGTTTGAGGAAAAAGCAGAGTTTGACCCGCTGTGTCAAAAATACGGGCTGGAACTGATCAGCATGATCGCTCCGACCTCGCACGACCGCATCCGCATGATTGCCTCTGAGGCCAACGGTTTTGTCTACTGCGTCTCCTCACTGGGTGTCACCGGCGTCCGCAGCGAGATAACCACCGACATCGGCGCCATGGTTCAGCTGGTGAAAGACACCCGGAACGTCCCGTGCGCCGTCGGCTTCGGCATCTCCACCCCTGAACAGGCGGAAAAAATGTGCCGTGTCTCGGATGGCGCGATCGTCGGATCCGCCATCGTCAAACTGGTTGCGCAGTACGGCAAGGACTGCGTTCAGCCGGTTGCCGACTACGTCCGCAGCATGAAAAACGGCTGCCGCAAAGCAGAACAGTAAACACTTTTTCATCACGAACGCAGCGTCGCGCAGAACAGAAGGAAACCCCTTCTGTTCTGCGCTTTTTGTTATCGTTTGTATGCAAAAATAACGTTTTGCAGGCAATTTCTCTCCTCTGCCGTTTCCCCAGGAATCCTTTGGAAAATCCATCTGTTTTTTTGTACATTTTTAACGCACTTTATGTCAATTTTCACGAAATTCGTCAGGAATTTACCCCTTTATTCCGTTTTTTCATAGATAAAATAAATTTCGATTTTCCGTTGCAATGAATTGATGTCCTGTTGTATAATAGTTGGGAATGGGAATTAATTCACAACTGGTTTCCAGTCGGTATTTCTATGCGGTACCGACGATGTAAAACGTACACTTTTTTCAATTGAAGGAGCTGATACACTGTGCCAAAAAAAATTAACATTACAGAGACCGTCCTGCGTGACGCGAACCAGTCTCTGTGCGCGACCCGTATCCCGATCGAGGATTTCGTTGACATCCTGGATACCATGGATCAGGCGGGTTATTACTCCGTCGAGTGCTGGGGCGGCGCTACGTTCGATTCCTGCCTCCGCTATCTGAACGAGGATCCGTGGGAGCGTCTGCGCACGATCCGCAAGCACATGCCGAACACCAAGCTGCAGATGCTGCTGCGCGGCCAGAACATTTTGGGCTATCGTCACTACTCCGACGAGGCGGTCCGCGGTTTCGTCCGCAAGGCGGTTGAGAACGGCATTGACATCATCCGTATCTTTGACGCACTGAACGATCTGCGCAACATCGAGGTTGCGGTAGACGAGTGCCTCAAGGCAGGCGCTGAGGCGCAGGGTGTTATGTGCTACACCAAGAGCCCGGTTCACACGCTGGAGAAGTACGTCGAGCAGGCCAAGGAGCTGGAGCGTATGGGCTGCCAGTCCCTGTGCATCAAGGATATGGCTGCTCTGCTGTCTCCGAAGGAAGCCTATGATCTGGTCAAGGCTCTGAAGGAAAACTGCAGCCTGAAGGTTGTTGTACACACGCACGACACCACCGGTCTGGGTTCCATGACCCTGCTGAAGGCAGTAGAGGCCGGCGCAGACGTCATTGACTGCGCAATCTCTCCGTTTGCAAGCGGCACTGCTCAGCCGTGCACCGAATCCATGAACTATGCACTCAAGCAGTTCGGTTATGAGAGCGGTCTGAAGGAAGATAAGCTGACCGAGATCAAGACTCACTTTGCACCGGTCAAGAAGAAGTTCCTGGACAACGGCCAGATCAACCCGTACGTTATGGCGACCAATGCAGACGGCCTGATCTATCAGGTACCGGGCGGCATGCTGTCCAACCTGATTGCCAACCTGACCGACATGAACTCCATGGACAAGTTTGACGACGTTCTGGCTGAAATCCCGAACGTTCGTAAGGATCTGGGCTATCCGCCGCTGGTTACTCCGCTGAGCCAGATGGTCGGCTCCCAGGCTACCGTCAACGTAATCGTCGGCGAACGCTACAAGAACTTCCCGAAGGAAATCACCGCATACCTGCGCGGCGAATACGGCCGTGCACCGGGCGAGGTCAATCAGGACATCGTCAAGAAGGCTCTGGGCGACGAGAAGCCGATGACCGAGCGCGTTCATGTTCCGAACGAGCTGCCGGAGGCCCGTCAGAAGGCCGCAGAAATCATCGGCTGCAAGCCGGAGGACGTCAGCGAAGAGGACGTACTGTCCTATGTTGCCTTCCCGCAGCAGGCAGAAAAGTTCTTCCAGTACCGTGAGGAGCATAAGGGCGTCAAGGTTACGTATGCCATTCAGAAGGTTGAGGACTAAGGAGGAAGCATTATGATATTAGGCGTTGGCGAATCGTTGCTGATCGCATTGGTTGGTTTCTGCATCGTATTCCTCATGCTTCTGTTCCTGATCATCGTCATCAAGATCATTTCCGCTGTTGTTATGAAGATCGAGCGCAAGGACGCCGCACCGGCTGCCGCTCCGGCTCCGGCCGCTGCTCCCGCTCCGGCAGAAAAGAAGGAAGAAAAGCCTTCCAAGCCGTGGGACGGCAAGCTGCAGCTGATCGACTGCGATGAGGAAACGGCAGCCTGCATTATGGCAATTATCAGTGACGAGACCGACATTCCGCTGGATGAACTGCAGTTCCGGCGCATTGCGGCTCTGTAATGGAGGGATATGAAACATGAAATACATTGTAACCATTAACGAAAAACAGTATGAAGTTGAGGTTGAACGCGGCAAGGCCGTTGCTGCCTACATCGGCGAGGCTCCGGCCCCGGCTGCTCCGGTTGTCGCTGCCGCTGCTCCGGCTCCGGCCGCTGCTCCCGCACCGGCTGCCGCACCGGCTCCGGCTGCTGCTCCGGCCGCAGGCGCAGGCGATCCGGTATGCGCTCCGATGCCGGGCAAAATCCTGGAGGTACGCTGCCAGAACGGCCAGGCCGTCAAGAGCGGCGACGTTCTGTTCATCCTCGAGGCGATGAAGATGGAGAACGAAATCTTTGCCGGCAAGGATGGTACGGTTACTTCCGTTTGCACCTCGCAGGGTGCTTCCGTCGATACGGGTGCTGTTCTCGCAACCGTACAGTAAGCGGGAGGGATAGTACATGGATTTTTCTATCACTGCCGTTGTCAGCCAGATTCTTGGCGAATCCGGCTACGCTGCTCTCCTGAGCGAGCCTAAGACCATTATTATGATCTTAATCTCCTTCGTCCTGCTGTACATGGGCATTGCCAAGAAGTTTGAGCCGCTGCTGCTGGTTCCGATTGCGTTCGGTATGCTGCTGGCCAACCTTCCGAGTACCGGTATCATGGAGGAAGGCGGACTTCTGTATTACTTCTATAAGGGCGTAGAATTTGATATCTATCCGCCGCTGATCTTCCTGGGTGTCGGCGCGATGACCGATTTCGGTCCGCTGATCGCCCGCCCGTCTTCGCTGATTCTCGGCGCGGCGGCACAGTTCGGTATCTTTACCGCATTCCTCGGCTCCATGCTGCTGTGCGGTTTCCCGGTTAACGTCGCTGCTGCCATCGGCATCATCGGCGGCGCAGACGGCCCGACCGCAATCATGGTTACCTCTCAGCTGGCTCCGGAGTATCTGTCGGCGATTGCAATCGCAGCCTACTCTTACATGGCTCTGATCCCGATGATTCAGCCGCCGATTATGAAGGCATTTACCTCCAAAAAGAATCGTGCGATCAAGATGACTCAGCTGCGCGAAGTATCCAAGACGGAAAAGATCATCTTCCCGATTGCGGTTGCTACCGTTGTTATCCTGCTTCTGCCGGATACCGCTCCGCTGATCGGTATGCTGATGCTGGGTAACCTGTTCAAGGAATCCGGCGTAACCGATCGTCTGTCCGACACCGCACAGAACGCACTGGTCAATGTTTTGTCCATCCTGCTGGGTACCTCTGTTGGTGCAACGGCTGCTGCCGACACCTTCCTGACCCCGCAGACCCTGATGATCATCGCCATGGGCCTGATTGCATTCTGCCTGTCTACCTTCGGCGGTATCCTGTTCGGCAACATCATGTGCTGGGTTACCAAGGGCAAGGTCAATCCACTGATTGGCTCCGCTGGCGTATCCGCCGTTCCGATGGCGGCCCGCGTAGCGCAGCAGGTCGGCCAGAAGGAAAACCCGTCCAACTTCCTGCTCATGCACGCCATGGGCCCGAACGTTGCCGGCGTTATCGGCTC
>JBJEZE010000111.1:0-27429 GCA_051887235.1 Butyricicoccus sp.
ATGACAACACGGTCAGCTAAAGGCTTGAGCTTCATAATATATTCCTCCTAGAATTATAAATTACGATTTTCAGGTTAGCACTCGTTTTGGTGGAGTGCTAACGTATATTATATTATCTCATTTGCTCAAAATACGCAAGAGTTTTTTTCCGTTTTTCCCATCTTTTTTGTAAATAATTTATGAATCCGCATTACAGGCGTTTTTTTCTCGATTTGTGATGTTTTTCCGAACTATTCCTTGAATGAAACGGCTGTTTTTGATTAAAAAACAATTGTCTTTTCTCAGGCGGCTGAAAATACATGTATACATTGCACTTGAGCATGCCATTGTATAATTTCCGTTTTTTATCCGCTTTTACGCCATAAAAATGCTCAAAACTTTCATCAGAACTGATAATATACTGCTTCATTGGCGATCTCGCTGCGACAGTGCCAAACCGGCGCACCAACTGCTGTGTCTCGCGGACGTCCATCATTCGTTCTCCGTATGGCGGATTGCAGATCAGCGTGCCTTCCCGCGCGTGCAGATCCAGTGTACATGCATCCGCCTGCACAACATTCAGCAACCGATCCACGCCGGCTTTTCGCGCATTGTCCTGTGCCAGTGCCACCGTATCGGGGTCAATATCACTGGCAAAGATTGCATACTCCCCGTCCGATCGTACGGCATCCAGCGCTTCTTTGCGCGCAGTCTGCCACAGTTTTTTGGGCAGCCACTCCCATTTTTCCGCGTCAAAGCTGCGCATCAAACCCGGAGCCTGATTTTTTGCAATCATGGCAGCCTCAATCGGGATTGTACCGGAACCGCAAAACGGATCGAGAAACTCACCGCGACCGCGATAACGGGACAGCTTAACCAAAGCCGCCGCCAACGTCTCACGCAGCGGTGCTGCGTTTGCATTCGCACGATACCCGCGTTTGTGCAGTCCGGAGCCGGAAGTATCCAGATACAACGTAACCTCATTGTTCATAATCGAAAACTGAATCTGGCACCGCGGACCGGTTTCCTCAAACCACTCCACACCATATGCATCGGACAGACTCTTTACCACAGCTTTTTTGATGATACTCTGACAGTCAGGAACACTGTGTAAATCGGAGGACAGTGAGTAGCCCTTGACCGGAAACGCATAGTCTTTCTCAATGAAGTCCAGCCACGGCAGCTCATATACTCCGTCAAACAGTTCTGTAAAGGTGTGGGCTTCAAAGGATCCCAATTTGATCAGCACGCGCTCAGCACACCGCAGCCAAAGGTTCGCCCAGATTAGTGTTTGCTCATCACCGGAAAAAAATACACGTCCGTTTTCAACCCGGACATCTTCCAGCTTAGCTCCATAGCGCAGCTCATCTCCGACCAATCCCTCCAATCCGAACAGAGTCGGACAGCAAAACTCATAGATCATCCACGCATTCTCCGTTTCTATAGCAATTCATTATTTTTTATTGTACTATACTTCATGCTCCTGTACAAGCAAAAAACGCCTTTTCTTTTCCCGTTTGCCGTGTTATAATAGCAATGTAATTTCGCTGTATCAGTTGATGCAGCAGCAGTATTTGTTTCTGTGAGGTGACTGCAATGATTCGTTACGGTTTCATCCGTACCAAGGACGAGATCAAATTTCTGATTCTCACCTGTATGACCTATCTTCCGTTCCCCGTCTCGTATGATGCTATTGTGGATATCTGCACATGGTGCGATGACGGTTTCGGTTACTTTGAAATGACCGAGGCGTTCTCTGAACTGCGCGAAACGGGTCACATTGATTGTACGAATCAAGATGGCCATGAACAATTCTCCATTACAGACAAAGGCCGCGAAACGGCACGTATCTTTGCTACCCGCCTTCCGTATACTGTTCGTGAAGCAGCAGAGCTGTCCGCCCTGCGTGTCATCCGTAAAATCCGCCGTGATGCACAAATCACTGTGCAGACCGAACGGCGCGGTGATAAGGACTATCTGGTCTCTCTCACCATGGAAGATGTATTCTCCTTACAGATGAACGTTGTCAGCGAGTCGCAGGCAAATCTGTTAGAGCAAAACTTTAAAAAGCACGCTGAGAGCATCTATCAGGATATTTTGACCGCCACAACAAATAATTACGAAGACGAGCAATAATTGTAGTTACAGGATAAAAGACGGGATAGTCCGTCTTTTTCTTTTGGATGAAACATACCGTCTCTCTTCACTCCAATTTGGAAAGGATTTTCTCCCATGTCACAAAAAAATAAAGGAATTTTATTCATTCTCTGTTCTGCCTTTTGCTTTGCGCTGATGAATCTGTTCGTCAAACTGTCCGGTGATCTGCCGTCCATGCAAAAGAGCTTTTTTCGGAATCTGGTTGCCCTGATCTTCGCACTGCTAATCCTCTTGCGTTCGGAAGAGAAATTTGCATTTCAGAAAAAGAATCTTCCGATCTTAATCGCCCGTGCGACCTTCGGTACCATCGGCATTTTGTGCAACTATTATGCTGTCAGCCATCTTCTGCTGTCCGACGCATCCATGCTGGGTAAATTGTCACCATTCTTTGCCATTCTGGTATCCTATCTGTATTTAAAAGAACGGGTAACACCCGTACAGATCCTCTCGATTGTCGTTGCCTTTTGCGGCGCTTTGTTTATCATCAAACCCGGATTTTCTGCCTTTACACAGGTATTCCCTTGCCTGATTGGTGTTCTGGGTGGATTCAGTGCGGGCACCGCCTATACCATGGTACGCAAGCTCAGCTTAAACGGAGAGCGCGGGCCGTTTATTGTGTTTTTCTTCTCTGCTTTCTCTTGTTTAGTGTGTCTGCCCTATCTGCTTCTGTTTTTTCATCCCATGTCCGGGTACCAGCTCGCCATGCTCCTGTGCGCCGGACTGGCAGCCTCCGGAGGACAATTTTCGGTCACAGCTGCGTATGCTAACGCTCCGGCGCGTGAATTATCCATCTACGACTATTCTCAGATCATTTTTGCCGCCATTATGGAACTGCTGTTTTTCCATCAAGTTCCAGATGTCTGGAGCATCCTGGGATACTTTATCATCTGCGGAACTTCCATACTGATGTTCTTTTACAACAACCGTCGTGCAGCGTCGTAACAATAATAGAAGAGCGTGTGCCTCCGTCCGAGTGTTGGAAGCACACGCTTTTTTATTGCATTATTGCAAAACATTCCGCATATTCTGTTGGATTCGGCTATTCAGGTTAAAATACTGCGCAATTTCTTCTTCGGTAAAATCCGCAAATCTCGCCTGATCATACTTGCTTTGAATGTGATTCAGTTCAGACAGAATGGGATGCGCTTCAGGCGGAAAAGAAAACAGTATCTGTCGTTCGGATGCGCCGCTGTCCCTCTTGAGATCATCCGTGTGAAGATACCCCTTCATTGTCAGCTTCTGCAGCTGCAATACCAATGCCGCCCACGGAGTATCTGTAATATCTGCCAAGCGCTTGGTGGTTGTAATGCAGTTGATCTGCATTAACTGGTACAGCAGCAGTGCTTCCGGCATGGAAAGATCAAATTTTTTGGCCACGGGTTCCAAATAATACTCCAATAGCTTGCGACCGCGGAATGCATCCATACAACTGCCGCTTCCGTCCAGACTGTCCGGATCAATGGTTAGCCGTTCCTTCCCCAAGCGGGTTGAACCGGGAAGAATAGTCGGTGCCACGCCGTCATCATCCGCAGCGTCAATCAAAAACCGGTATACCTGTAGTTTCCGACGTTCGTATTCCTCTTCGTCAAAGACCTCCTGATACAAACGGTGATAATATTCAAACAACGTCAGCTTCATCTTGATGATGCGGGCCAAGCTCATGCTGCGGGTCGCCAACGAACCTTTGGTCTTAACATAGTAGTAAATCGGTACCGGAAGGGCACAGAATGTTTCTGCATAGCGAATATACTCCAAATTGAACAGGAAATCCTCACACCAGTTCAATTCTTCATTCATTCGCAGCTTATGTTTTTCTACAATACTGCGCCGATACAGCTTATTCCACAGCACACCGTAGTAGAAATCTGCCGGACTTTTCATCATGTGTGCGGCAAACTGCTCTCGTGTCAAAACAGTGTCCTCACTAATACTGCCTTTGGCGGAAACACGCTTGCCGACAACACGGTAGAAATCTGCAATGACCATATCACAATGGTGCTCTTCTGCCTCCCGAACCAGCAGCGACGTTGCATTGGGCGTGATCCAATCATCGCTGTCCAGAAATTGAAGGTAGGTACCCTTCGCTTCCGACAGCGCTATGTTGCGCGCTGAAGAAACACCACCGTTTTCTTTGTGGATCACCCGAACACGTTCGTCTTCCCGTGCAAACTGGTCGCACAGCTGCGGCGAACCGTCCGTACTGCCGTCGTCCACCAGCAGTAATTCAAAATCCGTGTACTCCTGTTTTAAAATGCTGTTTATACAGCGGTTCAGTACCGATTCTGCATTGTAAACCGGTACAATAATACTGACCTTTGGGTTCAAACTTTCCTCCATCTTCCACACACGGAAAGCGCGAACGCTGTTTTACCAACGTTCGCGCCATCTATTCTCTTTGAATCAATCGCTCTCAATCAGACCATAGCCGCCTGCAGCACGCTTGTAAATGACTGCCGGAGTGTTATTCTCTTCTGCATTCAGGAAGAAGAAGAATTGATGATTCAACAGATTCATCTGCAAAATCGCCTCTTCTACACTCATCGGCGTAACCGCAAACTTCTTGCGGCGAACAACATCGTAGTTGTCCTCGATGTAATCTGCCATGCTGGTCTCATTGGCCACTGCCTTCTCAAAAGCACCCTCGCGCAGTCTCTTTTCCAGTCTGGTTTTATTTTTACGGATCTGACGCTCGATGCTGCTAATCATTCCATCAACAGAGGCAAACATATCTGTTGTTGTTTCCTCCGCTCGAAATACAATTCCATCATGACGCACCGTAATCTCTGCCGTCTGGCGTCCCTTCAGTTCGCTCAGCGTGACAGTTGCCGTAGTGTCCTTATGGAAATAGCGATCCAGCTTGGTAACCTTCTTGGTAACGTAATCGCGAAGCTGCTCGCTCGCCTGGAATTTTCTTTCAACGATAGTGATCTTCATAACATCAGCTCCTTACGGTTTCTTATAATCAGTATGAAATTGTCCGGAACTGCGATGACCCACATGGGCCTGCGGAAGAATGCTCTCGCGGTGCAGTTGTTATGTTACGTTTAGTATACCACAGACTGCACAATTTGTCTTTGCTTTTTTCAAAAAAAATGTTAATTTTGTGTGTCAACTTTTGGACTCACAGTACACCTTCTGCATGACGGGTAACATGGCAGCCAATATTGACCACACACGGCAAACCGGCAATGTGCGTTGGAAACGGCTCAATCGCCGCCATCAGCGCGGTAACGGTTCCGCCCAGGCCCTGCGGCCCAATGCCAAGCTTGTTTACACGCTCAATAATCTCCTTTTCCATTTCGGCATAGAACGGATTGTCGTTAAACTTGCCGACCTCCCGCATCAGACCACGTTTCGCCAAATAGGCAGCCTTGTCCGAGGTGCCGCCCAGCCCAATTCCGATGACAATCGGCGGACACGGATTGGATCCGGCGCGATCACAGGAGTCCACAATAAACTGAATGATATCCTCACGAGTTGCAGCCGGAGTAAACATTTTCATCGCCGTCATGTTCTCACTGCCGAAGCCTTTTGGCGCGACCGTGATGTGAATCTGATCCCCTTCTACCAAACGGGTGTACAGAATCGGAGGCGTATTATCGTTGGTGTTGACACGATCCAGCGGGTCACGGACAACGGACAGTCGCAGATAGCCGTCCACATAGCCCTGACGGACGCCTTCTTCCACTGCATCCTCCAACAGACCGCCGGTGATATGTACATCCTGTCCTACCTCAACGAAGACAACCGCCATACCGCAGTCCTGGCAGATCGGCACGGAATTCTTGCAGGCAATATCACAATTCTCAATCATCTTGCCAAAAATCGTCTTGCCCAATTCAGACTTTTCCTGCTGCTGACCATCCACGTATGACTGTCTGATATCGTCCGGCAAAACATAGTTTGCCTGCATACACAGATCTCGGACCAGTGCAGTAATACTTTTTGCTTCAATGTTACGCATCTTTTTTTCCTCCTAGTATCCATAAACCGTCTGTCATCACACCCGTAATCACAGAACGGTAATCCAGCGGATCGCCGCTGAACACAACCAGATCCGCATCCTTTCCTGTTTGAATCGAACCGACCCGGTCAGAAATCCCGGCAATCTGCGCCGGAACAATGGTAATCGCTTTCAGAGCATCCATCGTGCTCATGCCGCCCTGCACGGCTGAGACGGCACACCGCAAAATATGCTTGAGCGGTGTTTCCGGATGATCCGTGATAATCGCTGTGGGAATTCCTGCCTCAGTCAGAATAGCAGGACTGCTTTCGGACAAATGTGCCAGCTCTGGTTTGGACCGGTCGGTCAGACACGGACCGGTGCAAATACGGATGTCCGGTTCCGCTGCCAAAAGATCTGCCACCAAGTGCGCCTCCGTGCCATGCAGGATAACGGCATCCAGCTGAAACTCCCTGGAAATCCGCAGTGCGGTAAAGATGTCATCTGCGCGGTGCGCATGAAAATGAGCCGGAATGCGCCGCTCCAGAACCGGAATCAGAGCCTCCAGTTTGCTGTCGTAATCCGGCCCATCCGCCGGATCCTCCGCGCTGTTTTTACGGCGAAGGTATTCTTTTGCCCGCATGAGTGTATCCCGCAGCAGAGCAGCTGTTGCCATGCGTGTGACCGGCGCTTCCTCTTTGTCGCTGTAGCAGGACTTGGGATTTTCACCTAATGCAAATTTCATCGCACACGGTTCACGCAGAATCATATCGTCAATGCGGCGTCCGTGGGTCTTGATCGCCGCAATCTGTCCGCCGATGGGATTGCAGCTCCCCGGTGAAACCAGGCAGCTCGTCACACCGGCATGCAGCGCCTCCGCAAAGCTGCGCTCCATGGGATTGATGCCGTCGATTGCACGCAGCTGCGGGGTGATCGGATCGGTATCCTCATTGCCATCCTCTCCCTCAAAGCCAAGTGAATCCTCAAACAAACCCAGATGTGTGTGCGCATCCACAAAGCCGGGCAAGATCCAGCCCCCATGAACATCCACACAGTTGTTTGCAGAGGCCTCCGCCGGAAGCTCAGACATCTTGCCGAGCCGGCCAAATTTCTTCCCAATAATTTCGACAAAGCCGTTTTCTGTCACGTCAGATTCCATCGAAAGAACGCGACCATTGCAGATAAACATAAAAATTCCTCGTGATCTTTTATTTGACAGTTACTGGTATCTGTGTTAGGATGTTCATGGTGATAGAAACCTATCATCTATGCACCGTTCATATCTTTATCCCCACAATCCATTCTGCTCTTCAGAGGTTCTCTGAAGAGCGCTTTTTTGTCTGAAAAATGCCGCCCGATTCGGCGGCATTTTGCGCGTTTTCTTATTTCCGCCGCCGCGATCCGCTCTTGCGGTCCATGTTGTGGCGGATATCTGACATCCGGCTTTCGCTGTCCTGCATGAAGTGCTTGAGCTTATCTTCAAAGGACAACTCACTTGGCGCCTCGCTCTTTTTTTGGGCAAAATGATTGCCGTTCTTCGACGGACTTCTGTACGGCTTACGCGGAACAGAACGTCCGGACGCATTGCCTGACGCCTCGCGAGGCTGCGCCTTCTTGATGGACAGATTGATTCGGCCGTTTTCATCTACAGCAATAATCTTGACCTTGACCTCCTGCCCCTCCGTCAGATGCTCCCGAATATCGCTGACAAAGGACTGCGAAACCTCCGAGATATGTACCAGTCCTGTCTTCTCCTCATCCAAGGAAACGAATGCACCAAATTTTGTAATGCTCGTCACCTTGCCAACAACAATTGCTCCTACGGTTAATTCCATAGCCCCTGTTTCTTTCCTCCCAAAATAGTGTGAAACTTACTGTTCTGCGCTGTCGATATAAACCCTCTCACCCGGAGAGGCGTAGCCCAGCACGTCGCGCGCAATTTTGGCAATCGACTCGTCTGTATTGCCCTCCTCCAGAGACTGTGTAAGCTCCTTATTCGCCATTTCCTTGCGAGAAATCTCGCTGTCCAGTTCCTTACTTTGTGCGCGCAAATCAGTAATCTGTAGCTGAAGAGAGGCGATTCGGAATGCAAACAGCGCGCAGATAATCAGAAAGACCACCTTTCCTGCCGGATGAAATGTGGATTTTCTTCGTGATTTCAAGCGAATCCTCCTCTCGTTTTCAGAACGTATTTTTTCAAAACGCCCTATATTCACACATTATTTTAACCGATTTTTGAAAAAAAAGAAAGGCTTATTTCTATCTTTTTCGTTTTTTTCATGCAATTTTTCCATTCTTACAAATTTCATCCGCTGACAGACACATGTAAATGCATGCCGGGCACCGCAGCAAATTCGGCATACAGCGCAAATAGGCAGCCGCACAATCGCACACAGCAGCTTCCTCAGCAACCGTCCAACCGTCTTTTTCCACGCGAACGCCGAAACAGCAAAAGCCCCCAACATATAGCCGCGCAGATTCGCCTGAAGCGCAGAAACTGTTGTGAGGAAGATTGCGAGTGCGCACACTGCCATGAACAAAACATCCAGCAGAAATTCAGCAAGCCGTCCACGGAAAAAGACACAGCGCACGGTAAACAGGATGTCGGATATTCCTGCGCAGATTAATCCGGCGAGAGCGAACAGCAGTACACCGGATAACTCGATCCCCAATGCGCTGTTCATCGAAACAGCCGTCCGAGCAGTCCGCCGCGTACGTCATTGTCATACTCCAATGAGTCAATCGTCCCCGTCAGACTCAAATCTCCGCTGTCCAAATTCAGCTGATCCACATGCATCCGGGTTCCCCGTATGGTCAGCGTCCCCTGCTCCGTGTGAAGGATGACTTGGGTCTCGTCAAAGGTAACAACATCTTTCACACCGGAAAGCGTCATGCGACTTCTGTCCTGCAATGTCAATCCATGCGGCAGCTGGACCTCTTTCTTGTTCTGAGGCTCCCGACTCATTGCATTCCCTCCTATAAAGAAACACCGAATGGTTCTCTCTCATTCTATGCACCACGGTGTTTCAATATGAGTCATGCAAAAGGATACATTAGATCTCCCGATATAGCGTAGACGCGTCATTTTTCAGGACATGGTCTGCAATGGTCAGAACTTCTACTTTCAGGGTGCGGGTGCCAAACGAAATTTCGATAATATCACCCGGCTTGACCTGATACGACGCCTTCGCCTGTTTTCCGTTGACTAAGATACGGTCATTGTCACACGCCTCGTTGGCAATGGTTCTGCGCTTGATCAAACGCGACACTTTTAAATATTTGTCTAATCTCATGGTTGATTCTCCTATGGTTCTATTTTTTCTTTCAAGTTTTTCCCTGGACGAAATACAACAGAGCGTCCGGCGGGAAGTTCGACAAGCTGCTCGGTCGCCGGCATCTTGATCGTACGCGAGGGGCGCAATTTGGTATCAAATGATCCAAAACCGACGAAATGCACCCGTTCTCCCTGCTGCAGTACGTCACCAATGCCATCCAGAACCGCATTCAGCATCTCCTCGGTATGTTTTTTGGTGCATCCTGTCCGAGCGGAGATCAGTGCAACAAATTCCGTTTTATTCATTCCTGCTCCTTCGCCTTATTCCAGAGTGCGTCCATTTCCATCAGGCTCATATCCTCCAGAGATCGTTCCTGTGCGGCTGCAGACTGCTCAATGAAAGAAAACCGCCGGATAAATTTCTCACAGGTGCACTCCAGTGCTTGTTCCGGATCCACATCGGCAAATCGAGCCACGTTGACTACCGCAAACAGCAGATCGCCCAACTCCTCTGCAATATCACCGTTTCCCTGAACCGCTTGCTCCACCTCATTCAGTTCCTCATGAACTTTCTCCAGCGTCCCCTGTATATCCTCCCAGTCAAATCCAACCTTAGCCGCTTTGCTCTGAATCTTATCCGCCCGGATCAGGGACGGGAGACTGCGCGCAACACTGTTCAGAGTATCCGAAGCAGAACGCTGATGTTTTTCGGTTTTTTTCAGTTCATCCCAGTTGTTCAGGATCTCCCCGGTCTCTGACACTTTGACATCGCCAAAGACGTGCGGGTGCCGGTAAATCATCTTTTTGCAGATGCCGTCTGCGACATCATTGATGTCAAAAACACCCTTTTCCTTTTCAATTTCCGTATGGAATACCACCTGGAACAGGACATCGCCCAGTTCTTCTTTCAACAGCTCGCTGTCCTCATTATCAATGGCCTCACATACCTCGTAAACCTCTTCAATAAAATTACGGCGGATGGATTTATGGTCTTGTTCCCGATCCCACATGCAGCCGTTTTCTGAGCGAAGAATGCTCATGACCTCCAACAGATCTGCAAACGTATACGTTTCCTTCATTTGAAAATTCATGTTGTTCCTCTTTCTATTCCGGCAATTTGAGTCGCCGTGCCAGCCTGTCTCCGCAGGGCAGCAGCGATACATCTTCCGCCCGGAGTCCCCGGAAAAAAATCAATGCCAAGGCATATACCAGCACCATACAGGTTGCAGAAGCCATCAATGCATACCATATTCCATTGACCAGCTCCACTGCCTGATATACGGATAGTCCTATGAGCACCATAAAAACAGATGCTGCCGAACAGCGTAAAACCGGGCGAATCCATTCCGGAACCCACTTCATATTACAATAGATTGCTCCAAGATTCAACACAAGAATCACAGCAAAACATAAAATTGTGCTCAGCGGAGCCGCCATTAGTCCAATTTCCGGGTTTGCCATCCAAAAAAACGAGACAAAACACTTGAGTACACATCCCACAGTGGTGGTGGATACCGTGATATCCGGCCGTCCCAAAGACTGGAGAACAGAGGTTGTGACGGCGGACAAGCCGACAAACACCTCTGCAAATCCCAAACAACGCAGTAACGGCAGCGCCGTTGCGATCGCTTCCGTCTGATGTGGGAAGAGTACGGTTAGTATTGGCTGTGCAAAGCAGGTCAATACTGTTCCACAGGGAATGGACACCATAGTTGTCAGACGAATCGCCGAAGAAATCAGACGGCGGCAAGCTGTTTCATTCTTTTTTGTCCATGCAGATGATACCGCAGGCAGAATGCTCACAGAAATCGCACCGGAAAATGCCTGTGGCAAATGATACAGCGTCAGTGCCATGCCGGTATAGGCTCCGTAGGCAGACGTGATTTGCTGCGCCGTCATACCGGTCAGCGGCAGTCTGCGATAGATCAACGTCATGTCCAGGAAACCGGATATTGCCATGACCGCTGACCCCAGAGTCACTGGTATCATCAATGCAATCAGACGGCGGAACACCGCAATGGGAAACCGTTGAGGCGAAAACAACGTAGACAAAATACTGTGCCGTACGCTCCACATCAAATATAATACGGCAATCAATTCTCCAATCGTGACGCCCAGCACTGCGCCCGCCGCCGCGCTCGGTACGCCATAGCCGTGCTCCATCGCCGCACGTGCCAGCAACAAGCCAAACAGAAGTTTTCCCGTAGCCTCTAACATCTGCGACATGGAAGTCGGTTCCATATTTCCGGTTCCCTGATACCAGCCGCGCAAACCAGCCTCTGCCGTAACCAATACAACCGCCGGGGCGATGGCCACAAGGCACCACGCTGCCTCCGGCTCTCCAAACACAGAAGCCAGCCAGTCAGCTTTCCACGCAAGTCCTGTCGCCAATACCATGGACGCAATAGTAAAGAGCAATGTTGTAATCCAGACCAGATTGCGTGCCTGTTTTCCATCGCCCAGCGCCAACGATTCAGACACCAGACAGGATTCCGCAACCGGAATGCCTGCTGCCGAAATGACAAACAGTATGGAAAAGAACTGCATGGCAAAGGAAAACAGTCCCATCCCACTGTCGCCAATCAAGTTTGTCAACGGTATCTTAAATAGTGCGCCCAGAATTTTTACAACCAAACCAGAAAACAGCAGCCACAATGCGCCATGCATGTAATTCTTTTTTTCCTTCATACTATCCTCCGTTCCCATTATAACTAACGTATGAAGGATAGACAAAGAGTAGAAGAGGGACGGTCACTCCCGCCCCTCTGTTTTCTTACAGCTGTGCGCCGCAGCCACTGCAAAATGCGTCGTCCCGGCTGCATTCTTTTCCGCAGTTAGGACACTGGTTGACTGTTCGGAGATCCTGCAGCTTACAGCGGATCTCCTCCACAATTTGACGCTTTTCGTCAATCAGCGCCAGCTTGTGTTCCAACTCATCCCGATCTGCCTGCAATCCCAGATGTGTGTCATAGATCATCTTTCCGATCTCTTTGTACATCTCATCGATCTCCGAATTCAAATCAAAAATCTGCAGATTCAGTTTGGTTGACTCCACCATAGTACCGGCTTTTTTTCCGGCAACATCTGCTGCATGATTCGCCGCTTTTCCGGTTTTATCTGCCAGTATTTCAGCAGATGCACGCATGCGGTTCATAAAATCGGATACCTTCTGTTCCATTTGTGTTCGCTCCTCTCTATTCCGTGCTCAGCCAATAAACTCATGCATTATGGATTTTTCCGGGATCGGAGATAAATCTTGGATCGGCTCAAACAAATCCAGTGCATGAATAATATCATCCAGTCCGGCCGTATGCAGTTCATTGAGATAGCGAAGCGCATGCGGCCGCAGCTGATTCATCAAAATAGCATCTTCATATGGTAGGTAGGTGTCAATAATCCGCGCCGCATGCGGAACATAGGGATGAATGTACAGCCGTTCCCCACGGCGCACAGAAGGCCACATATTGATCGTGCCCAACACGGGCTCATTTCGAAAATTCTTATCCCGAATTGCCCGCCGGACAAAGCGCAGTTTGTGCGGAGCGAGGCGGAATTCCTTGCTGACAGCCACTTCCGTGCCGATTGCCATATAGATGCCAACCGAACGTCCTTCCAGAGGGCCGGTAATGACGTCATTGAGGGCATGAATCCCTTCAATAACGGCGACCTCATCCTCTTTCAGCTGCACCTCCTGAGTTGACTCCACCCGACTGCGGCTTGCGAAATCGTAGTGCGGGACATGGATCGCTTTGCCCTCAGCCAGCGCAGTCAAATGATTGCTGAGCATCGGGAGATCCATGCAGAGAGGAGACTCCAAATCCTCGCGCCCCTCTTCATCCAGCGGCATACGGTATTCCGAACGCGACTGATAGTAATCATCCATCGAAATGGCATGGGAATGGATGCCGCGACGCTCCAATTCATCCCGCAGGCGGCAGGCCGTCGTCGTCTTGCCGCTGGAGGACGGCCCGTTGAGCAGTACAATCGGTCGTTCTTTATGCGACGAACAGACCGTCTCCGCCACAGAGCAGATCGTATCCTGATATTCCTGCTCGCATTCTCCAATAAATTCTGCTGGGTCGGTGTGACACCGTTCGTTGATTTCCCAGAGCTCGATTGTTTTCATAGTGATCCCTCACAATGCATTCGCCCAATCAATCAGCGCCTGTTTTCCCGCGTTGATCTTCTCGAGCGAGTTATTGTATTCATATGGATATTTCGGGTTGCTGATCCGCTCAATTTTATGCGAATCTGCCCCAATCAGCTTGGTTACACCGCCTGCTCCCAGCGACAGAATGGTTTGCAATTCTTCCATCATATAAATGTTGTAGTCGCACTCAAAGCCTTGCCGCGTCCAGCCGACATTCTCATATCCGCCCGCCATGAACTTCTGTCGGTACAGATAGTACGGTGAGTACGCGGCTTTTGTCAGGCGCTCGTTGGTGGTTTCCAGCATTTGCCGTACGGTATCGTGCCGTTGCACTGCTTGAATACGGTCATTCTGCGTTGCACCGCGCTTGACTGCCAGTGTGTGTACCGTGATATTTTCCGGGTCCAATGCGATCAGCGTATCCATTGTCTCGGCAAAGCTTTCCGGCGTATCTCCTTCCAATCCGGCGATGGTATCCATGTTGATCACCCGGAACCCGATCGAGCGCGCAAGCTCGTATGTTCGCACCACATCCTGTGCGCTGTGTTTCCGCCCGATTGTCCGCAGCACCTCATCATTCATGGACTGCGGGTTGATGGAAATGCGATCCACGCCATTTTCCGCAAGTACACGCAGTTTTTGTTCGTCAATGGTATCCGGTCTGCCGGCCTCTACCGTAAACTCCGTAATCGCACTCAAATCAAACGAACGGCGTATCGTACGCAATAAACGATCCATCTGCTGTGCGGACAGTGTAGTCGGTGTGCCGCCTCCGATATAAACCGATACAATACGCAGTCCCGCCTGCCGGACAACCTCTCCTGCGTGTTCGATCTCGGCGCACAGTGTATCCAGATACGGCGCCATCAGTGCACCGGCTTTCTCAATGGAATGGCTGACAAACGAACAGTAGCTGCACCTGGACGGGCAGAACGGGATGCCAACATACAAGGAAATGTCCCGTTTATGCAGTTTCTGCTTTCGATCCCATGCAATGCCGGCCGACCGGATCGCAAGCGCCCGGCGTGCGGGAGAAACCTTATACTCATCCGTCATAATACGGGCAACTTCCGCCGGGGAATATCCCTTTTCCAAAAATCCTCTCGCAAACTTCGCCGGGCGAACCCCGGTTAACGAGCCCCATTCCGGGACAAAATCCAGAAACGGCGTGACCGCATCAAAAACCGCCATCTTCACGGCGTGGGTCTCTGCCCGTTTGGTTTCCTGTTCGTCATCGTATACTGCTGCTGTCTTCTCACAGCACAGCTCTTTTCCACTGCGGCGGCAGCAGACACGGACCCGGGTTTCCATGCCCAAACGCTCTACCTGCACGCCAAGCGCATCCGGTTGTTCCGGAGGAATGCAGTCCACCCGTTCCGGGATCTCAGCCGGGAGAAGATTGAACAGGATATCCCGCACCGGATGGTCATTTTTCAGACCGTTGACGGTATAGATCATGCTCGAACAGCCTGGCGCATATATGGATTTTCTCTGCGCTCTGCATCCAGTGTAGAGGTGGACATGTGTCCCGGATAGACACGAAAATCGCCATCCATATCATGCAGTCTTTTCAGCGAACGGAGCATCGTCGGGAAATCACCACCCGGCAGATCGCATCGGCCGCACTCCCGGCAGAACAGTGTGTCTCCGGTAAAGAGATTCTCTCCGATTTGAATCGTGCTGGAACCCGGCGTATGTCCCGGCGTATGATAATAATATGCCGTCATACCGCCAAATGTGATTTCCGTCCCCTCCCTGGCGTCAATATCTGCGCCCGGAAAATCAAACCGGTTTTTGAGCTGGCGTCCGTAGGCGCCGAAAGCACCCAGCGCCGCGTCCGGATTGAACAAGTACTCATCCTCCATATTGACCACAACCTGCGCGCCGGTCTCACGTTTGATTTCACCCACTGCGAGGATATGATCAAAATGCGCATGTGTCAGCAAAATATATTTGAGCTGCACATTATTGTCGCGAATCATCTGGAGAAGGCGCGGCGCATTATCACCCGGATCAATGATCGCGCCCTCGCGGCTTACTTCGTCATATACCAAATAACAGTTGGTGCCGATGTCTCCGACACACGTCATCATAATTTTCATCGTTGTCTCCTTATTTTCTTATCATCTGATCCGTATCCATGAGGATCGTCACGGGGCCATCGTTCAGCAGTTCAACCTTCATATCCGCCCCAAACTCGCCTGTTTCGGTCGGTATTCCCTGCTCCCGGCAGCAAGCGACAAAATATTCATATAGCCGCTCGGCCTGCTCGCCCTTGGCAGCTCCCATGAAATTGGGCCGCTTGCCCTTGCGGCAGTCCCCATACAGCGTAAACTGGCTGACCGCCAGGATGCTTCCTCCCACATCTGCCAGCGATCGATTCATTCGATCCTCTTCATCCGAAAAAATACGCAATCCTACACATTTGTTTGCCAGGTAGCGCGCTTGCTCCTCGGTATCCTCCGGTGCAACACCCAGCAAAATCAAAAAACCGTTTTGAATCTCTCCGGTGATCTGATGATCCACCGTCACCTTTGCGTGCGACACACGCTGAATCACAGCTCTCATGCGTCACCTCAGTTGGACTGGCGGGTGACATTAATGACACCCTTAACCGAACGAAGCTTACTGATCAGCATATCCAGCTGTGAGATACCCGTGACATCCACCACTGCATTGATGATGCCAAACCCTTCTGACAGGGTCTTTCCGTTGAAATCACGGACATTGACACGGTTGTTGGACAGAATCATCAGCACATCGCTCATGACGCCGACCCGATCTGTTGTAGACACCTGCAACGCAGTGCTGAATCGCTCTCTCGTCTCAATCTGCGATTCGTCCCAATGCACGTTAATCCAACGATCCTGGTCTTCTTCACTGCTGTTTTTGAAATTGACACAATCCCGGCGGTGAATGGATACACCATAACCGCGGGTAATATAACCGACAATGTCATCGCCCGGAATTGGCGTGCAGCAGCGCGCAAATTTGACCAGACAGTTGCCAATACCCTCGACCACGACGCCGGAATCCGCCTTGGCTTTCTGATGGCCGGTGAGCGGCTTCTTTACATCCTCGGCTTTGCGCATTTTGATCACTTCATCGCGCACCTTGTTGATGACCTTTGTGACCGTAATGCCTCCGTATCCCAGGCTGGCGTACAATTCTTCCAGATTGGAAAAATTAAATTTATTGAGCACACTCTGCTGGATGTCCTGCGACTCCTGAAAATGATTGTACAGAAGGTTGGACCGCAGCTCACGCTCCAAATCCTCCTTGCCGCGCACAATATTTTCTTCCCGGCATTCTTTCTTAAACCATTGTTTGATCTTGTTGCGCGCTTCCGATGTCTTGATCATCTTCAGCCAGTCGCGTTTCGGACCATGCGTCTCTTTGGAGGTAAGAATTTCTACAATATCGCCGTTTTGCAGGACATAATCAATCGCCGCAATCCGTCCGTTAATTTTACAGCCAATCATGCGGTTGCCGACTGCGGAGTGGATGCCATAGGCAAAGTCGATCGGTGTTGCTCCGGCAGGGAGATTGACGACATCGCCTTTCGGGGTAAACACGAAAACCTCATCCGAAAACAGATCTACCTTGATATTTTTGATAAAATCCTCTGCCTCGGTGTCCTGCTGCGCCTCCAGCAGCTGCCGAATCCACGCGTAGGTCTCCTCTCCGCCGTTGCGGGTGACACCCTGCTTGTACTTCCAATGCGCCGCAACACCGTACTCTGCCATTTTATGCATTTCGTCCGTACGAATCTGCACCTCAAACGGGATGCCCGCACGGCCAATGACCGTTGTATGCAGAGAGCGATACCCATTTGGCTTCGGCGTGGAGATATAATCCTTAAATCGTCCGGGAATCGGCTTATACAGGTCATGAACATAACCCAATACGTTGTAGCAGTCCGCAACCGATTCGACAATGACGCGTACCGCGCAGATGTCATAGATCTCATTGATGTTCTTATTCTGCGAATACATCTTGCGGTAAATGCTGTAGATATGCTTCACACGGCCGGAAATCGTATTTTGAATGCCGCTTTCATCCAGCTTTTTACTGATCGTGGTCTTGATGCGCTCCAAAAACTTTTCGTGCTCGCTGCTCTGCTTTTTCAGGCCATCCGAAATTTCCTGGTACCCAACCGGATCCAGATGCTTCAGCGACAGATCTTCCAACTCCCACTTGACCTTCTGCATACCGAGGCGATGTGCAATCGGCGCATAGATTTCCATGGTTTCCAACGATTTGGAGCGCTGCTTGGCCTCTGACATGAACTCAATCGTTCGCATATTGTGCAGGCGGTCAGCCAGCTTGATCAGAATAACACGGATGTCCTTCGCCATCGCGATCAGCATCTTGCGAAGGTCTTCCATCTGTTCCTGTTCTTTGGAGAATCGGATTTGTCCCAGTCGGGTGACGCCGTCGACCAGGTCAGCAACCGGTTTACCAAACTGTTTTTCAATGCTTTCGTAGCCGAACGACGTGTCCTCAATGCAGTCGTGCAGTAATCCTGCACAGATGGAATCGGTATCCAGTCCCATCTCCACAATAATTTCTGCCACCGAAACAGGATGAATGATGTACGGGTCTCCGCTCTTACGGATCTGCCCTTCGTGTGCTTTTGCGGCACATTCGTAAGCAGCACGGATTTTTTCCACATCGGCTGATGGATTTTGCTTTTGTACCCGTTCGATTAAAAAATCGATTTTACTTTTCATATCCATGATTTATACTCCCCAAGCAGCAGATTCCTCTGCCACGGTATTGTGATTTTTCATCTGACGCAGCGTAGCCAGCACGACGGACTTGGTAATGTCCGCTTTCCCCTGATAGGGCAGCATCCGTACATTCACCAATCCGTTCTTAAAATGGTAACTCAGCAAGCAGCTTTCGGAAAACACATCCAAACATACAAACAATTTGCCAATGTTGATGTCCCGCTTGCTCTCCCACTCAATGCGCCGCGACAGCGTGTTATACGGTGCGGACAGCTGATGATCCTCTGCATGAGAATTCAGATGACGCCATACTGCTACCAGATCCCGCCTGTCCGGATATAACCGGTTGATTTCCTGTGCCGTCAGCTGTTTTCCATCAATAAACTGCTCATAGCTGCTCAGCAGTGCATGATCTTTTCTGAGCTCACAATTGCTGAGCCGGATATCCTTTAACATCAGCTGAATGGTACTCTTTCCGCGGAAATGGTTGATATCCAGACTGAACACCGCATCCACAACGTTCCCCTGCACGACCGGACATCCGCCCATGCCGGTACCGAACAGCATCGCTGTAAAGAAAATACCGCCTTTATTCAGTGTCATTTTCAGATGGCGGTCACTGGAAATCGGCGTAATGTCCTCTACCGTCAACTCACACATGCCAAAAATCGGCTCCGGATTCCCCATGCCGTATGGCTCCAGCATCCGCAAACCGCGGATGGATTCCATGGAGATATGCTCCGGACGGATCATGCAGTCTACATCAATAACCGGTACGGTTTCCTCCTCCTGCATGGTCTCCTTGGCGTAGTCACAAATGCACTGTTTGAACGCCGGCAGGTTTTTCCGGTCAATCGTCAGACCGGCTGCCAGCGCATGACCGCCGAATTTTTCCAGATAGGATGCGCTGTGCTCCAACGCTTCAAACAGGTTAAATCCCTGCACGGAGCGGCCGGATCCTTTTCCATGGTCCCCCTCCAGCGAGATCATCACCGTCGGGCAGCCATACCGATCCGAAATGCGGGAGGATACAATGCCAATCACGCCGTGATGCCATTGCTCGCCCCAAAGGACAATCATGCGGTCTTCCATCGGATTGTATTCCTTTTGCAGCACCGCGTAAGCCTGCTCCAAAATCTCATTTTCCGCGTTTTGGCGCTCCTTGTTTTGCTGGCAGAGCATCGCCGCAATGTCTGCGGCACGCGATAAACTGTCGGTCAAAAACAGCTCCGCGGCCAGATTGGCACAGCCCATACGCCCGGCCGCATTGATGCGGGGCGCCAGTGTAAAGCTGACCACGCTTGCTGTCATGCGCTTTTCTTCCACTCCGGATTCCCGGATCAGCATTCGAAGTCCAACATTGTCCGTCTGCGTCAGATAGAATAAACCGTTTGCCACAATCGTGCGGTTCTCCCCGCGCAGCGGCATGACATCTGCAATCGTTCCGACCGCTACCAGATCGAGATAGTCGTTCAGGATTTCCGCCAGCCGGTCCTTTCCGGCCAGAGCACAAACCAGTTTAAAAGCGACACCAACACCAGCTAACTCCTGAAACGGATATTGGCTGTCCGGGCGCTTTGGATTGACAACCGCCAGCGCATCCGGCATGCTCTCCATACATTCATGATGGTCGGTTACTACCACTTTTAATCCGATTTTTTTGGCAAATGCAATTTCTTCTACTGCTGTGATGCCGGAATCCACCGTAACTACAAGCGATACGCCATCATTCCGCAGCTTCTGCAGCGCCGCACAGTTCAATCCGTAGCCTTCCGTCAATCGGTCTGGGATATAGTACGTACAGTCCGCATGGCAGCTGCGCAGATAACGCATCAAAACACAAGTCGATGTGATGCCGTCCACATCGTAGTCACCAAAAACGGCGATACGCTCTCCCCGCTGTATTGCTTCACGAATAATCGCTACCGCTTTTTCCATGTCCGGAAGCAGCATCGGATCATGCAAGCGGCTAAAATCCACTGCCAGAAAATCCGCCGCCTTTTCAGGAGTGTCCATTCCACGTGAACAAAGTACCGCTGCCGTCAGCAGAGGATACTTCCCCTCTTTCGCTAAAGTCTGAACATCCTTTCCGTCAGGTCTGGCAATGTTCCATTTTTTTGTTCTCATTGCTACTCCTTCGTAATATTTTAATTCATTCTATATTATAACAGAAAGGCATTTGATAATCTACCTTGGAATGGAAAAACCATTGAAATAATCTGTAAATTCAAATGTTATGCATGAAAAAAGTGCAAAATCAAACCATCAACCGTCTTCCGGCATACCGAAACGGTGATGTCATAAAACAAATTATACCATGTTCCTGCTTTGCAGGCAAATCAACGCGGCTTCCGCTAACCGAAGTCTCTACTTTTCAGAAACGGAAAACGCAGCAAGCCGTTTCCTCTGCCTGCTGCGCCTCTGTTACTTCAAATATTTTGCAAGATATTTGCCGGTATACGACTGTTCACACTGCACAATCTCCTCCGGAGTTCCCGTGCAGACAATTTCACCGCCTTCGTCACCGCCTTCTGGCCCAAGGTCGATGATATGATCCGCAATCTTGATCACATCCAGATTGTGCTCGATGACAACCACCGAATTACCGGAGTCAACCAACTTTTGCAGTACCGCTGTCAGCTTATGGACATCGGCAATATGCAGGCCTGTAGTCGGCTCATCCAGAATATAGATGGTCTTGCCGGTGGAACGCTTGGACAATTCCGTCGCTAATTTGACGCGCTGGCTCTCGCCACCCGACAGCGTAGTCGAGGACTGTCCCAATTTGACATAGCCCAGACCGACCTCCTGTAATGTTGTGATTTTGCGCGCAATCTTCGGGATATTCTCAAAAAAGACGACCGCTTCGTCCACCGTCATATTAAGCACATCGCTGATATTCTTGCCTTTATACCGCACCTCCAGCGTTTCGTGATTATACCGCGAGCCGCCGCACACTTCACATGGAACATAAATGTCCGGCAAAAAGTTCATCTCAATTTTTTTCAGGCCATCGCCCTGACAGGCTTCGCAGCGGCCGCCTTTCACGTTAAACGAAAACCGGCCCGGCCCGTAGGCGCGCCGCTTGGCGTCCTGCGTGGACGCAAACAGACTGCGGATGTCACTGAACACCCCTGTATACGTTGCCGGATTGGAACGCGGTGTCCGTCCAATGGGAGACTGATCGATGCAGATGACCTTATCCAGATATTCCAACCCAAACACTTCATCGAATGCGCCGGCTTTGGTCTTCGCGCGGTTCAGCTCCGCCGCCAACTTCTTATACAGAATCTCATTGACAAAAGACGACTTGCCGCTGCCGGACACGCCAGTTACACAGGTGAGTACACCGAGTGGGATGTGAAACGTCTGATTCTTCAAATTATTCACGCGACAGCCTGTAAAGGTCAGTTGCTTTCCACTCCCTGTTCTCCGTTCATTTGGCACCTCAATTTTGCGTTTTCCGCTCAAATATTGGCCAGTGATGGAATCTTGGCATTTTAGCAGATCATCCACGCTTCCCTCGAAGATAATATTGCCTCCGTTCACGCCCGCTCCCGGTCCGACATCAATAATGTGGTCCGCAGCATACATGGTATCTTCATCGTGTTCGACAACAATCAGTGTGTTGCCCATGTCGCGCAGATTTTTCAGCGTCGCCAACAGTTTGTCATTGTCGCGCTGGTGCAGGCCGATGGATGGTTCGTCCAGAATATAGACCACGCCCATCAGAGAGGAACCAATCTGTGTTGCCAAACGGATTCGCTGGCTCTCGCCGCCAGACAGTGTGCCGGAAGCCCGCGCCAGCGTCAGGTAATTGAGTCCTACACTGTTCAGAAAGCCCAATCGGCTCTCAATTTCCTTGAGAATCCGGTCTGCAATACGCTGTTGCTGCTCACTAAGCTTTAACGTTCGGATAAAATCCAATTCTTCTGTTACAGACTTTTCGCAAAACTCCATGATGTTCCATCCGCCGACCGTAACAGCAAGCAACTCTTTTCGCAGACGACGTCCTTTGCAAACCGGACACGGAATTTCACTCATGGATTCCTCAATTTCCAGCCGCATAAATTCTGATGTGGTCTCTTCATGCCGACGTTCCAGATTGGAGATCACGCCTTCAAACGACTGTTCCATCTTTCCGCCGGAATAGCGAGCGACACGCAGCAGCAGCTTTTCTTTTCCCGTTCCGTACAGGATCGCATCCACAGCCTCCGGACTCATGTCCTCAATCGGCGTGTCCAACGTGAAGCCAAACTTCTTGCCCAGTGCGTCGTAGTACATGCGAGAGATGGAACCGTCATCGCAGTTTGTCCAGCCGCTGGCCTGAATCGCTCCCTGCCGAATGGACAGCTTGGGATTGGGAATGATCTGCTCCGGATCAATTTTGAGCTGCATACCCAAACCGGCACACTTTGGACAGGCGCCATAGGGATTATTGAACGAAAACATACGCGGTGCCATCTCTTCGATGGAGATACCGCAGTCTTCACAGGCATAATTCTGTGAAAACGACAATTCCTGCTCCCCAATGACATCCGCTATCACAAGCCCCCCGGACAAGGCACATGCGGTCTCCACCGACTCAGTCAAACGGCTTCTGACCTCCGGCTTGACCATGATTCGATCCACAATAATCTCAATCGAATGCTTGATGTTCTTCTCCAGCTTGATCTCTTCGGAAAGATCGTACTGATTTCCGTCCACACGGACACGGACAAAGCCGCTCTTGCGTGCATCTTGGAAAACCTTGACGTGTTCTCCCTTTTTCTGACGGATGACCGGAGCAAGAATCTGCAGTTTGGTACGCTCGGGCAGCTTCATCAGCTGATCCACAATCTGATCAATGGTCTGCTGTTTGATCTCCTTGCCACACTTGGGGCAGTGCGGAATGCCCACCCGCGCCCAAAGCAGTCGAAGGTAATCATAAATTTCCGTCACCGTGCCCACGGTAGAGCGCGGATTACGGCTGGTCGTTTTCTGATCAATGGAAATCGCCGGGGACAACCCGTCGATATAATCCACATCCGGCTTGTCCATCTGCCCCAAAAACTGCCGCGCATAGGAAGACAGCGATTCCACATATCTGCGCTGTCCCTCAGCATAGATCGTATCAAACGCCAGAGAGGATTTTCCGCTGCCGGACAAACCGGTTAACACAACCAGCTTGTCACGCGGAATCCACACTTCCACATCTTTTAAATTGTGCTCTCGTGCACCTTTTACATGAATATATTCCTGCATGATCGTATCCTCAACGAATTTAATCGTCCATTTTCTCCAGTTCCCGTATCTGATCACGGAGATCCGCAGCCAGTTCAAATTCCAGCATCTTAGCTGCTTCCTTCATCTGACGGGTCAGCACAGCAATGCGTTCCTTGCGCTGTGTCTTGTTCCATTTTTTCTGATTCATTGCCACACCAACACCCGGTGTTGCCGAAATCTCTATCACATCGTGAACCTGCTTCATAATTGTCTTTGGCACGATGCCGTGTTCCTTATTATACGCCATCTGAATCGCCCGGCGGCGCTCGGTCTCCCGAATCGCCCGGTCCATTGAGGGCGTGACTGTATCCGCATACATGATAACCTGTCCGGAGGCGTTGCGCGCAGCTCGTCCAATCGTCTGAATCAGCGAGGTTTCCGAGCGCAAAAAGCCCTCTTTATCGGCATCCAGAATCGCAATCAACGACACCTCCGGCAAGTCCAGTCCCTCACGCAGCAGATTGATTCCGACCAGCACATCAAACACACCCAGACGCAAATCACGAATCAATTCCATGCGTTCAATCGTCTTGACATCGTGATGCATATATCGTACCTTGATGCCGACGCCCTCCAGATAGCTGGTCAGATCTTCCGCCATCTTCTTGGTCAACGTCGTCACCAGCACGCGCTCCTTCTTGGCGGTACGTGCATTAATCTCTCCGATCAGATCATCAATCTGTCCCTCAACCGGCCGAACCAGAATTTCCGGATCGACCAGTCCGGTCGGACGAATCACCTGTTCCACAACCTGTGCCGCATGACTGCGTTCAAATTCTGCCGGCGTCGCGCTCACATAAATCACCTGATGGATGCGCTCACGAAATTCCTCAAAATTCAGCGGACGGTTGTCATAGGCCGATGGCAGACGAAATCCATTGTCGATCAGGCTCTTTTTGCGCGCCGCATCACCATGATACATCGCCCTTACTTGCGGCAGCGTGACATGCGACTCATCAACCAGCAGCAGAAAATCATCCGGGAAATAGTCCAACAGCGTAAAGGGTGCGGATCCCGGCTTCCGTCCGGAAATAACCCGCGAATAATTCTCAATTCCGCTGCAAAAACCGATTTCCTCCAACATTTCCATGTCATAATTGGTTCTCTGTGCAATCCGCTGCGCTTCCACCAGCTTGCCATTGTCCTCAAACCATTTGACGCGCTCCTCCATTTCCTGACGGATCTCATCCAGCGCCTGCGCCAGTTTGTCGCGCGGGGTGACATAGTGGGAGGCCGGATAGATGGCGACGTGCTGAATGTCGCAGTTACGTTCTCCGGTCAGTGGATTGATCTCACTGATGCGATCTATCTCATCTCCGAAAAACTCTACGCGCACCGCATACGAATCGGTATATACCGGCCAGATCTCCACGGTGTCTCCGCGGACACGGAACCGATTGCGCTCAAACGCAATATCGTTGCGTTCATACTGGATTTCTACCAGCTTGCGCGTCAGCTCATCACGGTCACGCTGCATGCCTGGACGCAGAGAGATCACCATGTTTTGATAATCAATCGGGTTACCCAGAGAATAGATGCAGGATACCGACGCCACAATGATCACGTCCCGCCGCTCAAACAGCGCAGAAGTAGCCGAGTGGCGCAGACGCTCAATCTCATCATTGATCGCTGAGTCCTTCTCAATATAGGTGTCCGTCGAAGCGATATAGGCCTCCGGCTGGTAGTAATCATAGTAGGAGACAAAATACTCCACCGCGTTCTCCGGAAATATTTCGCGGAATTCCGAACACAGCTGCGCCGCCAGTGTCTTGTTGTGCGCCAGCACCAGTGTAGGACGGTTGACCTGCGCGATGACGTTCGCCATGGTGAACGTCTTGCCGGTACCGGTTGCACCCAGCAAAACCTGTTCTTCCAGGCCCAGGTTCAGACCGTTTACTAACTTTTCAATCGCCTGCGGCTGGTCGCCGGACGGCTGATACTTGGAGTGTATTTTAAATGCCATTGACGGGCCTCCTGTCCTGCAAGTAAAACAAATTTTACGGGAACGTACAGGTTTGATTATAACATAAGCACTGCAAAAAGTATAGACCAAATAAGAACATTTGTTCCTATTTTCTCCCCTTCCTATCGTACAATATTCACAGTGCATTCTGGCAAAGAAACGAAAAAATTGCTCCGGCAAATCCCGGAGCAATCCAAACACTATATTACCAGCGAAAACAATATATTTCTATGCTGTTTTGCCTTTTCTTTTTGTCCCGGTGTCTCCGCCGTCTGCAGCAAAAAGCGTTCCAGCCAGAGAGCCAATACCGCGACCTGTGTGTCATCCCCCGCCTGCACTGCCGCAGCATACGCCATCTTCCAAAACTGTCCCGCATGGGCTGCCGAACATGCAAAGAGCCGATCCAGCTCCACACAGTTGCTCTCCTCTGACATCATGCTTTGAAATCCCTCTGCCGAGAGCATCAGACGAATCGGTAACGCCGCAGCAGCATCCAGACAGCCAATCTCCTGCAGGGAGTACAAAATCAGACAGTGTACCAAAAACTCCTGTTCCTCTGCCTGCATCTCTTCACTGTGTTCCATCATCGTGTGATAACATTGCAGCAATGACTTCACAGCCTGTTCAGCGGTATACTCCGTCTCACAGGCAGCCTGAAGGCGGCTGTAATTGCAGGCTGCTGTTACCTCACTGCATACGACTTCCGGATTTTTTACAAAAAGCGCACCCAGCATAGAAGCAAATGCCTTTAGGATGGCATTGCCTTGTTCCGGCTCTGCGCACTGTCCAACCGCATTCCAAAACGTATGGCCGTTCAGCGTCGGATGGATACGCTCGGTGTAGTCCGGCAATGTATCTGTTTGGCTGAGGTAGGCATCAAACGCTTGCCGCGAAAACGGATAGTCCAGATTATCAAACAGCAATGTCAGCAGCTGCTCCCGCAGTTCTCCGTCCCCCAGTTGCTCCGCCGCGTACAGCGGCACCAGTACGGCTCCGGACGACAGGCAATCAAACTGTTCCGGCTCGCGCTGAAACAGGATATTTATCTGTTCAAACAGCGCGCCGACAGCGTCCACAACGGCATCCATAGGGTTGGCGGCACCAGAGCAAGCCTGCGGCGTCTCAAACAAAATCATTTCCGTTCTCTCCTCTCTGTTTCCTGTATTATATCGAATTGCTGTTATTCTGTCCAGTATTTCTGCATCCCTCATATTTGTAACCAATTCGGTACTTTTGCCGAAGATTCCGCTTGATTCCTCTCATTTTTGCACATGAAACTTTTGCAATCGACCTTTCCTTTTGTTCAAAATGGTGGTATAATAAAATTTAGAAAATGCTGCACAAATCATCTTCTGTCACGACGGATGGTTGGAAAGGGGCCGTTACACTATGCCGCAGACGCTTTCGACCGCGGAACTTCGCCGTCAAAATCGCAATTTAATCTATCAGTACCTGTACCATGCCAAAGAACCGGTAACCAAACAAACGATTTCCAACGCTTTGTCCATGAGTCTTCCCACTGTCACGCAAAATTTTCGTGATCTGATGGACTCCGGCCTGATCCGCTGGGGACACACGCTGGAATCCACCGGCGGGCGCAAACCCAAAACGATAGAAATTGTTGCGGATGCCCGCATCGCCATCGGTATGGAAATCGGAAAAGAAACGCTCCGTCTGGTGGCCGTCGATCTGCGCGGAACCCGCATTGCAGATGCACTGGTCTATCAGCCATTTTCGGCCAGTACAGATTACTATATGATGCTCAGTACAGAAATTGAACACCTCATCGACACCCACCACCTCAACCGCGACTGCCTTCTCGGCATCGGGATTGCGCTTCCGGGTATTGTCAACGAACAAAGCGGATTGCTGGACATCGCGCCGTCTCTGAATATTCGCCACAGCAACCTGCAGCCGTTATTCCGGTATATTCCGTATCCCGTTCGTCTGGAGAACGATGCGACG
>JBJEZE010000112.1:0-7076 GCA_051887235.1 Butyricicoccus sp.
GCAGGTATCAAATCAGCGTACCTTTTCCCTCGTTGCACCGCTCTTGCCTCGCGTGAACGCACGGATGACCATCAGGGTGAGGACCATCAATACCAACGTAATCGGTGTGGCAATCAGTGCCATCGAGCTGTCGGTCAAATATCCGATTGCACCGGCGATCAGATAACCAACTGTCGAGACCGCGCCGGCAGTCATGGCATACGGAAGCTGTGTAGATACATGATTGACATGGTCGGAATGCGCACCGGCTGATGCCATAATGGTTGTATCCGAAATCGGGGAACAATGATCACCGCAGACCGCGCCGGACAGACATGCCGCAATGGAGATGACCAGCATCTCATACGTATCCGCACTGCCGAATACGTGGCATACGACCGGGATCAGAATGGCAAAGGTTCCCCAGCTCGTACCGGTAGAAAATGCCAGGAATACTGCAACAAGGAAGATAATCGCAGGCAGGAACAGTTTCAGCGCACCGGCCGAAGTCGCCACCAGATCGTGCACGTAATACTTTGCACCCAGAAGGCCGGTCATACCGGACAGAGTCCATGCCATGGTCAAAATCAGAATCGGCGCTACCATTGCCTTAAAGCCTTCCGGAATGCAGTCCGTGAATTCCTTAAATGTCATAACTCCGCGAAGCATGTAGAAGCAGAACGTGATCACCAGCGTGACCATGCTGCCCAGAACCAGTCCCATGGATGCATCCGCATTGGCGAACGCATCGACAAAGTTCTCTCCTTCAAAAAAGCCGCCGGTATAAACCATGCCAATAATGCAGGACACAATCAATACCACAACCGGGAGCACCAGATCAACGACTTTTCCTTTGGGCGATACCGGTTCGTCATCCGCGTTGCCATACGGCCGGCTGGCTGTGGTAAACAGATCGCCTTTGAGGGCATTTCTCTCATGCACATACATGGGACCATAGTCAAAATTCTTAACCGTGAGGATGATAATCATCAGCAGTGTGCTCAGGGCATAAAAGTTATATGGAATTGTCTTTAAAAACATGGCAAATCCATTGATACCCGAGCCATCCGGTACCGAGGATGTGACCGCAGCCGCCCAGCTCGATACCGGCGCGATGATGCACACCGGTGCGGCGGTGGCGTCAATCAGGTACGCCAGCTTGGCACGGGAAATCTGATGACGGTCCGTAACCGGACGCATAACCGAGCCGACCGTCAGGCAGTTGAAATAATCGTCCACAAAGATCAGCACACCCAGCGCCATCGTCGCGAGCTGTGCGCCAACCCGTGTTTTAATGTGCGTGGACGCCCACTGGCCAAACGCAGCGGAACCACCCACCTGATTCATCAGTGCAACCATGATGCCGAGGATGACCAGGAACACCAAAATGCCTACATTCCAGCTGTCCGCCAGTTTGTAGATCATGCCGCCCTCTTCATTGAACAGCATGGTGTTGAGCATCAGCTCCACATTGCCGTTTGCATACAGCAGCGCACCGGCGACAATACCAATAAACAGCGAGGAGTACACCTCTTTGGTAACCAATGCCAATGCAATCGCAATCACCGGCGGCAGAAGTGCTCCAATCGTGGAATATACAGCCGGAGTATATGTTTCCGGATCGACCGTGCCGGGTGAACTGGACGTGAAAAACGCCAATACGGCTGCAATCAGCACGATCGCCGCCAGAAATCCTATCTGTTTCTTTTTCATAGATTGACTCCTCCCTTTGCATTTAACTATACCATTCTCCTATCGCAATCGTCAACAAAAAAAGTCAACTTTTGTATAACCATTATACTCTTTGTCTCTTTTTTGTGGAATTACTGTCCCCCGATGCACTCCGTGGATAAAATATGCGTGCATTCTGATTCGTTCTGTGGTACACTATCTCTTGATATCGTTTGAAAAAGGGAGAACCGAAATGAAACAAACTGAATGGAAAAACCTTCTGCTGCTCTTTTTGACCGCAATGATCTGGGGAGCCGCTTTTGTCGCCCAGAGCGCCGGAATGGACTACATCGGCCCGTTCACCTTTCTCTGTGCACGGAGCATTCTGGGCGGGCTTTTCCTGCTTCCATGCATCCGCTTCCTGCACCGGAAAACAGATCCGTCCGACACGGTCACCGAACGGACGGGAGACCAGAAAATGCTGATTGTCGCAGGCGTCTGTGCCGGTTTCGTGCTGATGGTTGCATCCAGCCTACAGCAAATCGGCATCCTCTATACCTCCGTCGGCAAAGCCGGATTCCTGACGGCGATGTATGTCATCATCGTACCCTTTCTCAGCCTGATCCTCTTCCATCAAAAGCTGGAAAAGCGCATCTGGCTGTGCGTTCTGCTGGCGGTAGTCGGCATGGCGCTGCTGTGCCTCTCGGGTTCCCTGCGTCCCGAGCTGGGCGACGGTCTGGAGCTCCTGTGTGCGCTGGCGTTCTCCGTACATATTTTGGTTCTGGATCACTTTGCTTCCAAGGTCGATCCGGTGCGGCTGTCCTGCATTCAATTCTTTGTCTGCGGTATCATCTCCGCCGTGCCAATGATCCTCCTGGAGCATCCGTCGATCGACGTTGTTCTCGCAGCCTGGCTGCCCATCGCCTACGCAGGCATTCTGTCCAGCGGCGTGGGATATACGCTGCAGGCTGTGGCGCAAAAAAAATGTGATCCCACCCTGGCCTCTCTGGTCATGTGTCTGGAATCCGTGTTCAGCGCCGTGTTCGGCTGGTTAATCCTCCACGAGGTTCTCACCTCGTGGGAAATTTTCGGCTGCATCCTGATGTTCGCAGCGATTGTACTGGCCAATCTGCCCGCAAAACAGAGTGTGCCCGCAGCCTAAATGACATCTTCTCAAACCGCAGCGCCGTGAGCCAATGCCCACGGCGTTTTTCTTTTGGATGCCGCCAAACCCTCCCCAAAAACGAAACGAGACAAGCAGCTTCCGCCGCCTGTCCCGCTGTATGATGCTATTTCGTTCCCATGCGTTCACAGCATTCCACATACTGTGCCACCAAAAATGGATTTTGGATATCCGCCTCGTCCAGTCCCTGAACCGCGCACAGCTCATCCCAGAGCTGGCTGCTCCCCTCAACGTGATAATATCCGGACACGAGGTCAACTCCGACAAAAATCCGTTCTACCTCGTCATAGATGGCGTCCTTCTGTTCGTACAGCCGGTGCCCTTCCCCGGTATCCAGGACAAAGAACGCCACCGGATCGGGCTCGCAGCCCGCGGGCAGCTTTTCCGCCAAAAACGAGTTGCACAAAACAGTCTGCCGAGCACAGTCCAGCGCATCCTCCTCCGCGGTCTCCTCCAACGGATACCGCTGCCTGACATACGCCAAAAGCTCCGGACCGGATATTCGATTGGGCCGCAGACGGTCTTTCTGCTGTCTCCATACCCGTTTCCATTCGCGAAGCATCCCTTCGGTCGGCTCACCGTTCAGCATGGGCCTCCTCCTTCCAGTCCGGCACCGGAACGCGGACATACTGCGCCGCGTCCAGCTTATCCCCCATCAGCTGCTCCAGATTGTTGCGCGACAACAGCTGTTCTTTCTGCTGTCTGGTCAGCCGTTTGATGCGGTACTCCAGACGGGACGCCGCAGCGCGATCCGCCGACTGCCATACCGCCTCCAGCTGCATCAGCTCATGCCGCATCGTGTACTTGGCGCATCGTCCGGCACGGGACTGATGCTCCCGCATCCGCCGCGCGACGTCCGTTGTGATCCCCGTATACAGAGAGCGATCCTGACAGCGCAGCACATAGGTGAAGTACATTATTCCGCAGGCTTCTCTTCCTCCGTGGTCTCAGCCGGTGTCTCCTGCTCCGCGCCGCTCCGGCGCTTGCTGATAAAGTTCTGCACCGAGCTGACCGCACCTGGAATCATCTCGATCAGACGGTCTGCGCTGGTCTCCGCCGGCATGTTAACCGGCAGCATGTGTGCATTGCCGTCGCTCACTACCAGAAAACCAACCGGCACAATGCTGACGCCCGCGCCGCCGCCGCCGCCAAAGCACAGCGGGGTGTTGTCCTTGGCGTTTCTGGACTGAAAGTCCGTTCCGCCCGAGCCAAAGCCAAACGTCACCTTGGACACCGGGATCAGCGTCGTGCCGTCCGGCGTCGTGATCGGATCGCCGACAATCGTGTTGACGTCCACCATCGAACGGATTTTTTCCATTGTTTCGGTCATCAGATCATTGATACCTGCCATGATGATTACTCTCCTTTTCCTTCGATTCCAATTTGGTTTATTTGATACTCTTCCACAGCGCCCAGAGCTCTTTTCGCCGCCTCCACATAATGCGTGGATAGCGGATCATGCGGGTCATTGCAGAAATGTCAATACTCCATACCGTTCGTTCCGCATCAAAATCAGCATCCAGAACAATCTTAGGGTCCTTCAGCACAAAGTTCTGTTCCAAAATCGGGTAGATCAGTCCGGTCACCGCGCTCAGCCCGCCCAGCAGCCGTCCGGTTCTCCCCGCGTCTCCCGTCTGAAGGATCACCGTAACGTGCAGCCGTTCGAATGTGATCGACCCCGCCAGATCGTCCATCAGATCCAGCATCAGCGCGAGCGTCCGCTCCATATCCAGCTTCTGCAGACGCTCCTGCAGACCGCGTTTCTCCTGTTCAGACTCCGGTTTGGGTTGGGTCTTTTCCTGCTTTTTGGGTTTCCGCCGCTTCTTCTTTTTCCGCCCGGCGGATGGCTGCGCCTTCCCGCCAATCCGCTTGGTTATGTGCAGCGGTCCGGCGCTCAGACGGATCCGCAGCGGAGCGTCCGGTGAGATTGCCTTGCGCGCCTGTATCCGCAGCGGCAGATTGAGCAGCACGACACCCAGCAGAAGAAACAGACACAGCAACACCAGCAAGACGATGCCGATGATGCGCAGGACGAGCCCAATCATGACGGTTCTCCTTCCGTCGCCTGCTCTCCCTGCTCCCGTTCCTGCTGGCGGCGTTCCAGCTCCTCCAGCTCCGGGAGCTCCGGCAGCTCATCCAGCGAGGAAATGGAAAACGTGCGCAAAAAGGCCGGCGTTGTCTGGTAAATGACCGGCCGTCCCGGCACGTCCAGCCGTCCGCATCCTTCGATCAGTCCTTTGTCCAGCAGCGTCAGCACGGTATTGGAACTGTCCACACCGCGCAGCTGCTCGATGTACGCGCGCGTCACGGGCTGCCGATAGGCAATAATGGACAGGACCTCCAGCGCCGCACTGGACAGCGTCGGCGGACGGCGGGTCTCCAGCGCCCGCCGAATGGTCTCCGCATAGCACGGGCGGGACACCATCTGGTACCGGCAGTCCAGCTGAACGATCATCATTCCGCGCTTTTGCGCGTCGTATTCGTCGGACAGCACTTGAATCATGCGGTGCAGCTGCTCCTGCGTGACGCCCAACACCTGCATCAGCTTTTCCTCATGCACCGGCTCGCCGGACGCAAACAGAATGCCTTCCAGTTCATAGAGCCGTTCGTTCATCTGTTTCCTCCTCCGGCTGGTCCATGCGCAGGCTGAGCTGCGCATCCTCTCCTTCTCCTTCGATCAGCAGGCGGCGCGTCTTGGACAGCTCCAGCACCGCCAGGAACGTCGCGACAATGTCTGACCGCGATTGCGCCTGCTCAAACAGGCCGCGAAAGCGAATTTTGGTCTTTTTGCGAAAACGAATTAAAATGGACGTGATTTTGGTATGTACCGGCACGCGTTCCCGTCCGACGATCCCCTGGAACGTCTCCGCAGACGGCGGGAGCGCGCGCTCAATGCGCTCAAACATCCGGCGCGAGGCAGCCGCCAGCTTGTCCAGCGGCAGCCGTCCCTCAAACTTGCGCTTGCGCTCCAGCGGCTCGGACGGACGGGTCAGAATGTCCCGTCCCTCGTCGCTGCGGCGGCGGAAATACGGCTGCACCTCCCGGATGCGCTGGTATTCCAACAGCTGCTCGACCAGCGCCGCGCGCGGATCTTCCTCGTCCTCCTCCTGCTCCTTGGGCAGCAGCATCCGCGACTTGATCAGCATCAGCTGCGCGGCCATCGCGATAAAGTCTCCCGCAACATCCATATCCGCCGTCTTCATCCGGCGCAGTACGTCCATGTACTGCTCCAGAATCTCCGCGATCGGGATGTCGTAAATGCTGACCTTGTTCTTGTGGATCAGCTGCAGCAGCAGATCCAGCGGGCCGTCAAACGAGTCCAAATGAAACTGTACCGCTTCTCTCATACCGGCAGCACCGCGAGCAGCCCGCAGAGGAAGCTGTAGATGTGATTGATGCAGAAATTCAGCGGCGTGTTCAGCACACCGAAGAACAGAAGCAGCAGCAGCGCAAACTGGATGTACTGCTCGTACTTCGTATATTTGACCGCCATCTCCCACGGCAGAAAGGACATCAAAATCTTGGAACCGTCCAGCGGCGGGATCGGGATCAGGTTGAACACGCCCAGACCGATGCTCATCACCGCGCCGTAATACGCCATCAGCCCCAGCACAAACACCGGCATCAGGCTGCTGCGCATCAGGTACTGCCGCACAAACAGCAGGACAAAGGCCAGCAAAAAGTTGGATATGGGTCCGGCCAGCGACACCAGCGCGATGTCCCGGCGCGGCTTTTTAAAATACCGCGAATTGACCGGCACCGGTTTGGCCCATCCGACGTGGAAAAACAGCAGACACAGCGTGCCGATGACGTCCAGGTGCTGGAACGGGTTCAGCGTGAGCCGCCCGGCGCTCTTGGCCGTCGGATCTCCCAGCTTATACGCGGTCAGTCCGTGCGCCGCCTCATGCACACTCAGACAAAGCAATAGTCCCGGAATGCTGATGAGCAAGTCGATCAGCTGTTCCATCCAATAAGTAGTCATATCGTACAATACTCCAGTCTCTCAGGAGCGCCCGCTCCCGATAACGATTCATCTTATTATATCCGTTATACCGAAAAAATTCAAGCAAAGCGGGGATCTTTCTTACAAATATACACAAAACGACAAAACTTGCGGAATATCCCCCCGCACAAAACACAAACCAGCTCCGTCCTGCGACCAAGCTGGTTCATGCGATTGATTGATTCCGTGTTGTCTCGATTCCGCCGTTCCAGCGATTCCGAAAAGGCCCTGCCGTCTGCC
>JBJEZE010000112.1:7176-74194 GCA_051887235.1 Butyricicoccus sp.
CGTGTTGTCTCGATTCCGCCGTTCCAGCGATTCCGAAAAGGCCCTGCCGTCTGCCGCCGTGCGCTTTTGCGGTCCATGCAGATGATGCTTTGCGGACGCCCGGCGCGCCTTGCGCGCATTGTGTCGCTGGAACAGCATCCCGTCAATATTGTCCTCGGTGTACCACATGCCGCTCTGGTGGATCGCCGCGCAGCCGCGCGCCAGCGCCAGCGCCGCCACGCCGTAGTCCTGCGTCAGCACAATGTCCCCCCTCCGGCACCGATTGATCAGCGCCAAATCCACCGCGTCCGCTCCCGCGCCGACCACCACAATCTCGCTGGTCTCCGACCGGAGGACGTGGTTGGTATCGCACACGAGCACCACGCGGATACCATATCTGCGCGCAATCCGCTCGGTCTCACGCACAACCGGACAGGCATCCGCATCTACCCAAACGGTCACGCCAGCTCCTTCTCGCAGAACGACAGCGCGGACGCAATGACCTTGTCCATATCGTAATACTTGTACTCGCCCAGACGGCCGCCGAACACAACCTTGCTTTCCTTTGCGGCCAGCTCGGCGTAGCGGGCATACAGCGCGCCGTTTTGCTCGTCGTTGACCGGATAATAGGCCTCATCGCCCGGCTTCCAGTCCGCCGGATACTCACGCGTCACGACCGTCTTGGGCTGCGTGCCGAACTCAAAGTGCTTGTGCTCGATGATGCGGGTGTACGGCGTCTCGCGGTCGGTGTAGTTGACCACCGCGTTGCCCTGATAGTTTTCCTCCTCCAGCACTTCGGTCTCAAACCGCAGGCTGCGGAACTGCAGCGGGCCGTAGCAGAAGTCAAAGTACCGGTCAATCGCGCCGGTGTAAATGACCTTGTCCGCCAGCGCACCCAGCTCCTCGCGGTGCTCCAGATAGTCGCAGTTCAGCCGCACGTCGATTCCATCCAGCAGACGTTCGAAAATGGGCGTATAACCGCCGATCGGGATGCCCTGCCAGCGGTCGTTAAAATAGTTGTTGTCATAGGTGAACCGAACCGGCAGGCGCTTGATGATAAACGCCGGGAGCTCGGTACAGTCGCGCCCCCACTGCTTCTCGGTGTATCCCTTGACCAGCTTGGTGTAAATATCCGTACCAACCAGAGAAATCGCCTGCTCCTCCAGATTGCGCGGCTCGGTAATGCCGCCCTTCTGCCGCTCGATGATCTCTTTCGCCTCCGCCGGTGTGGAAATGCCCCACAGCTTGCTAAAGGTGTTCATATTGAACGGCATGTTATAGATTTCGCCGTGGTAGTTGGCGATCGGCGAATTGACATAGTTGTTAAATTCCGCAAACTGATTGATGTACTCCCATACCTTGCGGTCGGACGTGTGGAAAATATGTGCGCCATAGGTGTGGACATGAATGTCCTCAACCGTTTCCGTGTAACAATTTCCGCCGATGTGCGGCCGCTTCTCCACCACCAGACAGGTTTTTCCCCGTTTGTTCGCCTCATGGGCAAACACACAGCCGAACAGACCGGCTCCTACAATCAAATAATCATACTGCACAGTGTTATCCCTCAATCTTGTCATAGTTTATTGTTAGTATATCCGTTTTGTTCGGTTTCGTCAAATACCGCACCGCTGTTCCTGTTCCAAAAACGGAACAGCCACCTCCAGCCATTGTTCCGGCAGATACATGGATAAATACCCGTGTCCGCACCCTTTTACCTCGAAAACCCTGCAATCGGGCACCATGTTCCCAACCAACTCCGCCGACCGTTTGACGGCATTGGTCTCTTTCGATCCGTAGCAATACAGGATCTGTGCCCGCGTGTGTTTCAAACCGTCCTTGCAAGCATAGTTCATATACGTCTGATAGATCCTGCACAGCGTCTCTTTGTGCAGACTTGCGGTGTCTTCCACATAATATTCCGCGATGTCTTTGGGCATCCGCAGTTTGGGAAACAACGCATTCAGCAGCACAATCTGCCCTTTGCAGCAGCTGCGGCGGAACAGCAGTCCGCCGAAAAGACGCACGGTCACCTCACACAGCTTCGCCAGTCTGGGGCACGGGATGCACATACTTCCCTCTATGATCGCTTTATCCGCAAGGTCTTCCCGTCTGGACAGCAGTTCCAATACAATCTGCCCGCCCAGCGATACGCCTCCCAGACAGAAGACATGCCCGCCGCACTGCGTATCAATATACCCAAGCAGCTGCTCTGCACTGCTTTCCGTCGAGCGATAGCGCTTTTGGTATTCCTCTCCATGTCCATCCAGCGTCGGCAGAATCACATGATACCGCTCCGCCAATGTCTCCGCCTGCCTCAAATAATTCCACCACGCACTGCCTCCGCCATGAATCAGCAGAATGTGCGGATTGTTCCGGTCTCCAAATTCATGTATCTTCATAGACAGGCATTCCTTCTCTGGCTGATTTGCAAAAACTGCACCAGTTCCCGATTGACAAATTCGCTGTTGTCGTAATTGGCATTGTGCGCGGCATTCGGAACCACGCGGAACGGATAGCCGGTGCGCTGGTGCCACCGACGGCAATACTGCATCACCTTGCCCGTGTGGTCGTGCTCACCGACCAGAATCAGCACCGGACAGGGAATGTGCAGATCGCAGTTCTCCTCTAGAAAACCGCCGAACCCCAATCCCATCAGATGGCACAATTCGCTCTTGGAAAATACGGATAAACTCCTTCGCATGTTGTCCCGCGTGTCCTGTGTGCATCCGCACATGGCCGCCATGGTTTGCACCAGCATCCGATGCGGAAAGCAGCGCGCCATCCACTCCGTCTGCCGCAGCCACCACTGGTCGGAGGGAGAATAGTAGCCGAGGCCAAACGGACAGGTTCCGATCGCTGCCATCGCCTTCACACACTCCGGATGCCGCTTCAGCAGCGTCTGGATGACAAACCCTCCGGCGGACTGGCCGACAAACACCGCCTGCGCAATCCGCTCCTGCTGCAAAATTCCATAGAGCGCCTCCGCCGCCCCGCGGTATGTAAACGTTCGATACGGTCGGGACGCGCCGTGCGCCGGTGCATCCCAGCATATGATCCGATAATCCTGTTCAAACGCCTCGATCTGCCGGTCAAACAGCGTGTGATCTGCGGTCAATCCGTGCAGCAGCACCAGCGTCTCCTTCCCATCTTCCCGTTCATTCGTCCAATACCGAACGACGCCGTCGTCCGTGATAAACTGCTTTTTCCGCATCATCGCAAATACACCTTCTTCCATTGCTCGATCATCCGCAGAAAATCCTGCTCCATCTTGTCCGCATCCAGCTGTCCCGACTGATACATCTGCCGCAAATACCCGTCCGACACCCACAAAATCTCCTGATACAGCAGCGATAAGTCCAGTCCCGGACGGAACACACCGGGATCCACCCGAATCCAAAGAACCTCCTCGCTGTGTTCTGCTTCCCGCTGGAAATATTTCTGAATCGCACTGCGTATGTCCGGTTCCTGCTCATAATAGGCCCTGACCGAAAATGCATACAAGTATGGATACGTGCGCATCAGCGAACACTTTGCCCGCAGGCTGCGCGTGAGCAGTTCAAAAAAATCGTCCGTTTCCAATGTGCCCCACTCCGCTACCGCCCGCTTGGTCTCCGCAGCCGCACAGTCCCACAAAAACAAATACAGCTCCTGTTTGTTGCGAAAATAATAAAAGAGCAGCGACTTGGAAATGCCGGCAGCAGCCGCAATCTCCGCCATGGAAGCCTTTCTATATTCGTGCCGTGCGAAAACCTGGTATCCAACATTGATCAGGCGATTCCGCTTTTCCTCCGGCAGCGTAAAAAACGACGCATTCATCTGACACCTCCGCTGACCAGTTCGGTCAGCATTATTATAGTATCACTGACCGATTTTGAGAAGAGGCAGCGTTCTCCAATGCACAAAAAAAGTGATACCGGAGCACGTCTGGTATCACCCTGTGTGGTTAAAATCGAATGTTTACCGAAAAATCCTGATGGCAGCGCGGACAACAAACCGTGTGCTTTCCCCGCTTGCGCGGCAGACGAAGGACGGACTGGCAGTGCGGACACTTGCGGTACCGGCAGGTGCGCCACTCCTTGATCTTGCGCAGCTGAAAATGGTACTTCATATTGATGGAATGCAGCATCGCGGTAAACTTCGCGTTCTCCTTCTGCCGCTGCCAGGTGTTGCGCGACATCGCGCGGAACACCCACACGAAAAACAGCACCAGCGTCAGCCAATATAGAATCCTCCAGCGCACAAACCAGAACAATACCGTCAAAATCACATAGCTCCACATGATCGTGACATTCAGTTGATCCATGCCATACCGGCCATACATCAGTTTCTGAAAAAAATTTCTCATACTATCACCTGAAATTGATTGAAAATTCAACAACGTGTTGTTATAATATAGACTGAACTTTGCAACAAACGGAAGGAAGCAGAATCATGGGAACGTATGCAGATGCCCGCGAAAAGACCCGGAACAACTTAATTCATGCGTTTTGGGATCTTTACTGCGAGAAGGACATCAACAAAATCACCATCAAGGAGATCACCGACCGCGCCGGCTACAACCGCGCCACATTCTATATCTACTTTAAAAATACGCGGCAGGTTCTGGATTATGTCGAAGAGCAGCTGTACGACATGCTGAGCGAGCCGGAGCACAAGCCGCGCTCGTTCGAGGAAGCCCAGCAGCTGCTGGAACAGTCCATCCAGAAATTCGATCAAAACAGCCGGTTTCTCTGCGTCCTCCTGTCCGAAAAGGGCGATCCGCAGTTTGCCAGCGATTTTCGCCAGTACCTCCGCCGGATTATGAACCGCGTTGTCGAGCTCGGCGAACTGGAACCGACAGTTCCTCTCGAATTCGCGCTGGACTTTGCCATCGGCGGGATCACCAGCAGCCTGCAGCACTGGTACGAACGCCACCCCAATACGTCCTCCAAACAGCTGATCGAGAACATTCTGCATTCTATCTTTCACGGAATGCTCCGGAGACCCTCCACAGCAAAAACACTCATACCATACTGTGAGTAATACGGATTTTCCTTCCACGGTTTCTTAATACGGTTTTAATGCTGTTATTGTAATTCAGTCCCTTCAGAAAATCAACCGATATACTGTGAATAATTCGACAGAAAACCGGTTCCTCCACAATTGTTTTCAATTGATTTACAGTTTCGTTACAATTTTATACATGACAAAACAGCAAGCCCACGGAGACTTCTCCACAGACTTGCTGTTTTTTTCATCGTTTGCTCCGGCCGGCACAATTCGGTGCCAACCGATCCATTCTTTCATTTTCGTCGGTGCAATAACTGGACAGAAGGAAGAATCTCGGTCAGGAGCCGAATGATTCGGATATTTGCGCGCGCAGGCGGGACAGCTCCCGATCCTTCTGCTCCATCTGTGCAATCAGATCGACAATGATATTCCGATAGTAGGTATTGATTTTTTCCACAACGATTCCGGTTTCCATCGGGTCATACCCGCCGAACAATACCGACGGGACATTCAGATGCAGTGTTCCCTGACTGTCTCTGGTGTAGTACTCGTTCAGGTTCTCCGGTTCCTTTGTGTATTTCATGCTGTCGTCGCTCCCTTTCCTCCACTCAGGCCGACGCCGGCTCTCCGGGCGTCTGGCCGTTTTTCAGTTCGGCAATCAGGTCTTCATCCAGCAGGATCTCCGCGATGTCCGAGCAGAACTCGCCGATGCTCTCCAAATCGTGCAGAACATCCGTAAACGCCACCGTGTTTTCCGGTGAGCAGGATCCCAGCTGAAGCCGCTCCATGTGCTTCTGGCTCAGGCGGCGCTCCAGGCCCTCAATGTCTTCCTGCTGATGGATAATACTCGCAGCCATGGTCTGATCCCGATTGTTCAGCGCCTGTACCGTGCGCTCGAGCATCTGCTCCACCTTGTCGAACGTGTCCCGCAGCTCCTCCATCGCCGTCTCGGTAAAGGTGTACCCCTTCTCCTTCTTCAGCTTGGCAAAGTTCGCAATGCTGATGAGCTGGTCGCCGATCCGTTCGAAGTCACTGGCCGCGCGGATGAGCTTGGACACGGTCGCAGACTGCTTGTCGGTCAGATAACCGGTCGTACACAGCGAAGACAGATAGCGGATGGTTTTGTCCTGCAAAATATCCACCACGTCCTCCAGTTCGTATACCCGCTCCATCTTTTCATCCGCGCCGCGCAAAAATCCCTCACGCGCTACCTCGGACATATTGACGGCAAATTCGCCAATGCGGACCAGCTCGCAGCGGGTCAGGTTGATGGCGGCGGACGGCAGATGGCGCACGTTGTTGTCCAGGAACTTCGGTTCGGTCTGCGCCTGCACCTTCTTCTCCACGATCGGAATCAGCGTCGTCACGATCTTGACCAGAATCGGGAGCAGCGGCAGCCAGACCAGCGTCATCACAACGTTGAAGCAGGTGTGCGCATTGGCAATCTGGCGTGCAATGACGTCAACCTCGTTCCCCTTGGGCGAGATATACTGGATAAACCTGGCGTACCACGGCACGATCCAGATAAACAGCAGAGCGCCGGAAATGTTAAAGGTACAGTGCGCCAGCGCGGTGCGCTTCGCCTGCCGCGGCTGTCCGACCGTGGCCAAAATGGCAGTGATGGTCGTGCCGATATTGTCGCCAAGCAGGATCGGGATCGCGCCGGTCAGTCCCAGAATGCTGGTCACACCGTCCGCCGCCGGCTGCGCCGCAAAGTTCTGCAGTACGGCGATGGTCGCGGACGAACTCTGCACCACCAGCGTCATCAGCGCACCAACCAGTACGCCCAACACCGGAACATGCGACACGTAGGCGATCATATTCAGGAACAGCTCGCTGGAGGCCAGCGGCTTCATGACGCTGCTCATGGTTGTAATGCCCACGAAAAGCAGACCAAAAGCGAAAATCGTTTGTCCGACATTTTTCAGCTGTTCTTTTTTCGGGAAGAAATACAGTAAAAATCCGACAAACACAATGGGCCAGATGTAATCATCAATTTTAAACGCAATGATCTGCGCGGTCAGCGTCGTGCCGATATTGGCTCCGAGAATGACCGAAATCGCCTGCGGCAGGCTCATCAGGCCCGCGCTGACAAAGCCGATGACCATGACGGTTGTCGCGGAACTGCTCTGCAGCACCGCCGTGACAAGCGCGCCGGCCAGAACACCGATGAGCCGATTTTTGGTCAGCACACCCAGAATCTGCTTCATCCGCTCGCCGGCTGCCTTCTGGAGTCCCTCGCTCATCAGGTTCATGCCGTAAATAAATACCGCCAGCCCGCCGAGCAGTCCTCCCAACGTGGTCAAAATTTCACTGTTCATACATTCGTTCTCCTTACACACTCTATTCTGCTATTCATCTCAATCATAGCAAAGCAATGTAAAATTATCGACCTGCGGTGTGTAAATTCGACGTAAAGTACCTCTCCCCTGCGTAAAATCTGTGTAAATTCAGCCTGGAATGTCTCCCACTCCGTTCAGCACCAGTCTTGGGCGGTACGGGAACCGCACAATGTCCTCCTCCGCTGTCACGCCGGACAGCACCAGCGCCGTATCCAGTCCGGTTTCGATGCCCGCGATCATGTCCGTATCCATCCGATCGCCGATCATCGCCGTGTTCTCCGAATGCGCGCCCAGCATACGCAGCCCCGTTCGCATCATCAACGGATTGGGCTTGCCGACGAAGTAGGCCTGCTTCCCGGTCGCGCGTTCAATCGGTGCGATCATCGCCCGGCACCCCGGCACGATGCCCGACTCCGTCGGTCCGGTCAGGTCGCTGTTCGTGCCGATCAGCCGCGCGCCGCGCGCGACCAGCCGGATCGCGTGTACCATCTGATCGTAGTGGTAGTTGTCCGGCTCGCCGAACACGACATAGTCCGGATCGACATCGTTGATGGTGATCCCGGCGTCGTACAGCGCGTTGAGCAGACCGTGTTCGCCGATGGCGTACACGCTGCATCCCGGCGCCTGCGTCATCAGGAATGCGGCCGTCGCCTGTGCGCTGGTGTAGAAGTGGCTGACATCCACCTCCAGTCCCATTCTCGCCAGCTTCTGCTTGAGCTCCAGCGGGGTGGAACGGCTGGAATTGGTCAGGAACAAAAATTTCTTGTCCTCCGCGTACAGCCAGTCCACAAATTCACGCACGCCCGGCAGCAGCCGGTTTCCGTGGTAAATGACACCGTCCATATCGCACAAAAAGCCTTCTTTTTGCCGTAATTGCTCCATTGCTTTCCTCCTCAAAATGGAAAATGAGATCGTCAAGAGAGATTCCCCTGCGATCATTCATTCCCCAAAATTCACAATATCATTCCGGCGCCGCCGATTAAATGACGGTCGAGTCCTTGTGCTGTCCCGTCAGAGAGAACACCACCCACTCCGCGATGTTCACCGCATGGTCGCCAATGCGCTCCAGGTACTTCGCAATCATCAGCAGATCCAAAATCTGCTGCGCATTTTCCGACGGGGACTTCTGGATCGCCACAATCAGCTCGTCGCGCGTGCTCAGGAACTCTTTGTCCACAACATTGTCGTAATCAATGACCATCTGCGCCTTGTCCAGATCGCTTTCCACAAACGAGTCGATCGCATCCCGGACCATCTTGATGGACGCAATGGCCATTGCCGTCAGGCCCTCCGGCATCTCAAAGTTCCGATTGCGGCACAGAAACAGGGTGATCTCTGCAATATCCGCCGCCTGATCGCCGATCCGCTCCAGATCGGTAATCATTTTCAGCGCCGCAGAGACATTCCGAAGGTCGGTCGCCACCGGCTGCTGGTGCAACAGAAGACGCAGGCAGCGGCTCTCGATTTCCTTTTCCATCTGGTCAATGCGGTCGTCGTTGTCCATGATTTTCTGCGCCAGGGACTCGTCCATGTCCTTCAGCGACTGAATGCTGCTGCTGATCGCGCTCTCCGCCATGGAAGCCATTTGAATCAACTCTTCGTGCAGGACGGTCAGCTCTTTGTCAAATTTTGTTCTCATACATGCCTCCCCCTGCGTTATCCGAAGCGTCCGGTGATGTAGTCTTCCGTCCGCTTGTCCTGCGGTCTGGAAAACAGCTGATCGGTCTCGTTGTACTCCACGACCTCACCCAGCAGGAAAAACGCCGTCCGGTCGGAAATACGCACCGCCTGCTGCATATTATGTGTCACCATGACGATGGTATATTCCTCCTTGAGCTGGTCCACCAGCTCCTCCACCTTGTTCGTGGAAATCGGGTCCAGCGCCGAAGTCGGCTCGTCCATCAGCAGCACTTCCGGCTCAATCGCCAGCGCCCGCGCGATGCAGAGACGCTGCTGCTGTCCGCCGGACATGCCCAGAGCGCTCTTGCCCAGACGATCCTTGACCTCATCCCAAATCGCCGCGCCGCGCAGGCTCTTTTCCACGATGTCATCCAGCTTTTTCTTATTGCGGATGCCGTGGGTGCGCGGGCCGAACGCGATGTTGTCGTAGATGCTCATCGGGAACGGGTTCGGCTTCTGAAAGACCATGCCGACGCGGCGGCGCAGCAGATTGACGTCCATGCTGCCATAAATGTCCTCGCCGTCCAGCGTCACCGTGCCGTCAATCCGGCATCCCTCCACCAGATCGTTCATGCGGTTCAGCGTCTTGAGCAGCGTGGACTTGCCGCAGCCGGACGGTCCGATGAACGCGGTGACTTCGTTCTCCGGCAGATCAATATTGATGTTTTTCAGGGCGTGGAAGCTGCCGTAATGCAGATCCAGATCCTGTACGCGAATTTTGGTATTCATATAGACTCCTCAATCTTCTCAGGATTTCGTCAGCTTGCGTGCGATCAGTGCGGACAGCGTGTTCATCAGCAAAACGATGAGCAGCAGAACGACCGCCGTGGCATACGCCTGATTGGTATGCAGACCCTCGCTGGACAGGCAGTACATATGCACCGCCAGCGTGCGTCCGGAATCCATCAGTCCGCTTGCGGTATCGGTCGAGGTGCCTGCCGTGTACATCAGCGCAGCCGTCTCACCGACGACACGTCCTACCGCCAGAATGATGCCGGCAAGAATGCCGGGCATGGCGTTGGGGAGGACAACGCGGAACGTCGTTCTCAGCTTGCCCGCTCCCAGTCCAAAGCTGGCCTCACGGTACATGTCCGGAACCGCAAGCAGCGCTTCCTCCGTGCTCCGCATGATCAGCGGCAGAATCATGATCGCCAGCGTCATGGAGCCGGCCAGCAGAGACATGCCCCAGTGCAACTGGGTGACAAAGAACAGCAATCCGAACAGGCCGTATACAATGGACGGAATACCGGACAGCGTCTCGGTGGTCAGTCGAATCAGATCGACCAGCCGGTTTCCGCGCTTGGCATACTCCACCAGATACACGGCCGTGAACACGCTGATCGGAATGGCAATCAGCAGGGACAGCAGGGTCATGCGGACCGTCATCAGGATGGCCGGCATCATGGAGCAGTTGTCCGACGTGTATTTCATCTCAAACAGAGACGGGGTCAGGTACGGAATACCGCGAATCAGGATATAGCCGATCAAAAACAGCAGAACGAAAAAGGTGAAAAACGCCGCGGCGTACACTGCTCCGCGCAGAGCCAGCGCCTGTTTGTATCCGCTCCCCTTGCGCGGCGGTGCAGTCCGTTCGACGCGCGCCGTATGGTCCGCGTGTCTGGGTACTGCGGCAGCAGTCGGAGTGCTCATATCTTTTCTCCTCTCTTTTTCACAATCGTGAACGTAATATTGATCAGCAGAATAAAGAGAAACAGGATAACGCCGGTGGCGATCAGTGCCTCGCGGTGCAGACCGGTGGCATAGCCCATTTCCAATACGATGTTCGCCGTCATGGTGCGCACGCCGCGCAGCAATCCGTTCGGGATACGCGGCTGGTTTCCGGCAACCATGATGACCGCCATGGTCTCGCCGATCGCACGGCCGATGCCCAATACAACTGCGGCCAGAACACCGGATTTTGCTGCCGGAACAACGGCATAAAACACCGCTCTCTCGTGTGTGGCGCCCAACGCCAGCGCACCTTCATAATAGCTGTCCGGCACCGCGCGGATGGCGGACTCGCTCAGGTTGATGACCGTCGGCAGAATCATAATACCCAGCAGGATGGCCGCCGCGAGCAGGCTTACGCCCTGGCTGCGCGGCAGCATGCGGACCATCGGTACCAAAACGACCATGCCGAAAAAACCGTAGATAATGGATGGGATTCCTGCCATCAGCTGTACCATCGGCTCCAGCAGACCATGCAGTTTTTTCGGGCAGAAACGCGCCAGAAAGACAGCGGTCAGAATGCCAATCGGTACACCCAGAACAATGGCTCCGGCCGTGACGCACAGACTGCCCAGAATCATCGGCAGGATTCCGAAGGAAGCCGGCTCATTTTTCGGTGCCCACTCAGTGCCCAGCAGGAAATTGCCCACACCAATTTCCTGGATCGCCGGCAGTCCATTCGCAAACATGAAGTAGCAAATCAGCAGGACCGCGACAATGGAAACACAGGCGCACAGAAAGAACACACCGTGCATTCCCTTTTCCAGAATTCGTTGTCGTTTCATACGAAGCTCCTTGTCCCTCTGTGGATTACTGTGCGGCTACGTCTTCCCAATCCGTGACTTCGCCGGTGAAGATCTGACGAACCTGCTCGGTAGTCAACCCATCCAGTGCATTCTCCGGGTTTACAATAACCGCAATACCGTCCAGCGCGATCTGTACCGACTGTACCTCTGCGGCCTCTTCCTCGCTCAGCTCGCGCGACGCCATGCCGATGTCGCAAATGCCCTCAATCGTGCTGTTGACGCCGGTCGTGGAGTCCGAGGTCTCAATCGTGATCTTTGCATCCGGATTGATCTCTTCGTACGCTTCCTTCAGCTTTTCCATAACCGGGGAGACGGAGGAGGAACCCGCTACCGTGACATCACCCTTGGAGCCGTCCGACTCAAATGCACCGGATTCGGAATCAACCGGGATATATCCTGCATCCGAAACCACCTGCTGGCCGTCCTCAGACAAAATGTAATTGATGAAGTCTGCCGCCGCACCCTCTGCATCACCGTTCAGGACGATGTTGAACGGACGGGACAGGCTGTACTCGCCATTCAGGACGTTGTCCGTGGTCGCTTCCACGCCGTCAATCGCGACAGCCTTGACCGAATCATTCAGCGAACCCATGGAAGCGTAGCCGATGGCGTTGGCATCGCCGGCAACATTCTGCATCATAACCTCAGTCTGGTTGGCAATCACCGCATCCATCGTGGTGTTGTCCGTCTTGTTGCCGTTCTCCTCGGTCTGTACGCCGGTCAGCTCAATAAATGCGCCGCGGGTACCGGAGCCGTCCTCACGGGAAATAACGCTGATCAGACCGGACGGTGCAGACGCAGCTGCGGAATCCGCGCTGTCCGAAGACGCATCGCCAGTGCCGGAAGAGGAACCGCAGCCGACCAACATGCCGGCCAACATGGTACCAGCCAGGACGGTACCGAATACTCTCGTTGCAAATGTCTTATTCATGATTACATTTCCTTTCTGAACGTTGTCAAATAGATTTGTTGTTCAACAAGCTTTATTATAGGCGGGGTCTGTAAACTTCTCCCTCACAAATCGGTAAAATCCACGTATGCTCTGTAAAGTTTCGGTTGACATCGTAAAAGAAATGCAAAAAAACAGATGCACAACAAGTTGTGCATCTGCCTCGAAACTCTATGTTATTGTTCCAGAATATCGTGAAGCGGCGGAAGCGGAAGCCACACGCGTATGGTCGTTCCCACTCCCAGTTCGCTCTTAATCTCCACCCGTCCGTCGTGGTATTCCACGATGTGCTTGACGATGGACAGGCCAAGGCCGGTGCCTCCGGTCTGCTTCGAGCGGCTCTTGTCCACGCGGTAAAAACGCTCAAACACGCGGTTAACCGAATCCTCCGGAATGCCGATTCCGTCATCGCGCACTTCGATCATCGCCTCTTCGTTTTGCTTCTGCGTGGTGACCCAGACATGGCCGCCGTATTTGTTGTACTTGATCGCGTTCTCGCTCAGGTTGTATACCAGCTCGGTCAGCATGCTCTCTTCTCCCATCACATGGCAGCAGTCGCCGCTGACAAGCAGCTCCACGCCGGCCTGTTCTGCCACCGGTCCCAGAGAGTCCACCGCGTCGCGGCACATCTCGTTCAGCTCGATCAGCTCAAACGCCTTCGGCGCGCCTTCCTCAATGCGGGACAGGCGGATGATGTCGTTGATCAGCGCAATCAGCCGCAGCGCTTCCTTGTGAATGCGGCGCGCAAACTCAATCTGGTCCGCCTTCTGCGGAACCATGTCCAGCTCCATCATCTCGGCGTAACCGGAAATCGAGGTCAGCGGCGTCTTCAGCTCATGGGATACATTTGCGGAAAACTCCTGACGGCTTTGCTCCGCCAGACGTTCCTGCGTGACATCCAGAATAATGACAACCGCACCGTCCACTACGCGCAAATGGGAGACCGGGCTGGCAAACAGGCGATAAATCTTCCCCTGATAGGTCAGCTCCTGCTCCGCGTTTTCTCCCTGGAGCGCGTTGCTGATGCATTCATACCACTGCCGTGTCCGGTTGAGCAGGAGGAAGGTTCGTCCAATGTATTTTTCATCCGTCTCGCCCTTCTGCCCGGACAGCATCGCAATCGCGCTGGGATTGACGCTGGCAATACTGCGGTCGGCGGAAACGAACAGAACGCCCTCCTTCATATTGCGGGTAATGACATCCAGCGTTTCCCGCTCCCGCTCCAGATTGCTCTTCTGCTGGTCGATCTGGTCATTCTGCTCGCGTATGTGCTGGATAAACGGCTCCAGCTCTTCGTACACCTCGGCCTGCTTCAAATTCGTAATGTGATCGGCCAGATGAACGACCGGGCGAATCAGCCATATCGTCAGGCGGCGGGATAAAATCACTGCCACGATGGTCAGAAATACGCTGCACAGCAAAATAATCAGTACAATCTGCCCAATGACGCCGTACATATTGGAATACTCCCGCGCCAGGCGCAGAACGTTTCCATCGTTCAGACGCACCGCATAATAATACGTCTTGGCGCGAAGGGTCGCAGACTGCCGGCTGATTTCTCCCGTTCCATTTTTGATTGCGCTCTGGATCTCCGGCCGGTTCAAATGGTTCTCCATCGTTTCTGCCGAAGCCACCGTTTCGTACAATACCGTGCCTTCCGCGTCAATCAGCGTGGCACGAATATTGGGCGACAACGCGTCCAACAGCACAGAGGTCTGTTCCAAATCATTTAATTTCTGATAGCTTGTGGCAATCGTCTGTGCGGTTTCCTGCAGCGACAGTTCTATTTGCCGCATATGAAATCGCACCGAAAAAAAGGTGATCGTCACCGCGGCGATCATCACGCCCAAAAAACTCAGCGCACACAGCGTGCGAAACAACCGCTTTTTCATGCAAACTTATATCCGACACCGCGGATCGTCTGAATCAGCGAGCCGTCGTCTCCGATTTTTTTGCGCAGGGTGTTGATGTGAATATCCACCGTTCGGGTCTCTCCGCTGTATTCAAATTCCCATACCTGGGACATCAGCTGTTCCCGCGTCAGTACGTGTCCCCGCTTCTCCATCAGCGTGCACAGCAGCAAAAATTCCTTTCGCGTCAGCTGTACCGGGTTTCCGAAGGCCGTGACCTCATGGCTTTCCTTATTGACACACACTCCGCCGCACTGCACAACCGTAAATTCATTCGAATCCTTTTCCTCCGATTTCTGGCGGTCTGTCCGACGCATAATCGCCCGAATGCGGCTCAGAAGCTCTAAAATGCCAAACGGCTTGACCATATAGTCATCAGCGCCCAAATCCAAACCACGTACTTTATCCATCTCTTCGGATTTCGCGGTCAGCATCAGCACGGGAAGATCCTTTGTCGCCTCCTGCTCCCGCAGCTTTTTTAAAATGGACAACCCGTTTTCTCCGGGAAGCATAATGTCCAGCAGCACCATGTCGGGCTTTTCCTGTTCCATCTGCTGAAAAAATGGCTGGCTGCTCTCAAACCCCATCGCATAGTACCCGTTTCCGGTCAATGCATATAATACCATGGAGCGTATATTTTCATCATCTTCGACGATATAAATTCGTTTTGCTTGCATGGGAGCTACCTCCTTCAACATCTCATGCTTTTATTCTTTTATTATACCGCTTCCCCCTCTCCCTGCGTGTAAAATCCCTGTAAAATTTACAGAAGAACAAAGCAAAAATCAACTGTCGCAAAAGCACTCTGAAAAGTACAAAAACCGCTCAAATCTTGCGATTCAAGCGGTTTTGAATGGTACGCCCGATGCGATTCGAACGCACGGCCTTTAGAGTCGGAGTCTAACGCTCTATCCAGCTGAGCTACGGGCGCCAATCCGATACTTATTATAGCAAGTGATTTGCAATTTGTAAAGTTTTTTATAGGAAAATTTGTTTTTCCCTCTGCTCGCACGCGTCCCCAGCCAATTTCTGACCAGATTCGTCACGGATCAATCGGTCGCAAACCCGCTTTTCCTGTTTCTTCCGAAATAATCCCTGTCCAAACGGTCCATACTATCCCCAACGGCAAACGATGCAGGAGGATTCGGTATGCGGGACAATGGGTTTGAAGGATGGTATTTCAAACATCAGAATAAGCGCAATATGGTCGCATTTATACCCGGCAGAACCAAAGACGGCGCGTTTATTCAGATGATTTCCACGAACGGCTCCCAGCAGTTCAACGTGTCGGCGTTTTCTGCAGAGAATGGAACAATACAGGCTGACCGATGCGTGTTTTCCCGTCAGGGCTGCACCATTGACCTCCCGGGAGTCTGTGGCGAGCTTACGTATGACAACCTGACTCCGCTTCGCACGGACATCATGGGCCCGTTTCGGTTCTTTCCGATGGAGTGCCGTCACGGCGTGATCAGCATGTCGCACACGCTGCGCGGCAGTTTGACAATAAACGGTGCACGTTGCTGCTTTGACGGCGGCGAGGGATATATAGAAACGGACAGCGGTACATCATTCCCCAGCTCTTATCTCTGGCTGCAATGCAACAGCTTTTCGGAGCCGTGCTCCGTTATGGCGTCGATTGCACACATTCCGTTTTATGGGATGCATTTCAAAGGGTGTATCTGTGCCATTATATACCGCGGTCAGGAATACCGGCTTGCGACCTACCGTGGCGTGCGGATTCATGCGGCCGAAGCCGAACACCTTCGCCTGTCTCAAGGACACCTGCTGCTGGAAGTTGACATCCGGCCTTCCTCCACCAGCTATCCGCTTCGCTCTCCTGTGCACGGCGTCATGTCCGGCACCATTCACGAAAGCAACAACGCAGCGATCCGTGTACGGCTATGGGCACATGGAAAACAGGTATTCGACCTGCACAGCAGCTATGCAGCGTACGAATTTGTTCCTCCTGCGCCAACAAATTGACGCCGTCTCTCCAAACAGCAAAACGCCTTCTGCGTTCGGCAATGAACCGTTCAGAAGGCGTTTTCTGCTTTTCCCTGTTCGGATCTCAAACAGCGAAACGATGATCGCACTTACTTTTCGTACTCAAATTCCATCTCGCCCATGACAACGAAGTCACCGTCCTGCACACCCATGTCCTCCAAGCGCTGGAAGACGCCGGCGGCGCGCAGCTTGCGATCCAGATACATCCGCGATTCGTAATCGTCAAAGTTCACCGAGCCGCACAGACGGTCGATCCATGCACCCTCGACAACATAATAATCATCCACCTTGCGGATCTCGATGTCCTCCTCAGTGACCGGCTTTTCCACCGTCTCCATGACGAATTCCGGCTCGTAAACCGTGACCGGCGGCAGCTGCTCCAGTGCGTGCCAAGTCTGGTTCATCAGTTCGCGCACGCCCTGACTGGTCGCGGCGGACATCTCCGCATACGCAAAGCCGTGCTCATCCGCCCACGCACGGATGCGCTCCAGCGGCTCGCGGTCCTCGCCCAACAGATCAATTTTGTTGGCGACCACAATCTGAGGACGCTTTTCCAAATCCAGCGAATACTTGGACAGCTCGTTATTGATCTTGTCCAGATCCTCCACCGGATCGCGGTATTCGCTTCCGGCGGCGTCCACGATATGCAGCAGCAGACGGCAGCGGTCGATATGACGCAGGAAGTCGTGACCCAGGCCAGCGCCCTCGGACGCACCTTCGATAATGCCCGGGATGTCCGCCATGACAAAGGATTCGCCCTCACCGATGGACACGACACCCAGATTGGGAACCAGCGTGGTAAAGTGATAGTTGGCAATCTTCGGGCGGGCCGCCGACGCCATGGACAACAGCGTGGACTTGCCCACGTTCGGGAAACCAACCAGTCCGACATCCGCCAGCAGCTTCAGCTCCAGCTGAACCTCCAGCTCCTGCCCGGGAAGGCCGGGCTTGGCAAAGCGAGGGGTCTGACGGGTCGGTGTGGCAAAATGGACGTTTCCCCAGCCGCCGTTGCCGCCCTTTGCAGCAACAAACGGCTCCTTGTCCGACATATCCTTGATAATCTGGCCGGTCTGCGCATCGCGGATGATCGTGCCGCGCGGCACACGGATCGTCAGACTCTTGCCGTCCTTGCCGAAGCAGCGCTTGCTTCCGCCCGGCTCACCCGGCTCTGCGGTGTACTTGCGCTTATAGCGGAAATCCATCAGCGTGGACATGTTGTCGTCCACCTGAAAGATAATCGAACCGCCTCGTCCGCCGTCGCCTCCGTCCGGTCCTCCGGAAGCGATGTATTTTTCCCGGTGGAACGAGACCTTGCCGTCGCCGCCCTTGCCGGCCTTGATGAAAATTTTTGCGGTATCAATAAACTGTGGCATATTTTTCTCCTTTCCCGGAGCGATTTCATTCGGAAAAAAAGCACCTCAGACGATATGTCCAAGGTGCCTCTTTTGCATCAAAGAAACTAGTCTTACTGCTCGATTTCGTAAACAGAAACCTTCTTGCGGTCACGGCCCATGCGCTCGAAACGAACAACACCGCTAACCTTTGCAAAAAGAGTATCGTCCTTACCGATGCCGACATTCGTGCCCGGATGGATGTGGGTGCCGCGCTGACGAACGAGAATGTTGCCAGCCGGTACAACCTGACCGTCTGCACGCTTAACGCCGAGACGCTTGGACTCGGAATCACGACCGTTCTTGGTAGAACCTACGCCCTTTTTATGAGCGAAAAACTGTAAGCTGATCTGAAGCATGACTTACACCTCCATTACTTCGATAAAATCCGGATACCTGACTCCCAAATTGATGTAATACACCATGAGAGCACTCATTGCGTTCTGGGCCTGAAGGGCATCCTGCTCGTCCATGTTGTCCGGAAGAGCCAGAAGGATTCGTCCGTTTTCCTCTTCCACCTCGGTTCGGAGCTCCAATCCGAGAATGTCCGACAGAAAACAGCTCGTCAGATCCAGCGCGCTGGAAATGGCTGCACAGACGATGTCCGCTCCCGCCTCCGCATATCCTGCGTGACCGGATACCTCCACCGACTGAATGCAGCTGCCTGTTGTGGAAAAACGGGCTGTGGTCATCGTTACGCGTTGATTGCGTTGATGGTTACCTTGGTGTAGGGCTGTCTGTGACCCTGCTTGCGGCGGTAACCCTTCTTCGGCTTCATCTTGTAAACCAGAACCTTCTTCTGCTTGCCGGTCTTCTCAACCGTAGCGGAAACGGTAGCGCCCTCGACGTACGGAGCACCAACCTTCAGCTCGGCACCTTCGCCAACAGCCAGAACCTTGTCGAACGTAACGGAAGAGCCGTCCTCAACGCCGAGCTTCTCAACGTAGATAACGTCGCCTTCAGATACCTTGTACTGCTTGCCACCGGTTACAACAATTGCATACATTGCGGTAGCACCTCTCTTTCTTTGATAGAGTCACGCTATTGCGGGCGCTGCCTGATTTCAGGCATACTTGGAAAACCCGGTCTATGCGGCTTGTATTATGTTACCATATGATGCGGGCTATGTCAATGAAAATCCGGTTGATTTTTTTCATAAATCCCCCGTTTTTTCGAACCATTATTTTATTCATCTTCTTCAACTTCAATAAATTCCGCATCAATCACAGCATTCTTTTTTTTATCGGAATCGACTGAAAAATCATTTTTAAAAAACCATCTATATGCCCTATTCCCAATTATTCTGGTCTCTGCAAAATCCAGACTTCCATTAATAACGGCGCCAACTCCTATAACCAGCTTTCCTAAATTGATAATGCCCGTCTCGCCAAACTTCGTCATAAATCGAAATCCAACTTTTTGATTGATTTTTGTCAGCGTTTCACCCGGAATCTTTTTAATTAGGTTAGTAGTAACCTTTTCTCCGAACTGAATACTCGTTTTTTTAAGTAATTCATTCACGGCAACTCCCGCAAGACATGCATACACCATCGTCTGAACTTGATCACTCTTGATGTCATATCCTGCTAAATATGCCGTACAAGCAATCATTCTCATCTGAACATATAATACACTTCCAATATTAGCAGGAATTGCAACCGGTAAGGTAATAATCCCACCGAAGCCGGTAATAAATCCAGAAGTTGCACATTTAATAATCTGGTTTTTTATCATCATCTTTGCCGCTTCTGACTTTTCGGAATGTTTTTCTAAATAGTCATTGGCAAATTCATCAATCGATGGACTTACATGCCCAATACCATCAATTACTTTCTGATAACAGGCATCTAACATGTCCATAATTTCAGATTCAGTAAGAACCTTTCTTTTTGCCATATTTATTTAGTCCGCGATGCCGTGCTGTACCTTCGCCGCCTTGAGCGTGTTCTTCATCAGCATGGTGATGGTCATCGGGCCGACGCCGCCCGGAACCGGGGTCAGGTATCCGGCCTTCTCGTTGACCTCGTCAAACTTGACGTCGCCGCACAGCTTGTTGTTCTCATCGCGGTTCATGCCGACGTCGATGACGGCCGCACCTTCCTTGACCATGTCCGCCGTGACAAAATTTGCCTTGCCGACCGCTGCGACCAGAATGTCTGCCTGCGCACAGACTTCCTTCAGGTTCTTCGTGCGGGAATGGCAGATGGTCACGGTGCCGTTGCGGTGCAGCAGCAGCATCGCCATCGGCTTGCCGACGATGTTGGAGCGGCCGATCACGACACACTGCTTGCCGTTCGGATCAATGCCGTACTCGTCCAGAATCTCCATGACGCCCGCCGGGGTACACGGCTTGAAATCAAAGTTGCCGACCATGATCTTGCCGACATTGATCGGATGGAACGCATCGACGTCCTTGCTCGGATCAATCGCATCAATGACCGCCTGCTCGCTGATGTGTTTGGGAACCGGCATCTGGCACAGGATGCCGCTGATGTTCGGATCCTGATTCAGCTTTGCAATCAGCTCCAGCAGCTCCTCCTGCGTGGTCTGCTCCGGCAGAGCATATTTTTCGGAATAAATACCGCACTCCTCGCACGCGCGCTCCTTGTTGCGGACATAGATCTGGCTGGCCGGATCTTCGCCGACAATGATGACCGCCAGGCCCGGACGGATGCCGCTCTCCTTGAGCTTGTTGACCTCGTCCAGAATGCTTCCGCGCACCTTTGCGGATACCATCTTACCATCCATTCTTACTGCACTCATGTGTGTAACCTCCATATGTTTTTGAAATAGTTATTCTTTTGTTGTATCGTCCGCGCGATGCAGCTCGCTCACCGGACGCAGAAACGGCTTGATGCGATTCCCGACAAACAGAATCAGTCCGATCAGGAAGGACAGCAGCGCCACCATCTGCGATACGCGCAGCGCGGTTCCCGGAATGTACAGGCTGTCCGTGCGCAGCCCTTCGATGAAAAAGCGTCCCAGTCCATACCAGATAAAATAACACAGGATCAGTTCGCCGCGATACATGTGCTTTCTGCTCTTGGAAAAACAATGCAGCACGACGATGCCCAATGCATTCCATGCAGATTCATAGAAAAAGGTCGGATGATTGCCCGTCGCGCCCGCTTCCGCCAGCGTTTGGCCGATGCACATGCGCCACGGCAGCGTAGTCGTACTGCCGAACGCCTCACAGTTGAAGAAGTTGCCCCAGCGGCCGATGCTCTGCCCGATCAGCAGGCCGATGCACGCCGCGTCCATCATGTCCAGCGGGTAGATTTTTTTGATTTTGCAGAACACCACGCAGGTAAGTACCGCGCCGATAATACCGCCATAAATCGCCAGACCGCCATGCCAGATCGCAATAATTTCCAGCGGATTATCCTTATAGGAATCCCACTCGAACGCCACATAATAGATACGCGCACAGACGATGCAGATGGGCAGGGCGATCAGCGCCAGATCGGTGAGATCGTCGCCGGAAACACCGAACTGCGGCGCACGCTTCGAGGTGTACAGCACCGCCAAAAAGAATCCGGCAATAATAATGATGCCATACCAATACACCGGCTTGGAGCCAAGATGAAACGCCACACTGGAAAAATGCAGCTCCAGCCCCAATCCCGGGAACGAAACCAGATTATCCATCATTTTGCTCCTGTTCCATCGGCAGAATGGTCATCTGCGCGCTGCGGCCGTCCTTTGCCCATTCGCGGTACCGCTGGTTGACATCCTCCGGCTTGACCGTGTGCAGAATCTCATAAAAATCAAAACAGCTGCGTCCGGCGAACACCGCGTCCGCCTGCATCCGGCACACGCTGGCCGGATCATCCGTCGCGCGCAGCTTGAGACCGAGCATCTGACGGCGGATGCGTTCAAACAAAGCCTCGTCCACGCCCTGTTCGGCGTTTTTGCGAATCTCACGCATCAGCACGCCGCAAACCGCATCCGGATCGCTGGTCTCTCCGTTGAACAGCGCGCACGCACCCTGCGGAAAGGTGAAGTAATCCGGGTCAAACGTACGGTCGATCAGCTGCCGCTGGTATAACTCCTCGTACACCGGCGCGGAATCGCTGCAAACGCACCGCACAGCGAGCTCTCCGACGAGCTGACGGTACAGCAGATCCTCTGCCGGGGTGTCTTTCAGTCCTAACATATATAAAGGGCGGGACACCGCCATGTTGCGGACCTGTTTGGCTGCCGCAGCCCGCTCCCCTTCCTCACCGTAGGAGCGGCTGGCGATCTGTGCGGACTGCTTCGGGGTGAGGCGCTCCGCCATCGCGCACACGCGGTCAAAGTCACAGGTTCCGCAAATGACCAGCGCCAGATTGGACGGCGAATAAAACGCCCGATGGCACAGATTCAGCAGCGCCGGATCAATCGGTGCGATGGTCTGCTTGCTTCCGGCGATCGAAATGCGGACGGTATGGTTGGCATACAGCCCCTGCAGGACGCCAACGTACGCCTGCCAGCTGGGCGTGTCGTCCAGCATGCTGATCTCCTGCCCGATGATCCCCTTTTCCTTCGCCACGTTCTCGTCCGTGAAGTACGGCGTGGTGACAAAGTGCAGCAGGATCTCCAGATTCTCCTCAAACCGTTCGGTGGACGTGAAATGATACGCCGTCATGGTGTGGCTCGTGAAGGCATTGGGCTGTGCGCCCAGTGCGGTGAATTTTTGCAGGGCGTTTCCGTCCTCTTCCTCAAACATCTTGTGCTCCAGGAAATGCGCGACGCCCGGCGTGACCGTGTACTGTTCGCCGTCCAAAGTAAAGCAGCAGTCAATGGAGCCAAAATCCGCTGCCAGCAGCGCAAACGTTTTCTCAAATCCCTCTTTGGGAATATAGCTGATGCGCAGTCCGTTGGGCAGAACCGCCGAACGGATCTCCTCATTCAGCGCAGGATAGGTCTGAATCATACGGCAGCTCCTTTCAGGAAGTATACAAAGTCCGGCTTCGCCCGCCGGGCCGCTTCCGCAATCTGTTCCGACGTGACCTGCTGGATCCGTTCGGTCAGCTGCTCCAGCGTGTCATCCAGACCCGCCGCTGCCTGCGTCTGGTAAAAGCTCTCCAGCGCATACGGGGAATCTCCCATGGAGCGCAGAGAGGCCAACACGAACCGTCGCGCCTGCTCCACCTCGTCGTCGGTCAGCTCCCCGTTCTGGATGCACTCCAGCTGGCGCAGCATCTCCCGGACAGCACGCTCGGCGTTTTCGTTTTCAACGCCGGAGGACACCGCCATCACGCCCTTGAGCTTGTCCGTCTGTGACGACGCATAGTAGCACAAGCTCTGCTCTTCGCGCACCGTGCGGAACAGACGGGAGCCGGTGCTGCCGCCGTAGCAGGAGTTGAACAGCACCATCGCCGGATACAACGGATCACGCGCCGTGATGCCGGTGCGGATGCCGATGGCCAGTTTGCCCTGGTTGACCGTCTCCTCTTCGACCGCCGTGCGCAGCTGCGCAACGTCGGAGGGCGCGGAAAATGCCGGACGGATCAGGCGATCCCGTCCCGTGATGCCGCTGAGCTGTTCGCAAAAGATCTGTTCCACCCGGTCCGCTTCCAACGAACCGCAGTAGAACAGCTCCAGCGGAGCGGTCTGCAGGACGGTCTGATAGTAGCCGGTCAGCTGCTGTGCGGTAATGGCCGCCACCGCATCCTCATCGCCGTACTCGGTCAGACGGTATGCTTCCTCGCTGCACATCAGCTGGTACATCCGGCGCACCACCCATGCGCGTTTATTGTTGGGCAGCGCTGCGATGCGGGCGCGCAGTGCCGCCGCCTCCGTCTGCAAAATGCCCTCGTCAAACGGCAGCGCCGGACGGAGCAGGACGTCAGCCAGCAGACGCGCCGTCGCGTGTACCAGGCTCTCGCGTTCCCCGTCAGCGTACCGCTCGTCGATGGCATCCGCCATCACGCCGATCAGCTGTGCCTCGCCGCGTTTGGTGACGAACGGCTCCAGTCGCGCGCCGTACAGCTCGTCCAGACGGACGGCTACGCTCTGCCGTCCCGGATACACCGAACAGCACGAGCGAAGCATGCTGGGCAGCAGCGCAGCGCAGCTTCTGCCCTCCCCGTCCAGCGGCAGCGCGAAGCACGCGCTCATGAGCGAGGTCTTCCACTGACCGGTGGTAACGCAGGTCAGACGGATGCCGCAGCCCAGCGTTCTTACTTGAATAGTCTGCATAGTGATTCTCCTGAATATGGATGAATTGTTCCATAATGATCGTTGCTATTCTGCTATTATATCCCGTTCTCCCGATTTCGTCTACCCGTTTCGGAGATTCCTCCGCCCTTTCCTGCGGAAAATCCGCGGCAAATGCGGCCGATAATTCAACGAATTTGTCCATTGCAATCACAAGGTGGTCGTGCTATGATAATTTGGTTAAGACTCTCGAGAGGAGGGAATGCTATGAGCGCAAAGAAAAAGCGCAAACGCTCTCCGGCAGCCACCGCGTTGCTGTGGGTGCTGCTGATTGCCTACCTGCTGCTCCTGTTTCGAGTCATTCTGTTCAAGTTTCCCATCCGCACCGTTCTGGATATCCTGATGGACAAAGATGAGCTGGAATTCACCCGCGTCAATCTGATCCCGTTCCAGACCATCCGGTTTTACCTGTTCTCCGGACGCGTGTCGTTCGTCGTGGCCGCCCGGAATATTCTGGGCAACATTCTGGCGTTTGTCCCCCTTGGCATCCTGATCCCGCTGATCCGCCGCCGGCTCAGCGTGGTATTCACGTTCTTCACCGCGCTGGCCATCAGCGCTTCCATCGAGCTGACGCAGCTGTACACCGGTCTTGGCTCCTGCGACATAGATGACCTGATCCTCAACGTGTTTGGCGCCATGCTGACCTGCCTTGTGCTGTCCTCCCTGGATATTATCATTTATTTGATCAAAATGCTGATAAAAAAATGCGCGCAGGCTATTGACAAAGCGGCGAAAAAACGGTAGAATCATTCATGTTGTAAAGCTCAGGACTTTACAAAGGAAAAAGCTTTACACCGCGAATGCTTCGGAGGGACGGCATCATGAAGAACAAAACGTTTGAAATGTGCATGCTGTTTGACTTTTATGGCGACATCCTGACCGAGAAGCAGCGTCAGCTGTTCGATCTGTACTACAACGACGACCTGTCGCTGGCGGAGATTTCCGAGCACGTCGGCATCACCCGTCAGGGGGTGCGGGACGGCATTCTGCGGGCAGAGCATACACTGCGGGAAACCGAGGAAAAGCTCGGTCTGGTGGCGCGCTACGGCCGCAACCAGGCGGATATCGAGGAGCTGGCTGACGTGGCCCGCGAGATTCGGAGCATCAATCGCATTCGTCATCACGACACAGACATCGCCGCCCTGTGCGACCGGGCTTTGTCCATTACAGAGCGGCTCTCGGAATAAGCGAAGGAGCAGTCCATGGCATTTGAAGGTCTTTCGGAAAAAATCACAGGTGCATTCAAAAAACTGAAAAGCCGCGGACGTCTGACCGAGGCGGATGTCAAGGCCGCAATGCGCGAGATCAAGCTCGCTCTTCTGGAAGCTGACGTCAACTTCAAGGTTGTCAAGGAGTTCATCAAGACGGTGACCGAACGCGCAACCGGCGCAGAAATTCTGGAAAGCCTGTCTCCGGCGCAGCAGGTCATCAAGATCGTCAACGAAGAGATGACCAAGCTGATGGGAGGGTCCAACGCCAAGCTGAACATCTCCCCCAACCCGCCAACGATTGTCATGATGACCGGCCTGCAGGGCGCCGGCAAAACCACCAACTGTGCCAAGCTCGCCGGTTTGCTGCGCAAGCAGCAGCAGAAGCGCCCGCTTCTGGTTGCCTGTGACGTATACCGTCCGGCCGCGATCGACCAGCTGAAGGTCGTCGGCGGACAGCTGGACATCCCGGTCTTTGACATGGGACAGGGTGATCCGGTGGAAATCGCGAAGGCCGGTGTGGAGTACGCCAAGAAAAACGGCTTTGATCTGGTCTTTCTGGACACCGCCGGCCGTCTGCACATCGACGAAGAGCTGATGAACGAGCTGAAAAACATCAAGGAGGCGGTTTCGCCGTCCGAGATCATGCTGGTCGTGGACTCGATGACCGGTCAGGACGCAGTCAACGTCGCGAAGACCTTTGACGAGACGCTGGGCATCGACAGTATCCTGATGACCAAGATGGACGGCGACGCCCGCGGCGGCGCGGCTCTGTCCACCAAGGCAGTCACCGGCAAGCCGATCAAGTTTATCGGCACGGGCGAAAAGCTCGCCGACATCGAACCGTTCCACCCCGACCGCATGGCTTCCCGTATTCTGGGTATGGGCGACGTGCTGACGCTGATTGAAAAGGCGCAGGAAAACTTCGACGCCAAGCAGGCCAAGGAACTGGAACAGAAAATGCGCGCCAACAAGCTGACGCTGGCCGATTTCGCCGAGCAGCTCAAGCAGTTCCGCGAACCGGGCGCTGTCCAGAACATGCTGGGCATGATGCCGGGCGTGGACGCCAAGATGCTGGATTCCGCGCAGGTAGACGAAAAGGCCATCGCGCACATCGAAGCCATCATCTCTTCCATGACCCCGAAGGAACGGGACAATCCATCCATCATCAATTTCAGCCGGAAAAAGCGCATCGCCGCCGGCTGCGGTCTCAAGGTGGAGGACATCAACCGTCTGCTCAAGCAGTTTGAGGCCATGCAGAAGCTGACCCGCCAGATGAACAACATGCGCAAGGGAAAGAAAAAGCGCAAGAGCGGCATGTTCCCCGGACTGGGCAAGGGTTTCCCCTTCCCGTTTTAACTAACTTCGTGTAAAGAAATTTACAATATATACTATTAATTCAGGAGGTGAAAAGAAATGGTAAAAATCAGACTTCGCAGACTGGGTGCTAAGAAGGCTCCTTTCTACCGTGTCGTTGTCGCTGATTCCCGTTACCCGCGTGACGGTCGTTTCATCGAGGAGATCGGCACCTACAATCCGCTGACCGATCCGGCAGAAATCAAGATTGACGCTGAGCGCGCTCAGCAGTGGATCAAGAACGGCGCACAGCCGACGGATACTGTCCGTGCTCTGCTCAAGAAATCCGGTGTTCTCTAAGCAAGTGAGGGTGTTTTGATGAAAGAACTTTTAATCTACATCGCAAAAAATCTTGTGAATGACCCGGACGCTGTCAATGTGACCGAAACCGTCAATGATACGGAGATCGTCTACGAACTCCGTGTCGCTCCGGACGATATGGGTAAGGTCATTGGCCGGCATGGTCGCATTGCTAAAGAGATTCGTACTCTGATGAAAGCGGCCGGCAATCGAGAAAATAAAAAGGTTACAGTTGACATTGTCGACTGAGCCTTTGGAGCCGCGCCCGCGGCTCTTTTTCTTTTTACGAGGTAACCACTATGAAAAAACAATTTCTTGAAATCGGCAAAATCGTCAACACGCACGGTGTGCGCGGCGATCTCAAGGTGCAGCCGTGGTGTGATTCCCCGGAATTTCTTGCCGACTTTGACGTCTTATACACCAAAAAAGGAACCCCGCTGACCGTGACCAGTGCGAAGGTACACAAGGGCTGCGTCCTGCTGCACCTCGAGGGCGTGGACACGATCGAACAGGCGGAAAAGATGAAGAACTGGATTCTGTTCATGGATCGCGACGACGTGGAACTGGAGGACGGCGCGTTCTTCATTCAGGACGTCATCGGTCTGCCCGCCTACGATGAGCGCGTCGGCCGCGAGATCGGCGTGGTCAAGGAGATCACAGACGGTCCCGCCGGCGATCTGTACGTCATTCAGGACGGCGATCAGACCCACTACATCCCCGGTGTTCCGGCGTTCCTAAAAGAGGTCGATCTGGAAGCCGGACGGGTGACATTCTGTACGATTGAGGGACTGCTGGCCGATGAACATTGAGATTCTAACCCTGTTCCCCGAGCTGATTGACAGCGTGATGACCCAAAGCGTCATCGGCCGCGCACAGGCTGCCGGTCTGATCTCCATCCGTCCGGTCAACATCCGCAGCTACACGCTGGACAAGCACAACCGCGTGGACGACACCCCCTACGGCGGCGGCAAGGGCATGGTCATGCAGGCCGACCCGCTGTATCGCTGTCATCAGGCCGTGACCGGCGGCGAACACGTCCACACCGTGCTGATGAGCGCGCAGGGACAGCCGTTCTGCCAGGACAAGGCGCGCGAGCTTCTGTCGCACGAGCACATCATTCTGGTATGCGGCCACTACGAGGGCGTGGACCAGCGGTTTATCGACGAATGCGTGGATGAGGAAATCTCCATCGGCGACTTTGTGCTGACCGGCGGGGAAATCCCTGCCATGGCGGTCGCGGACGCGGTGTGCCGTATGGTTCCCGGCGTACTGGCCGAGGATATTTGCTTCACCGAGGAAAGCCACTGGAGCGGACTGCTGGAATATCCACAGTATACCAAGCCCGCCGTCTGGCATGACCGCGCGGTGCCGGAGGTACTGCTGTCCGGACACCATGCCAACATTGATGCCTGGCGGCGCAAGCAGAGCCTGTCCCGCACCAAGAAGCTCCGTCCGGACCTGTTCGCCCGCTTTCAGCCCGAAAGCAAACAGGACAAAAAGATTCTGGAAGAACTGGAAAAGGAGTGATTCCCATGCCTATGGCATATAATTCGCAGGCAGAATTTCACCTGCTCACCAAGCCGGGGGACATCGGTCCGTATGTCATTCTGACCGGCGACCCCGGCCGGTGCGAACGCATCGCGTCCCGTCTGGAGGACGCTCATCCGGTGGCGTCCAATCGGGAATTCACCACCTATACCGGCTCGCTGGACGGCACGCCGGTTTCGGTCTGCTCCACTGGCATCGGCGGTCCATCCGCCGCGATCGCACTGGAAGAGCTGGTGCATTGCGGTGCACATACCTTCATCCGCGTCGGCTCGTCCGGCGGCATGGATGTCAACGTGCTGGGCGGCGATCTCGTCATTGCCAGCGGTGCAATCCGCGCCGAGGGAACAACCCGCGAATATGCGCCGATTGAATTTCCTGCCGTGGCAGATGTCTCGGTCGTCTGCGCGCTGCGCGACGCGGCCAATCAGCTTGGCTACCGGCACCATGTCGGCATCGTCCAGAGCAAGGATTCGTTTTACGGACAGCACGATCCGGACAGCATGCCGGCCGCTCCCCTGCTCAAGAATAATTGGGACGCGTGGATGAAGTGCGGCGCACTGGCCAGCGAGATGGAATGCGCGGCGCTGTTCATCGTGGGCAGCGTGCGGCGCGTGCGCGTCGGCGGTATCCTCACCGTTCTGGGCAATCAGACACGGCGAGAACAGGGTCTGGAGGACATCCAGTGCATGGACACCGAACGTGTCATCCACACCGCTGTGGAAGCCATGCGGATTCTGATCGCACAGGATGCGACGTGAACCTCCGATCGCCCTTCTTTTTTGCAATACTGCGCAATTTCCTGCTTGACAAACCAGCATTTTTTCTATACAATACGGATGTAAACCCAAAAAGCGAGGATGGGAAAAAAGATCCGCAGAGCTTCTTTCAGAGAGCCGCCGGTTGGTGTGAGACGGCAGAACCTGTACGATGCATAACTGTTCCCGGAGCTGACGGTCTGAACCGCACAGTAGGACCGTACGGTAAGCCCCGTTACCGGCTGCAGCCTTGTTAGAGGCGACCCAGGGTCATTGTAACCCAATGACTGAACCAGGGTGGTACCGCGTTTGTTCAACGCCCCTGACCGAAAACACGGTCACGGGCGTTTTTTTACTGTCCGCCCCGCTCTGATCCTATAATCCCATCGTATTGGAGGAATTTTACTATGAAAGGCTACGAAAAGTATATCCCTTTTGTCCCACAGCCCATTCAAAACCGCACCTGGCCGGACAATACCATCACCAAAGCACCGATCTGGTGCTCGGTTGACCTGCGCGACGGCAATCAGGCTCTGATTGACCCCATGAACATGCAGGAAAAGCTGGAAATGTTCCATATGCTGGTGGACGAGATCGGCGTCAAGGAGATCGAGATCGGTTTCCCGTCCGCATCCGACACCGACTACGAGATCTGCCGCGAGCTGATCGAGGGCGGACACATCCCGGACGACGTCACCATCCAGGTACTCGTACAGGCGCGTCCGCATCTGATTGCCAAGACATTCGAGGCAATTCAAGGCGCAAAGCATGTCATCTTCCATTTCTACAACTCCACCTCCACACTCCAGCGCGAGGTCGTGTTCCACACCGACGTGGAGGGCGTCAAGAAAATTGCCACTGATGCCGCTGACCTGATTTACGAAATGGCGCAGCCGTTTATCGCCTCCGGTATGGATCTTCGCTATCAGTACTCTCCGGAATCCTTTATGGGCACCGAGATGGATGCGGCGGTGGAAATCTGCGCAGCCGTTCTGGATCATCTGCACGCGGATGCAGATCACCGCGTGATTCTGAATCTGCCGACCACGGTGGAGAACTGCATGCCCAATCAGTTCGCAGACGAGATGGAATACTTTATCCGTCAGCTGCCGGGACGGGAACGGGCCATCATCTCCCTGCACCCGCACAACGACCGCGGCTGCGGCGTTGCCACAGCGGAAGCCGGTCTGCTGGCCGGTGCAGAGCGTGTGGAGGCCTGCCTGTTTGGCAACGGCGAGCGCACGGGCAATGTGGATATGATCACGGTTGCGATGAACATGTATGTGCAGGGCGTGGATCCGGAGCTGGATTTCAGCCGCATGGACCGCATCATCTCGATGTATGAGCGCTGCACCAAAATGAAAGTCCCGGAACGTCAGCCGTACGGCGGTGATCTGGTGTTCACCGCGTTTTCCGGCTCCCACCAGGACGCCATCAACAAGGGCTTCAACTACATGAAAGACCACGACACGGACAAGTGGATGGTTCCCTATCTGCCCATCAATCCGGAAGACCTGGGCTGCGCGTATGAACCGGTGCGCATCAACTCCCAGTCCGGCAAGGGCGGCGCCGCCTTCATCATGAACCACAAGTTCGGCTTTGACATGCCCAAGGCGATGCACGCTGAATTTGGCGAAGTGGTACAGAAAGAGTCCGACAAGGAGGGTGTCGAGCTCAAGCCGGAGGTGATCTACCAGCTGTTCGAGGACGAATACCTCAAGGTGGACGGCCCGTATCGTCTGATCAAAAACAAGCTGAATGCCGACGTGGAAGACGGCGTGGCACACTCGCATTTCTACGGAATGCTCCAGCACAAGGACACGATCTTTGAGGTCACCGGCGACGGCAACGGTCCGATTGACGCTTTCTTCAATGCGATCCGCGACGAGCGCATGAACCGCTACGAGTTCATCGACTACAAGGAGCACGCCATCAGCACCGGCTCGGACTCCAAGGCGGTCGCCTACATCCAGCTGCGCACCCATGACGGGCACGATGTGTTCGGTGTCGGCATGGATCACAACATCTCCATGGCGTCCATCAAGGGCATCCTGTGCGCCATCAACCGCTGCAAAGCATGGGAGCACCATTTGGAAGCACTGGAAGCGGCGCAGGCATGATATCGCTTCCCTCTCAGAGAAAATCTGCGGAAAATCTGCGCGAAACCACAAAACACCATGACGGACTCTGTTTCCATCCGTCATGGTGTTTTTTACGTGCATTGATTACAGCAGCGGAGAGACCAGCCGAAACAGCAGGTCTATGCCGCGCGGAACGGTGAGCCGTCTGTTGTTCCGGTACTGCTCGGTTACCTCCCGGCTGACCGAAAAACACTGCTCAAAATCCTTCTGAATATCCTGCACCGCCGGACACTGATACAGCAGAACGCCATTTTCAAAATGATGATACAAACTGCGGTAATCCAGATTGATCGTTCCGACCGTCGCGGCAACGCCGTCGGACAGCATCTGCTTGGCATGCAGAAATCCGGGCGTGTATTCGTAAATGCGCACGCCGTGGCTGGCCAGATCTGCATAATACGAGCGCGTCACGCGGTAAATCACCTTTTTGTCCGGAATGCCCGGTGTGATAATCCGGACATCCACGCCGCGCTGCGCGGCCATCGTCAGTTCCCGTCCCATCTCATCGCTGATGATCAGATACGGCGTTGTGATATAGACAAATCGCGTGGACTGTTTGATGAGGTTCAGATACACGTTCTCGCCCACACTGACCGTTCCCATCGGATGATCGGCATAGGGCTGGACGTAACCGGTACTGTTCACAACCGGCTGCGCCGGAATCAGATACTTATCGGTGGCCTCCAGTTTCTTCTCCGAGCAGTTCCACATCTCCAAAAACATTGCCGTCAGACTGCGTACCGCCTCTCCGGTCAGCCGGACGCCGGTGTCTTTCCACATTCCGTACGGATGGGTGATGTTGAAATACTCGTCCGCCAGATTATAGCCTCCGGTGAAGCCGATTTCTCCGTCGATCACGGTAATTTTCCGGTGATCTCGGTGGTTCATAAAGATTTTGAGTACCGGCATCACCGGATTGAACACCTTGCAGCGGATCCCGCAGCTCTCCATCCGGCGGATGAAATCCAGGTTGACAAAGCCAATGCTGCCGACGTCGTCATATAAAATGCGGACCTCCACGCCCTCGGCCGCCTTCTGTGCCAGCTCCCGGCGCATCTGTTCAAATGCCTTCGCTTCTTCAATGGCATGATAATCCAGAAAAATGAATTTCTTTGCCTGCCGGATGGCGTCCAATTGGGCTCGGAATCCCTGTTCTGCCTCCGCGTAAAACACGACCTCTGTGTTGCGGCAGAGCGGGTAGCGCTCCACATTCTCCAGATACCGGCACTGATTCGCCATCGCCATGTCGCGCTGCTCCAGCTCCGGCAGGACGGATTGCTCCTTGTGCAGCTGCTCCAGCAGCGTTTTATGAATCTTTAAAAACCGTTCCCGCATCGTCCGAGTTGCATTTTGATGTCCAAACAACAGATACAGACACAGTCCGAGCACCGGAAAAGCCAGAATCAGCATGATCCACGGCATTTTAAACGCCGAGTTGGTTTTCTTTCCATAAATCGTCAGAACCACGACCAACGCCATGACCGAGCTGAGTGTGGAAATAACCGCTGAGTAGCGATTGAGCCGTATGACCAGAAATAGAATCCACGCCAGCTGCGCCAAAATAGACAGTCCCACAAAGGTCAGGCGGCCAATGCTGTTTTTTACATCACTTTTTTGTTCCGAACGCATTTAACTCCCCTTCTCTATCCGTTCGCCAAATCGACAAAATTCAACATAACATATAATATGATACGAAAGCGGTACAAAAATGTCAAGTGCAAGCAAATGGCACGCAAAAAAGATATACAACTTTTTCACACAATAAAGATGGGTGCCTTCCGGCACCCATCGCATCTTATAACTGAATATCCAGCTGCACCGGGCAGTGGTCACTGCCCATAATATCCGAGAGGATCTTTGCCTCCTGAATGTTTTCCGCGATGCGGTCGGACACAAGGAAATAGTCAATCCGCCATCCCGCGTTGTTCTGCCGCGCCTTGAACCGGTACGACCACCACGAGTACGCCCCCGTGACGTCCGGATACAGCAGGCGGAAGCTGTCCGTAAATCCGGCTGCCTTCAGCTCACGGAACTTCGCACGTTCCTCGTCCGAGAAGCCTGCGCTACCGCGGTTGGGCTTGGGATTTTTCAGATCAATTTCTTCGGCAGCGACGTTGAGATCGCCGCACACGATGACCGGCTTCACCGCATCCAGCTTGAGCAGATAGTCGCGGAAATCGTCCTCCCACTTCATGCGGTAATCCAGACGCGCCAGTTCGCTCTGCGAGTTGGGCGTATAGCAGGTCACGAGGTAAAACCCATCGTACTCCGCCGTGATGACGCGGCCTTCATGGTCGTGTTCCTCTATTCCAATGCCGAAAGTGATGTTCACCGGCTCCTGCTTGGAGAACAGCGCCGTGCCGCTGTAGCCCTTTTTGTCCGCGCTGTTCCAGTAATCAAAATAACCGTCCCATTCGGTCGGGGCTTGTTCCGGCTGGAGCTTGGTCTCCTGCACACAGAACACATCGGCATCCACGTCGCGGAAAAAATCCAAAAATCCCTTTTTCACACAGGCACGCAAGCCGTTTACATTCCAGGAAATGAGTTTCATCGCATTACTCCTTCAAGATTCCGCACTCGTCAATCCGACGGCAGGCTTCCTGCATGCGTTCCGGCGGGACAACCAGCGCCATGCGGACATACCCTGCACCCAGCTCACCAAAGCTGTCACCCGGTACAACCAGCACGCCTGCGCGCTCCAGCAGCTCGATGACAAACGCACCGGTGTCCGTAAACCGCTCCGGAATCTTCGCCCAGACGAACATCGTCGCCTTGGAATCCGGCACGTCCCAGCCGATCCGGCGTAAACCGCCGCACAGTGCGTCCCGGCGCTCCTGATACCGCCGGCGGTTGCGCTCCACAATATCCTGTGGGCCGTTCAGCGCGGCGATCGCTCCCAGCTGCGCCGGACGATACATGCCGTAGTCAATCTGCGAGCGAAACGCATAGAATTTCTGAATCACGTCCCGATTGCCCAATGCAAAGGAAACGCGCATACCGGTCAGGTTATAGGTCTTGGACAGCGAGTTCATCTCAATGCCGACATCCATCGCGCCCGGCACAGACAGGAACGAGATTCCCTTTCCGCCATCCATGACGAGGTCGGAGTAGGCATTGTCGTGTACCACAATAATGTCATGCTTTTTGGCGAAATGCACCAGACGGCAGTAAAATTCCTCGTCCGCCATCGCCGTGGTCGGATTATTCGGATAGGAAACCACCATCATCTTCGCATCGTCCGCAATGGATGGCTCAATTTCGTCAAAATCAATCAGATACTGCTTGTCCTCACGCAGCGGCATCAGACCGACCTTGGCTCCCGCCAAAAACGGGCCAAACGAAAACACCGGATAGCCCGGGTCCGGAGCAAGTACCAGCTCGCCCGGCTTGACGAACGGAAGCGCGACGTGCGCAATTCCTTCCTGCGAACCGCTGACCGACATGATCTCATCGTATTCCAGAGACACGCCATAACGGCGTTCGTACCAGTTATGTACCGCTTCCTTGAGCTCCGGAATATCGCCCAGCGTATATTTATAGTTGTCCGGATAGCGGGCCGCCTCGGACACCGCTTGCATAACGTGCTCATCCGGCGGAAAATCCGGCGTGCCGACCGACAGGTTGATCACGTCCTGTCCCCGCGCCAGTACCTTCTGCCGGCTGTCCTCCAGCAGATTAAAAATGTTCTTTTCTACATCCCCCTGCGGACGCATGTATTTCATACGAAACACCTCGCAAAATTCTTTTTTATTTATTGTACCACAACCGGAGAAATCATGCTATAATGAAGGAACAGTTTATTTCCCTTTGGAGGAATTTTCATGGAAATCTCACGCATTGCGTTTGAAAAACTGCAAAACACCCGTGATTTGGGGCAATTCATTACGACAGACGGACAGCGCATCCGTCCGCGCCGCCTGCTGCGCAGCGGCAACCTGCACGATCTGAGTCTGGAAGACCGTGCGATCCTGCAAAATGATTATCAGCTGCGCGTCGTCATCGACTTCCGCACCGAGACCGAGCGGAGCGGCGAGCCGGACACCAAAATCGGATCGGTGGAGTACCTCTGGATTCCGATTCTGGACGAGTCCACTCTGGGCATCACGCGGGAAAGCGAGACGCAGCAGAGCGGACAGGAACAGCTGATCGCACTGCTGAAAAGCGCAAAATTCGATGCCAAAGCGTACATGACGGACATCTATCGCCAGCTGGTGCGCAACGAATTCAGCCGCGGCCAGTACCGGCGCTTTTTCGACACGCTGCTGTCCGCCCCGGAGGACGGGGCCGTGCTGTGGCACTGTTCCGCCGGCAAGGACCGCGTTGGCATCGCCACCGTGCTCCTTCTCTCCGCGCTGGGCGTGGCTCAGGATGTGATCACGGAGGATTATCTGGCAACCAATTCCTTCTATCAGGAAACCCTGTTCCAAATTATTGCACAATTAACCCACAAAGCCGGAACCAAGGACATTATTCCGCAGATCGACGCATTTTTCTCGGTTGCGCCGGAATATCTGGACGCCGTCCGGGATGAAATCGACGTACATTTTGGCGGAATGGATGCATTTCTGGAGCAGGAAATGGGACTGAGCGAAGGCAAACGCGGTGCGCTGAAGGAAAAATTCCTGATCCCGTAACGCCCCTTTTCTTCTTATAACGGAACAAACAGCCGACAGCAGATTCGCTCTGCCATCGGCTGTTTTTTGTTTTGAATCAGAAATTATCCCTTGATATTCGCACGGACAATTTCGCCCATCTCAGAGGTGGACAGAACCGTCTCACCCGCCTTGGCAATGTCTGCGGTGCGGTGACCATCGTTCAGCGCCTTCTCGCAAGCTTCTTCGATGCACGCTGCCTCTTCCGGCAGGTTGAACGAATAGCGCAGCATCATTGCGGTGGACAGGATGGTCGCAATCGGATTGGCGATGCCCTTGCCCGCAATATCCGGTGCGGAACCGTGGATCGGCTCATACATGCCCAGCGAGGTCTCGCCCATGGATGCGGACGGCAGCATACCGATGGAACCGGTGATCATGCTGGCCTCGTCGGACAGGATATCGCCGAACAGATTGCCGGTGATAATGACGTCAAACTGTCCCGGATCGCGCACCAACTGCATCGCGCAGTTGTCGACGTACATGTCCTGATACTCGACCTCCGGGTACTCCTTGGCAATGCGGTGCATGGTCTCACGCCAGACGCGGGAGGTCTCCAGCACGTTGGACTTGTCAACCGACGTAACCTTCTTGCCGCGCTTCATGGCCATCTCAAAACCGACACGGCCAATGCGCTCGACCTCGGAGACGGAATAGTTCATGTCGTCCCAGCCGGTCTCACCCAGCGGGGATTCACGGCGGCCGCGCTTGCCAAAGTAGACATCGCCGGTCAGCTCACGGCAGACCATGATGTCAAAGCCGTCTCCGATGATCTCCTGCTTGATCGGGCAGGCATCCGCCAGAGCGGCATGCATCTGCGCCGGGCGCAGGTTGACAAACAGTCCCAGATTGGAGCGGAGACCCAGCAGCGCCTTCTCCGGGCGCTTGTCTGCCGGAACCGAATCCCACTTCGGACCGCCGACCGCACCCAGCAGAACGGAATCCGACGCCTTACAGGTGTCCAGTGTCTCCTGCGGCAGCGGAATTCCATACTGGTCAATCGCACATCCGCCCGCCAGACACTCGGTAAAGTGGAAGGTATGGCCGTACTTTTCTCCGACGACCTCCAGGGTCTTCATGGCCTCGGTTACGATTTCCGGGCCGATGCCGTCACCCTTGACAACTGCAATGTTAAATTCCATCTCACTCGCCCTCTCTTTCCTTCAAGCTCTTGAGCAGACCGCCTGCCTGAATGATGTTCTGCAGGAACGGCGGGAAGGCCGCCGCCTGGAAGGTCTGACCGGTCGTGATGTCCGTGATGATACCGGTGTCGAAATCAACCTCGACCTCATCACCGTTGGAAATCGCGTTGGCCGCTTCCTCGCTCTCCATGATCGGCAGACCGATATTGATGGAGCTGCGATAGAAAATGCGCGCAAACGAAGACGCAATGACACAGGATACGCCGTTGTCACGGATGACCTGCGGTGCGTGCTCACGGGACGAACCACAGCCAAAGTTCTTGGTCGCTACCATAATGTCGCCCTTTTGTACCTTCTTGACAAACTCGGTGTCGATGTCTTCCATGCAGTGCGTTGCCAGCTCAATCGGGTCGGCAATGTTCAGATAACGCGCCGGGATGATAACGTCGGTGTCCACGTTGTCGCCATATTTAAAAACAGAACCTCTTGCTTTCATCGTCTGATGTCCTCCTTAGTCCAATTCCGCCGGGTCGGTGATGTAGCCGGTCACTGCGGATGCAGCAGCGACTGCCGGGTTTGCCAGATAAATTTCGGACGAAACATGGCCCATACGGCCGACAAAGTTGCGGTTTGTGGTGGAAACCGCACGCTCACCGTGCGCCAGGATGCCCATGTGACCGCCCAGGCACGGACCACAGGTCGGCGTGGACAGGATCGCACCGGCTTCGACGAAGATCTTCGCCAGACCCTCTTCGATGCACTGTAAGTACACGCTCTGGGTCGCCGGGATCACAATCGTGCGGACGTTGCTCTTGACCTTACGGCCCTTCAGGATGGCTGCGGCGTCGCGCATGTCCTGAATGCGTCCGTTGGTGCAGGAGCCGATGACGGACTGCTGAATCTCAATCTTGCCCAGCTCGTCAACCGTCTTGGTGTTTTCCGGCAGGTGCGGGCACGCAACCGTCGGGCGCAGAGCGGACAGGTCAATCGTGTATTCCTCATCGTATACCGCATCCGGATCCGCCTCATATGCGGTGACCTCACGGTCAATGCGGCCGGTGATGTACTCCATGGTCTTTTCGTCAACCGGGAAAATGCCGTTCTTGGCGCCGGCTTCAATCGCCATGTTGCAGATGGTGAAACGGTCGTCCATGGTCAGGGACGTTACGCCCTCGCCGGTAAACTCCATCGAACGGTACAGCGCACCGTCCACGCCGATCTTGCCAATGATGTGCAGGATGACGTCCTTACCGGAGACATACTTCGGCAGCTCGCCGACCAGATTGAACTTGATCGCGGACGGTACCTTGAACCATGCACGTCCGGTCGCCATGCCGGCCGCCAGATCGGTCGATCCGACACCGGTGGAGAACGCGCCCAGCGCACCGTAGGTGCAGGTGTGGGAATCCGCGCCGATTACCAGCTCACCCGGGCCAACCAGACCTTTTTCCGGCAGCAGAGCGTGCTCGATGCCCATCGCGCCGACGTCAAAGAAGTTGACGATCTCGTGCTTGCCCGCAAATTCACGGCACTGCAGGCACTGCTCCGCAGACTTGATGTCCTTATTCGGCGCAAAGTGGTCCATGACCAGCGCAATTTTTGTCTTGTCAAATACGGTTTCAAAACCAGCCTTCTCCAGCTCGCGGATGGCAACCGGTCCAGTGATGTCGTTTGCCAGCGTCAGATCGAGCTTTGCCTCGATCAGCTGACCGGCGGACACGCTGTCCAGCCCGGCATGCTTCGCCAGGATCTTCTGGGTCATTGTCATAGCCATAGTGATTTCCCTCACTCTCAATCGTTCAAATATTTGTTAATACCGTTGATGTACGCCTTGATGGAAGCTTCCACGATGTCGGTGGAGATACCGCGTCCGGTAATGACCTCATGGTCGCCGTCAAAGCGGATCTTGACCACGGCTTCCGCCTGCGCGTCCTGACCGTCGGTCAGTGCCTTCAGCGAGTAGTCCAGCAGCTCGATGTCGCAGCCGACAATCTTGTTGATCGCTGCAAACGACGCATTGACCGGGCCGTCGCTCAGCGCAACGCGCTCAAAGACTTCATCGCCGCGGATCACCTTGATGACCGCAGTGGTATTGATGGTGTTGCCGCTGTTGATGACGTAATCCTTCAGCGTGTAACGAACCGGGCCGGAAACCGGAACAACACCGATGATCGCTTCCAGATCGCGATCCTTGATGACCTTCTTCTTGTCTGCCAGAGCCTTGAACTTTTCAAATGCCTTGTCCAGCTTCTCCTGCGTCAGGTCATAGCCCAGCTCCTTCAGACGCGCCTCAAAGGCATGGCGTCCGGAATGCTTGCCCAGTACAATCGCATTCTGCGGGATACCGATGGACTCCGGCGTCATGATCTCGTAGGTCTGCGGGTTGTTCAATACGCCGTGCTGGTGGATACCGGACTCATGCGCGAACGCATTCATACCGACAATCGGCTTGGTCGGAGCAATCGCCACGCCGGTGATGGTCTCGATCATGCGGCAGGAACGGTAGATCTGCGTGGTATCAATGCGGGTGTCCACGTCAAAGTAATCCTTGCGGGTGCGCAGCGCCATGACGATCTCCTCCAGAGAGGCATTGCCTGCGCGCTCGCCGATGCCGTTGAGGGTGCACTCGATCTGACCGATGCCAGCTTCCACGGCAGCCAGAGAGGTAGCAACGCCCATGCCGAGGTCGTTGTGGTTGTGGCAGGAAATCGTGACGTTCTCGATGCCCGGAACGCGCTCTCTCAGATAGCGGATCAGGGATGCGTATTCCGCCGGCAGCATATAGCCGTTGGTGTCCGGAATGTTGACGGTCGTTGCACCGCTCTTGATAACCGCTTCCAGAACGCGGCACAGGAATTCCGGATCGGAACGGGTGGCGTCCTCACAGGAGAACTCAACATCCGACACATATCCCTTGGCATACGCAACCATGTCGCTCGCGCGCTGCAGAACTTCCTCCGGCGTCATCTTGAGCTTATACTGCATGTGAATCGGGCTGGTGGCGATAAAGGTATGGATGCGCGGCGCAACCGCATTCTTGACGGCGTTGTACGCTGCGTCAATGTCCTTCTTGGTAGCCCGTGCCAGCGAACAAACAGACGAGTTCTTGATCGTGTTTGCAATCGCGGCAATGGCTGCCGCATCGCCCGGCGACGCGATCGCAAAACCAGCTTCGATGATGTCTACGCCCAGCGTTTCCAGCTGACGCGCGACCTCAATCTTTTCGCGCAGATCCATGCTGCAGCCCGGGGACTGCTCGCCGTCTCTGAGTGTCGTATCAAAAATTTTAATCATTCTTGACATAACTTCTATCCTCCATAAATGATAATGTGTACTGAAAAAACAAAAGAAAAAGCTTTCATCCCTATCCAAAATCCGATAAGAGACGAAAGCATACTTCCGCGGTACCACTCCTGTTGCCGAATCATCGGCCGCTCATGCATCCAACAATGCATTTCCCATATAACGGTGGGAGTCCCGTCCTCGCTTACCAAGCAGATCGCCGTTCAGCGGGCTGTTCCGGGGTGAGCTTCACTGCGTCGCGCCGCTGTCTCGCACCAACCGACAGCTCTCTGAACACACTGGGCAACTACTTTACCCGTTCATCACATTTCAGAATATAAAACTGGAATCAGTATAACAATTTCCAGCGGTTCTGTCAAGAGTCTGTTGAAAAATTGTGAATATGACGAGAAGCGATATTGCGCCGTATTCCCGTCCGCCGGATCACCCCGCATACACCTCTAAAAACGCTTTCACCGTCCGCCGCATGCCGGTCAGGAAGTCCGTATACTGCAGTCCCAGCTCCCGCACGATGCGGCTTCCGTCAAACAGCTCGCTTTCCTCCTCCGTAAGCGGGAACGGCAGCGGAATACGCTCCTGTGCGATCTGCCGCAGCGATACCGCGCGGGTCGCGAATTCCCATTCCCCCGCCCGGCGCAGCGTTTCCATATATCCCGGATAGTCCAGGACTTCCGGCGCGCTCAGGTTGTACTCGCGCCCCTTTGCCCGCTCCTGTTCGATTGCACACATAATCGCATGCGCCGCATCGCCGACATAGACAAACTGGAATTTCCCCTCGGCGGTATCCGGGACCGGGACCGGCTGTCCCGAGACAATGGTTTTGACATACCACGATTCCCGCGGGGCGTAATTGAACGGTCCGTAGAGAAAGGCCGGACGCAGAACCGTCCGCGGGATGCCCAGACGATCGCATACCTCGCAGCTCTCATGCTCCAGCTGCATCTTGTGATACACATAATCCCCGATTTCTCCGGGATGACGCTCGGTCAGCAGCGGGGTCTGTTCGTCCTTCGCCCCACGACAGCGTCGGTCGTACACATCGCAGGTGCTGATCAGCACATACTGTCCCACCCGTCCGGGCAATGCTTCCAGCAGCGTGCGCACCTCTCCCGGCTGATACGCGCAAAAATCCACCACCGCGTCATAATCCTGCTCCGGCAGGGCCGCCAGTGCGGCACGGTCATGACGGTCACAGTGGTATTCCGCTTTCACGCAGGGCAGATGTGCCATGGAAAACCTCCCCCGGTTCAGCAGCGTCAACTCATAATCCTTCCCTTCCTGCTCAGTCAGCAGACAGAATACGCGGCCGAAGAAATATGTCCCACCGACAACCAGAACGCGCTTTCCCATCCCTTTCGTCCCCTTTCTCTCTCCATCTATTATAGTAGTATCATTATACCATAGTTTCGGACGGCGGAACAGTCTCGCGGGACGATACGTTTTCCAAACAGCCATAGGAAATCCGGACATGCAGGGGCCGTCGCGCTTTCCAAACGGCACAATATGTACAGATTTACCACATTTATTTCGTCCTGATTTTTTGTATTCTATTTGATTTGCACCTTGACACACCGTCAAAGCGCGTATATAATAAAGACAATTTCAAAAACAGCAAATGCGATGACGGAGAAAAGTAAAGCCTCATCCAACCCAACAGGGAGCATCGGTCGCGACTGAAAACCGATGCGGGGCGCGGACGGTTTGAAGTTCTCTCCTGAGCTTTCGCGCTGAACATCCAGTAGGCGCGGACGGTCTCCCCCGTTAGCGGGATAGAATATCGGGCTTCCCGGCTCCGTATTTGAAGAAAGTGCGGCCAATCTATGGCCGAATTTGGGTGGTACCACGGAATGTATGTCTTTCGTCCCTTGTTTACGGGAAGAAAGGCTTTTTTTATGCCCATGCTGTTTTCCTTGCCGGGAAAATCTAACGGAATAAGGAGAAACAAATCATGATCGTTGTAATGAAGAAAGGCGCCCCGCAGGCGGAAATTGAAGCGCTCTCCCAATGGATTGAGCATTTCCATGTAGCAGTGAATCCGATTGTCGGCGAAGAGACCACCATTCTCGGACTGGTCGGCGATACGTCTGCGATTGATCGGGATACCCTGATGCTCAACCACTGGGTCGAGCGCGTTATGAAGGTGCAGGAGCCGTTCAAGCTGGCCAACCGCGCGATGCATCCGGACGACACGATTGTCAACATCGGCGGCGTGCAGGTCGGCGGAAACAGAATCGCCGTTATGGCCGGCCCGTGCTCGGTCGAAAGCGAGGCACAGATCTGCGAGATCGCAGAGGAAGTGCAGCGTCAGGGCGCAACCATTCTGCGCGGCGGCGCGTGGAAGCCGCGTTCCTCCCCGTACTCCTTCCAGGGACTGAAGGCAGAGGGTCTGGAACTGCTGTGCAAGGCAAAGGAGAAGACCGGTATGCCGATCGTCACGGAGATCACCAATCCGGCGCACATCGAGCTGTTCCTGGACAAGGTTGACTGCTTCCAGATCGGCGCGCGCAACATGCAGAACTTCGAGCTGCTCAAGGAGATCGGCAAGACCGACAAGCCGGTTCTGCTGAAGCGCGGCTTTGCCAACACGCTGGAGGAGTTCCTGATGTCCGCGGAGTATATCATGGCGGGCGGCAACGAACAGGTCATCCTGTGCGAGCGCGGCATCCGCACCTACGAGACCTACACCCGCAACACGCTGGACATCAGCGCTGTTCCGGCACTCAAGCGTCTGAGCCATCTGCCGGTTGTGGTTGACCCGTCGCATGCCGCCGGTATCTACTGGATGGTCGAGCCGCTGGCGATGTCTGCGGTGGCGGCCGGTGCAGACGGCCTGATCATCGAGGTTCACAACGACCCGGCGCACGCGATGTCCGACGGTGCACAGTCACTCACCTACAAGCACTTTGACCGCACGATGGGCAAGCTGCGCAGCATCGCGGCCGCCATCGGCAAGGAGATTTAATCATGTATCATCTGTCTCTGCAAGGCTCACTCAGCCTGTCGGATATCTATATTGGCAGCGGTATGTTCGCCAAGACCGCCAAGCACGTGGCGGAAAAATTCCACCCGTCCCGCATCCATGTGGTGACGGACAGCACCGTCGCTCCGCTGTATCTGGATGCCCTGTGCCAGCAGTTCCCGCTGCACATCTCCACCACCATCATCCCGGCCGGCGAAGAACACAAAAATCTGGATACCGTTGCATCCATTTACAATGACCTGTGTGAGGCGGGTCTGACCCGCAGCGATTTGCTGATCGCGTTGGGCGGCGGCGTAGTCGGTGACATCACCGGTTTCGCAGCGGCTACCTACCTGCGCGGCATCAGCGTGTGTCAGATTCCGACCACTCTGCTGTCGCAGGTGGATTCCTCGGTCGGCGGCAAGTGCGGCGTCGATCTTCCGCAGGGCAAGAATCTGGTCGGCGCGTTCTATCAGCCGGAACTGGTCATCATTGACACGGACATCTTGAACACCCTGCCCGACCGCATTTTCTGCGACGGCATGGCAGAAGTCATCAAATACGGCTGCATCGCCAACCGCGACATTCTGGAGCTGATTTCCGCGCCCGACTTCAAGGACAACATGGAGCAGATTGTATACGAATGTGTCCGAATCAAACGGGATGTCGTCCAGCAGGACGAACACGACACCGGTCTGCGCATGATCCTGAATTTCGGTCACACGCTGGGTCACGCGGCGGAAAAGCTGGGGCATTACGTCGATCTGAGCCACGGGCAGGCAGTCGCGATCGGCATGGTCGCTGCTGCAAAGCTCAACGCGCTGTTGGGCGGCAACGACCTGTCCGACACGATCATCGCCGCATGCAATGCACATCATCTGCCGACTGATCTGCCGTACGAACGCAGCCTCATCTGCGACGCTCTGCTGACCGACAAGAAGCGGGAGGCCGGTACGATGAATTTCGTACTGGTGGATACGCTGGGCAAGGCGGAGATCCGGAAAATTCCGGTAGAGGAACTGCAGGCTCTGGTCGAGCAGCTTTAAATCCAAATAGTATACACGAAATATCAACATTTTGAGGAGAATCCGCTGGATTCTCCTCAACGTGCTATCAAAAGCAACCGAAAGGAGAACAAATGTATGGGCTCTGTTTGGGGCAATAACCTGAAACTCAGCATTTTTGGCGAATCACACGGCGGCGGCATCGGCTGTGTGCTGGACGGATTCCCGTCCGGCGTCTCCTACGACGAGGACTTTGTTCTGGCTGAGATGGACCGGCGCGCTCCCGGCAAAAACCGCCAGTCGACGGCCCGCCGGGAAAAGGATCTTCCCAAGGTACTGTCCGGTGTGTTTGAGGGCAGAACCACCGGCACGCCGGTTTCCTGCGTCATCGAAAACACCGACACCCGTTCGGGCGATTATAAAAATCTGGTCGAGCACCCCCGTCCGGGGCACGCCGACTACACCGGCCGCATCCGCTTTGACGGCTGCAACGACCCGCGCGGCGGCGGACATTTCTCCGGCCGTCTGACGGCTCCGCTGGTATTTGCGGGCGCAATGTGCAAGCTGTTTCTGAAGAGCAAAGGCATCGAGGTCGGTTCGCATATCGCCGCGATCGGACAGATTGTGGACACTCCGTTTGACGACATCAGCGTATCGGCGGAGCAGCTGGCCGCGCTGCGCCAGCAGGAGTATCCGATCATCAACCCGCGCGCCCAGCAGGCCATGCTGGACCTGATCGAGCAGGCGCGTATGCAGCAGGATTCGGTCGGCGGCATCATCGAATGTGCTGTCACCGGTCTGCCGGCCGGTCTCGGCTCCCCGATGCTCCAGCCTGCCGAGGGACGCATCTCCTCCCTGCTGTTCTCCGTTCCGGCGGTCAAGGGCGTGGAATTCGGCGCAGGCTTTGCCATCTCCTCCCTCTTCGGCTCGGAAGCCAACGACCGCATGATACTGCAGGACGGCGTCGTCCGCACGGAGACCAACAACAACGGCGGCATTCTGGGCGGCATCACCAGCGGCATGCCGGTTATCGTCCGCGCCGCGATCAAGCCGACCCCGTCCATCTCCAAGGAGCAGCAGACGCTGAATCTCACCACCGGACAGGTTGAGCCGCTGGTCATCAAGGGACGGCACGACCCCTGCATTGTCACCCGCGCCGCGCCGGTTATCGAAGCCGCCGTCGCGATTGCGATCACCGATTTGTATATGGAGGCCTACGGATATGCGTCAAATTGAAGAAGTCCGCAAGGAAATTAACGAAATTGACCGGCAGATCGTCGATCTGTTCCTGCGCCGTATGAAATGCGCCGAGGAAGTATCGGATTTTAAGATGAGCACCGGCGGTCAGGTTCTGGTCCCCTCCCGCGAGACCGAGCTGCTGAACACCATGCTGGAAAACGTTCCGGAGCAGCTGAAGCAGGAATACACCGCCCTGCTCAAGACCACCACCCGCATCAGCCGGAAATATCAGTACGCCCGCATTCTGAACGCCGAGCCGTACCGTCTCCAGCTGCCCATCACAGCGCGCATTGACACGCCGGAAACCGTGTGCTATCAGGGCCTTCCCGCGTCCTATCAGGAAGCTGCGGTCAAGGCGCTGTTCCCGAAGGCCGAGCGCTACAGTCTCAAGAGCTTTGAGGACGTCTTTCTGGAGGTCTCGGAGGGCCGCGCGGATGCCGGCGTGATCCCGGTGGAAAACTCCACCGCCGGCACGGTCAACGAGGTCTATGACCTGTTGGAGAAACACGGTCTGTACATATCCCATTCCTATATCGGCCGCATCCGTCACTGTCTGGCGGCCTGTCCAGGCGCGACGGTGGACGGCATAAAAACCGTTCGTTCCCATCCGCAGGCGCTGCGGCAGTGCTCTCACTACATCGCCCAGCACGACCTGCACGAGGTCGAAGAAAGCAACACCGCCGTTGCAGCCAAGCTGATTGCCGAAACGGGTGATCTGACACAGGCAGCCATCTGTTCCGAGGCGGCCGCCGAGCTGTATGGTCTGACGGTTCTGAAACACGAGATCAATGACGGCAATTTCAATCAGACCCGCTTCATCGCCGTTACCCGCGGTCTGTCCGCCAAGAAGGAGGACAACCGCGTCAGCCTGATTCTGATCCTGCCGCACGTCACCGGCAGTCTGTACAACGCGCTGTCCGTGTTCTCGGATTACGGCCTGAACATGACCGAAATTCACTCCCGCCCGCTGGCGGACATGCCGTGGAATTACTGCTTCTACATTGACTTCACCGGCAATATTCTGGAGGAGGACACCCGCCGCATGATTTATCACCTGTCGCAGGAGATCCCGGTGGTCCGCGTATTGGGCTCGTTCCCTGTCATCGAAGAGGAGGGTCTCAACGAAAATGCATAATCTGATTTCCTCTGTCACCGGTCTGCGCGGCGAGGTCACCGTACCGGGCGACAAGTCCATCTCCCACCGCGCCGTCATGCTGGGCGCGCTGTCCTCCGGCACGACGCACATCACCGGCTTCCTCATGGGCGAGGACTGCCTGTCCACCATCGACTGCTTCCGCAAGATGGGCGTACAGGTAGACGTCTCCGACCGCGAGGTCGTCGTGCACGGCGTCGGACTGCACGGTCTCAAGGCCCCGTCCGAACTGCTGTACACCGGCAATTCCGGCACGACCACCCGCCTTCTGTGCGGCATCCTCGCTGGACAGCCGTTTTCCAGCACGCTCAACGGCGATGCCTCCATCCAGAAGCGTCCGATGGGACGCATCATCAAGCCGCTGCGCGAGATGGGCGCGGACATCGAGGGCAAAGACGGAAACCTCTGCCCGCTGACCGTCCGTCCGGCAAAGCTGCACGGCATTCACTACGACATGCCGGTCGCTTCCGCCCAGCTCAAATCCTCCATTCTGCTGGCGGGCCTGTACGCCGACGGCAAAACGACCGTCGTGGAGCCCGCTCCGTCCCGTGACCACACCGAACGCATGCTGCGCGGTCTGGGTGTCTCGGTGGAGACCGACGGCACGGTGATCACGCTGACACCGCCGCAGGAGCTTGGCACGGTGGACGTCGCCGTTCCGGGTGACATTTCCTCCGCGGCGTATTTCCTCGTCGCCGGTCTGATTGTCCCGAACAGCGAGATTCTGATCCGCAACGTCGGCATCAATCCCACCCGCACCGGCATTCTGGATGCGCTGGAACAGATGGGCGCGGACATCACCCGTCTCAACGAGCGCGGCGAGGTCGAACCGGTATGTGATCTGCTGGTTCGTTCGTCCAAGCTGCACGGTACCGTGATCGGCGGCGACCTGATCCCCCGCCTGATTGACGAAATCCCGGTTCTGGCCGTTGCAGCCGCATTCGCCGAAGGCGAAACCGTATTCCGCGACGCACAGGAATTAAAGGTCAAGGAATCCAACCGCATCGCCACGATGACCGCCGAGCTGACCAAGACCGGCGCGGATGTCGTGGAAACCGAGGACGGCATGATCGTCCGCGGCGGCAAACCGCTGCACGGCGGAGATTTCACCAGCTACGCCGACCACCGCGTTGCGATGAGCATGGCGGTATGCGCGTTGGCGTGTGCCGGCGAATCCACGATTGACGACCCGGCCTGCGTCGCCATCTCCTATCCGAATTTCTTTGACACACTCTCTGCACTGGAGGCGAACACCAAATGATTCTGACCATGGATGAATTCCGTGCCTACGAACCGATCCGCACGACCTTTGCGCTGTTCGGTCATCCGATTGCGCACACCATGTCCCCGGAACTGCACGCGGCGCTGTTCCAGGCGTCCGAACAGGACTGCGACTATTTCGCCGTGGACGTTCCCCCCGAACATCTGGGCGAAGCGATGGAAATCGCCAAACGCAAGTGCAAGGGCTTAAACCTGACGATTCCGCACAAAAAGGCTGTGTTCGACCATCTGGACGCCGTGGACGAAACCGCGCGCGACCTCGGCTCGGTCAACACGGTGCATTTCACCGATGGCGAGGCCATCGGCTACAACACGGACATTTTGGGCTTTTCCGGCTCTCTGGAATTTGACCACATCGACCCGTCCGGAAAGATCGCCGTCCTGTGCGGCTACGGCGGTGTGTCCCGCGTGATGGGCTACCATCTGGCGGCCTCCGGCGCACGGCTGCTGATCACCGGACGCAACCTGTCCAAGGCAAAAACACTGCGCAACGAACTGCGCACGCTGCTGCCGGACGCAGACATCGAAATCATGCCGTCCACCCAGCTGCCCCGCGCCACGGAAATTGTGGTAAACGGAACACCGCTTGGCATGTTCCCGCACGAGGACGGCACTCCGCTGGAATCCCTTCCGTCCGGAACCCGATATGTGTTCGACGCGGTATACAACCCGCCGATGACCCGCATCATGACACTGGCGGGCCGCGACTGCAAAACCCGCAACGGTCTGCTCATGCTGGTGCTTCAGGCCGCCTATGCCGAGACCATCTGGCTGGGCACACAATTTGACCACGCGGCGCTGACCGGTATCCTGCGCCGTCTGGCGGGCGACATGGCGCGCAAACGCCTGCGTGACATTTATGGCAAGTCCAATATTGTTCTGTGCGGCTTTATGGGCAGCGGCAAGACCACCATCGGACGCAAGCTGGCCCGCGCGCTTGGCTGCGAATTCATTGATGCGGATACCTATCTGGAACAGCGTGAACAGCGCACCATTTCGTCCATCTTCGACGAACTGGGCGAACCAGCCTTCCGCGATATAGAAACCGACTGCGCCCGGGAATTGTCCCAAAAGCAAAACTGCGTCATCGCGCTGGGCGGCGGCGCGGTACTGCGCGAGGAAAACGTCCGGCTGTACAAGGAGAACGGAATCCTGATTCATCTGAACACCCCGTTTTACCGCATCGTGCAGAACCTCAGCCGGGATACCTCCCGCCCGCTGCTGCAGGGCGATAAGGAAAAGCAGACCCGCGCACTCTATCAGCAGCGCAAGCCGATTTACCAGGCGGCGGCTGACAAATCCGTCGTCGGCACGCGCATTTCCGAATTGGTCGATGCGGTATTTGCCGCGATTTGAGGAGCGGATCGTATGGAATACCTCGATATTGTGGACGAATGCGGCCTGCCGACCGGCGAAACCATTGATCGCGAGTTTGCGCACGCACACGGCGTCCGCCACCGCACCTCGCACGTCTGGATCTGCCGCCGCAAAAACCGTCGCATCCAGATTCTGCTGCAAAAGCGCAGCGCGGACAAGGACTCCCATCCCGGCTGCTACGATATTTCCAGCGCCGGACACATCCCGGCCGGTGTGGACTTTGTCCCCTCCGCTCTGCGGGAACTGGAGGAGGAGCTGGGTGTCACCGTCACGGCCGACCAGCTGATTCTATGCGGTCAGCGGACATTCACCTTTGATTCGGAGTTCCACGGCAAGCCGTTCCACGACAATCAGGTCAGCAACATCTATCTGCTGTGGCTGGACCGCGAGGAAGCCGAGTTTACCGTACAGGAATCCGAGGTGGAACGCGTCCTGTGGATGGACTTTGACGAATGCCTGCGCGGTGTGGAACAGAATACCTTTGCGCATTGCATCTATCCGGAAGAGCTTCGGATTGTGCAGCAGAAATTCTGATCTCAACAGAAAGATAGGTATCGAATCGTCGAACTGCCCCAGATTGTACGGACAGCAAAAACCCCTGGCAGTAACTCCTGAACTTGTTCGTATTTTCGTTTGGACAGAATAGTACCCCCTAATGCAGTACTTTTTTCCTGCATTAGGGGGTTCTTTGTCTATGGTCTGTTTGTACGGATCTGTTCCAAACACCGTTGAGACATACTCCTGTACTTGAAACATACCGAACAAAACCGTGGTATTTTCGTTATTCACAGTATTCGTCAAGCACAGTCTTTAAGCGGTGGGGATAATCCGTCATGATTCCGTCGGCTCCTATATCAATCAGATGACGCATTTCATCAGGCTCGTTGATCGTCCAGTAGTGTACCGCCAAATTATGTCGGTTTGCACACTTTGTAATTGCTTTTGTGGCAAGGTTAATTCCATATTCCTCCGTTGGCAGCTGGAAAACACACATTTTTTCTGTAAAGAACACATCCAGTTTGAATAGCTGCAGAACGAAGAACTTGGTTGTCGAATCGTAAGCCGGTGAGAACATGAAGTTGTCGGGTACATCTCCGGATGTTGCAAGCTCACAGAAACGATCGTAGATTTCCTCGTGGAATGAAGCAAGAACGACCCGATCGAACGCATCGTATTCATACAGCAGGCGAAGAACCTCATCCAGTGCGGTCAGGCCAAGCTCGCCGGACTGCTTGATCTCCACATTGATGTAGTTATCAGGAAACGTCACAAGCAGCTCTTCCAGTGTTGTTGCGAAGAAGATTTCCTCGTCTCTCGGCTCAACTCCCGCGGGATAGCTGACATCCGTGGGGTATTTTTCTTCTCCGTCTTCCCCTTTGAAATGCTCGCGCTCACCGCTCAGAACTTCGTCAACCGTGGGGTTTGTATATCCGAAGTCCACTCGCTGCGATATAAGATCGGAATAATTCCAGTCTGCGATAGCCCCTGTCACATTGGTCTTTCGATCAAGAGTTGTATCATGGGAGAGAATCACCACACCATCCTTTGTTATGCTCACGTCAGTCTCCATCATGACATTTTCATCCACACTGTATGCGTTATAGAACGCTTCCAACGTATTGTCGGGAAACTCACCGTTTCCTCCGCCGTGTGCGATGAGAACCGGCGTATCTCCATCCACAATCAGCGGGTTGCTGTTCTTATAATTGTCGGGTCTTGGAAGAAACGCGATGACTGCATATGTCAGTACAAGTCCTCCGAGGATTCCTATGGCGATTTTTGCTCCTTTTTTCATGTCTTTCTGATATTCCTTTCTATCCGTTTACTCCCCCAGCAGCAGCCGTTTCAGCGGCGGTATGCGCCGGATGATCCAAATTGCCGCGGTCAGGCACACGATTTCCAACAGTGCGTTGACCGGATACACACCGGCCATCGGCAAAGCGGTGTACTCACACACCAGATATCCGGTCAGCACCAGAAAAGGATTGTGCAAAACGAAAATGGCAAAGCTGTGCTTCTGTATACGGCGCGTGAGGATTGTCTCGCGATTGCACCATCGTTTGCCCGCACCCAGCACCGACAAAATCCCCAGCCACGCATAGGCATTGGTGGGCAGGCTGTTCAGGCACTGCTGTGTGGTGTAATTCTGTCCAAACCAGTGCACGGTATACCATATCCCGAATAACGCTGTCAGCGGAGCCAGCCAGATCGCGGCGCGTGCCAGCGAATCGGTCACACGCTCCTGCACGAACCAGTAGTATCCGAGCAGGAACAGCAGGAGGTAAAAACCGTTCCGGTATGCCTCAACCACCGGCGTGACCAGAAAGCCGGAGGACAGCGCGACCGGGACAAACAGCACAATCGTCGTCCACAGCGGCAGACGGGAAAACAGTGCATCCAGACGTTTCGTTCGATCCAGACGGCGAATGAGCAGCAGCAATAAACAGCCCAGAAACAGCTCATGCAAAAACCACAGCGGTCCGATGCCGCAGAAGCAGTAAATCACATACCGCAGCAAAGCCGGAACGGACGCTCCCTGAAAGATGTCGCTGTACTGATTGGTCACCCATCCGTTGATCCAACCGAGCAGGAAAATTCCGGCGACCGACGGAATCAGCACCTTTTTCACGCGCTCATGCAAAAAACCGCGTGTCCCCCGCTTATCCAGCGAATACCGTGCGCTCATGCCGGCGACCACAAACAGCAATCCCATAAACCAGGGATAGACGTAGCACAGCAATGCGTCCAGCTGCGGGATACCCTGCACATCCAAATTGGAAATGACGCCGACCGAATTGTACTGATAGACCAGATGGTACAGTACCACCAGAAGTACCGTGCCACAACGGATGTTATCCAGATACCGCTGTCTCATGTCATCCTCTCCCTTGCTCCAGCCCGCGCAGCAGCTCCATGAGATCGCTCTCCCGCAGCAGAGCGATTCCCTGATCCTCATCGCCCAGAACGACCAGCCGATCGCCGGCGCGCAAATGAAAAACGTCCCTTGCCCGTTTGGGAATGACAATCTGTCCCTTTTCTCCCATCACAACCGTTCCAAACAGGTGCTTTCCGCGCGGCGGGATGGGCAAGCCGGTGGTCTTTTCGGAATAATTCACCAGATCGTCCAGCGAGACCTCATAGAGCTTCGCCAGTGCAACACACCGCTGCACATCCGGAATGGTCTCCCCGCTCTCCCACTTGGCCAGCGCCTGCCGTGACACGCCTACCTGCTCCGCCACCTGTTCCTGCGACAGCTTCTTCATCCGCCGCAATGCAGTCAAATTCTCACTCAGCATACTTTTCCTACTTTCGTTTGGTTTGATTACAGTATACAATAGGCCATGCGCAATTTCTACCATCCATTCCTAACGAAACAACTCCAACTCTGTTATATCTGGTTGCGTTCCCTCAGATGCTCACGCTCCCACTCCAGCAGCCAACGCTTTTTGTCCAATCCTCCCGCATAGCCGGTCAGATTCCCGTTCGTTCCGACAACGCGGTGGCACGGGACAATGATGCTGAGCGGATTGTGTCCCACCGCGCCGCCGACCGCCTGTGCGGACATCCGGGCCACTCCGCGCTGTGCGGCTATGCGCTTGGCAATCTCTCCGTATGTAACAACCTGTCCATAGGGGATGGTGCGCAGGATGTTCCAAACTTCGTGCTGAAACTCCGTGCCGACAGGCGCCAGCGGCAGCTCTGTTCCGTCCGTCCTTTCCCCGGCAAAATACCGGTCCAGCCAGTCCTTCGTCTGATGCAGTACCGGAACCGAGTCCTCCTCGACCGGCGGTTCGCTCAGCGCACCGTAATAGTATTTCTGTCCCAAAAACCAAGCTCCTGTCAATGCGTTTCCATCGCTGACAAGAGTAAGCTCTCCCAACGGGGAGTCATAACGGGTTTGATAGTACATGACAGCAGCCTCTTTTCCTCTCTGGTCTCTACTAGTATATCACATCTTACAGAAAAACAGGAAGACTGTTTCCAGCCTTCCTGTACTGCGATTTTCGTGTTTCAAAACTGCATGTATTGGACAAACAGATCCTGAAAGCCCGGATAATCCGACAAGTCCAGAGGCGCGATCCCGGAGACCAGCGCCTGCATCTTGTTCCGGCAGTCGGTGTTCAGCAAAAACGCCGTGCCGCCCGTCTTGGACGTATTTCCGGCAAACTGCACCTTGTCCCGCAGGCACTCCGGGATGATCCCGATGTTCACCAGACTGCTGACCCGCAGATGATACCCAAACGCACCTGCGATGTACACGCGATCCACCGCAGCCGCCTCACAGTGGTGAATCTGCATCATGGCCTCGATGCCTGCCCGGATCGCGGATTTCGCCATCTGGATCTGGCGGATGTCCAGCTGGGTCAGGTACACGCCGTCCGCCAGCCGAAAGGCCGGTTTGCCGTTGTACTGTTCCAGACGGTTAGTGATGCGTTCCGGAAGTGGACATTTGTTTGCTTTGACCAGGCGTCCGCTGCGCTCAATCACACCGATGCGCGCCAGCTCCCCGACCGCGTCAAACAGTCCGCTGCCGCAGATGCCCTCCGGCTCCGTGCCGCCAATCGTTCCGATATGAACCGTTCCATCCTCGTCAATTTCCACGCTCTCAATCGCACCCCGTCCGGCCCGCATGCCAAACGTGATGTTCATGCCCTCAAACGCCGGACCCGCAGCGGTTGACGTGGCGGACATCGCTCCACCCGACGCGAACACCATCTCACCGTTGGTGCCGATATCAATAAACAGCGTATTGCCTTCCTGATGCTCCAGATCACAGCTTAAAATGCCGGACGTGATGTCCGCACCGACATAGGCGGAGATCACCGGCGGGAGATAGACCCGCCCAAACGGTGAAATTTCCAGTCCCAGCTCCGTTGACGGAAGACACACGGCTCCGGTCAGCTTAGGCGTGTACGGATACTGTCCCAACGACTGCGGATCGGTGTTTGCCGCCAGATGCAGCATGGTTGTGTTTCCGGAATAGACCACCTCATAGATGTACTCCGCCGGTACGCCATTTTGCGCGCACAGCTCGCCAATCAGAGCATTGCAGGTGTCTGTGATCGCCTGATACAGGATAGACAGTCCGTCCTCCTGTTGGGCGCAGAACTGAATGCGGCTGACCACATCCTGCGCGTACCGGCACTGCGGATTGAGCGCGGAACGGGAGTCCATCTCCTGTCCGTTCCGACAGTCAATGAGCGCCGCAACGACCGTCGTCGTGCCGATATCCACCGTCACGCCGTACATCCGCGCCGTGGTGTCCCCTTCTTCCTGCCCGAGCACACCGTCCTCGCCGTACACGACCGTCCTGCCCTCCCGGTATTCCTTTCGGATCGCCGGTCGGACGGCGACCTCGGTTTCCAATCCCTCCCGCAGAATCATCTGCGGCTCGTTCGGACGTCCAGCCGCCACGAACAACACGTCAATGTCGCCCTGCACCAGCGAATGGCAGGCCAGCACATAGCCCTCCGCCTGCTGCTGCTTTGTCAGCGTCCGCACCGCCTCCAGCTGCTTGAGCCCAGACGGGTTGGACACCTTCATGAGACATTTTCCGCAGGTCCCCGCGCCATTGCACGGCGTCTCCAGCGCCACGCCCGCCAGGCGCGCCGCCTGCATCAGATTGGTACCCTCCGGCACCTCAATCAACCGATTCTGTGCAATAAATCGTACCTTTGGCATAGTTATCTCCCCTCCGTCATCCGGCAAAAATACAGGCACACATAGGAAATATGATCGCTGCTCCACGAAAACGGGAACGCACACCGCGCCATCAGCTCGGTTGCATCCACGCAGAACGCGGACAAACAGGAGGCAACTCGTTCCGGACAGGCGCACGGCTTGCCTTCGGTCATCCCACAGGTCGGACAGATGGTGCATTCGCCCGGCATGGACGCCAGACCGGTTACGTTTTGCTCCCGCAGCATGTCGATCAATTTCCACATGCGCTGTTTGACGTCGGACGCACAGCGTCTTGCCTCCTGCGGATCGCAGACATCTTCCACTGCGTATTGCTTCTGTACCACAAGGGTATCCGGATACTGCATCGCAGCCTGAATCATCTGCTCCGCTGCGCCGCAGTGCGGCGGACAGGCATAGTTTTTGGCATAATTCCCGCAGGCGTTCTGCTCACAGTACACGCGCAGGGAGGGATCAAACGGCACCTGCCCGGTCGGCAGGAGATGCGCATACGCAAAGCCGCACTCCTTCGCTCGGCGGCATATCTCGTTTCTCATCATAGCAGTAAATCCGTATACATGACTGCGGTTCCCAGCTCCAACGGGTTGTGAATCAGTGTTCCGCCGCGTCTCAGTTTTTCCACCGCGTCCTCCGCAATGCCCAGAGGCATGCCGGGTGCGGCGACAACCGCATCCTCTGTGATGTGACCGGCGTGAATGACATCCGCTGCCGGCGTCGCGTCCAGTACATAGCGGAACTGTCTTCCATCCAGCGACGAAATCGTGTCATACGGCAGATCGCGCAGCTTGTCCGGATCCACATCGCACACCACGACCTGCGCGCCGTGTGCGGTCAGCCAGTTCGCCGCCGCCCGTCCCACCGGACCGGCTCCGGTCACCAGCACGGTCTCTCCGTCCAGCGATCCCGCCACAGCCAGCAGCGCCGCAGCAAACCCGCGTCCGGTCGCATCTCCATTGTCCGAAACCGTTCCGTTGCCGTAGCGGACAGAAAGATACCGGTTGTCGTCCGCATACATCCCACAGTCTGCCTGCCGCATGGACTGATAGATTCCCTCCACATCCGTGCCGTCCGTGACAAATGCGTCCGCACCGATATGGTTCAAAATGCCGCAGACCGAATCGGAAAAACCGCCGATCACGCCCCGCCCCGCAGTAATCGGCACCACGCCAATCCGCAAACTGCGCATATCCGCCGCCGCAAGTCCGCTGGCCGTCAGCGCCAGCTCGCGCAGCGGCATGCCGCACAGTGCGGTCAATTCCGCATCCAGCTGCTGCAGCTGCTGTGTCAAATGTTCAATATCCTGTTCGGTCAATCTGGTCATTGCATATACCTCTTCGCGTAATTCTGGCAGTATTCACAGTGTTTGTGTCCGGACAGGCAGTTTCCGCAATCCATCGCGTCGATCACCGCCTGCTGATCCAGCAGCAGATAGATCCCCGCAAAGCTCTTGACCGGAGCCATCATGCCGCTGGGCAGCAGCGTGATGTCCACCCTCGCGGCGTCCAGCACGTCAAAGAACGATTTGACTTGCGCCGCCGGAATGCCAAACATACCCGGTGCAAGCGTATCCGTGATGTAATAGTCTCCGCCATCCTGCGTCTCGCGTTCCAGCAGATAGGTGCGCAGAACGTCCCGTCCCGCGTCCACAATGCAGGTCTCCCACGAATCCGCCAGATACATCTCGCTGACCGGAAACGCGGAAAGATCCGGCATGGGCGAGTGGAACAGAAAGGCAAAGCCCTTGCGCACGCTGTCCGTCGCAATGTTGTCCAACAGCGTGCAGTTCAGAATCTTGTCGTCCGACAGCGCAATCGTCTTGTCCGTGACGTACTCCTTGGGAAACGGCATGACCAGAAATTCCGTATTGGTCTCCGCAAACAGCTGATCCCAGATTTTTTCCGCCTGTGCGCGGCTTTTCTCCGCCCGTTTGGTGCCGCGGTTCAGCCCGCACATAACCTCCATGTACTGTTTAGCCCGCTCGTAGAGCTTGCTTGTCGGTATGGTGATGATTTCCTGCATACTCGTCGCTCCTTGTACTGTATTCCATCGCGCGCTGGATCTTGCGCTCCGCTTCGGCCCGGCTGGCTCCGGTGGCAATCAGCGTTGCGCGCCAATGGCGGCTGCCGCTGTGATAATCGGTCAGCGCCTCATCGCATCCCAAAAAGTCCGGAATCTGTACCAGCGGCCCGGCCTGCGTCATGATGTGTTCGCCGTGCACCGTAACTTCTCCATTGTCCACCTGAATGTGCTGGTAAATGGCGAAGCGCTTTTCCTGCACAACCGGCCGTTTCAGCCGTCCCTGTGACAGCTCGTACAGCAGCTTCACCATGTTGATGCCGGTGGAGTGATACACCGCTGTCGGTGTCTGACTGGGAACCCGCGCATCAATTTCCAGCACATGCATGATCCCGCGGCACAGGATCGTTTCAATATCAAAAATACCTTTGATCCCCAACGCCGCACCCAGCTGGTTGGCAATCTGATACATCTGCCAGCGTTCCTGATGACTCAATTTCACCTTGGCGTTAACGCGGCAGCAGTCATACTGTCCATCCGTGACGATTTCCGTGATTTGCAGCGGATAATATCGTGTTCCGTCTCCGATCACCTCGATGGAATACGACGGTCCCTCCAGATACTCCTGAATGACGTCGTTTTCGCTCCATTCCGGCATCTCTGCGGCTGAGTTGATTTTGCGCACGCCCGCGCTGCCGCTCTCGCCGGACGGCTTGAGGATCAGTGGGAAATCCGCCTCCGGATAATACCGCGGTACAGGGATGTCGTGCTCACGGAAAAACCGGTCGGAAATCAGCTTGGAGCTGCTGATGTGGTAGGCGTGTTCGTCGTGAATCAGCGGTACGCCGCACTGCTCGGACAACACAGAGAGCGCATGCAGGACCGCGTCGTTTTCCACCGCCGGAAAGATACAGTCACACTGCTTCATCAGCGGTTCCAGTTCGTCGCGCAGCACGTCCGCGCAGACAAATCGGGTGGCCAGGTTCTGCGCCACACAGGCGGGGTTTTTGTCAATCAGCAATGTCTCATAGCCCGCCTTTCGCGCCAGATAACAGATCTCCGTTCCCTGCAGCATCCCGCCAATGACACACAATCGGATCATGTTGCTCTCTCCTCTCACTTACGAAATACCGTTGCAGAATACTTTTCCAGCTTCCAGTCCGGCACACGGCATTTCGGACAGGCATCCTTGACGTAGCTGTTGCGCAGCCAGCGGTCGCTGCGGCTGTGCCGTGAATCATTTACCGTGAAGGTGATACCGCAGTGCGTTGTGATGACCAGCAGCTGGTCGTGGTACTGAATATTCTTAATGCCGTGCAGGCGGCCGGAGCGCGACGGCCACAGCTTGATGGTTTCAATCATCTGGGACAGCGGCTGATTTTTGTAGACATAACGTTTGTGTTCCATTCTCTCGTACCTCATTATAAAAAAACGGAACGGACAATGAATAGACTCCATTATCCGTTCCTGATTGGCGGAGAATACGGGAGTTGCACCCGCCTGTATGGTTTTAGGGACCACATAATCACTCCGATTCATTCTCCATATAGAATGGCTGTGTTGGCACAGCCACGTTGTTGTTATTTGATATTCAGCCGCGCGCCGTCCAAATAGGCGATGCTCTTGGAGTAGCGGTGGATGCCGGAAGACCGTTCGCGGTGCATGAGCAGGCGTTCCAGTCCAAAGCCGATTCCGACCCACGAGTCGGTCATCTTCCACGCGTCGTCCAGCGGATGCGGCCCCATGGACGAGGAACCAAGTTCCGTACCGTCCGGAGCAACCACGTCCAGACCTTTGCCGTACACGACCGATTCCTCCTGCTCGTAGCCGAAATCCGTAATATCCGCCGCCTTCATCACCAGTTCGGCGAACTCGCGCAGGCGGTCTTCCCGCTCGTCCAGCGGTGTTCCCCACTCGACCAGATTCAGCATGGTAAATTCCTTCAGATGCGACCGTCCTTCGGATTCCTTCCGGAAGCACGAGCCGATCTCGAAAATACGCAGCGGCCGGTCACTCACTTTGAGCAGGCTGCGCGACACATCGTACAGGTTCGGCGCCAGCATCGGACGCAGACACGTCTTGCGGTCGATCCAATACACCTGTTCGTGGAGCGGATGGGTTCCGTCAATCGTCATGCGATCCAGAAAGGTCTTCGGGATCATCAGCGGCGTGGTCACTTCGCAGAAACCTGCCTCGCACAGCGCGTCTTCCAAACTGCGGCGCAGCCGGATCAGCTTTGGCATGTGCTCGGTTTGCACCAGCCGGAGCAGCATCTCCCGGTTCTGCCGAACCGCCTGCTTTTCCATCTGCTGATACGCGCGCTCCCGCTCCTGTACCGTATCGAAATCTTCATTGATCTGTTCTGCCGACACGCCCAGCTCGGTCAGCCGCATCTGCTGCGTCTGTGTAAACTGCATTGGTTCTCACCCCCGACGTCCATTGACAAGCTTATTGTAACCGCGATTGTCCCCATCAGCAAGGGACAATTCCGCACATTTTCATGGTACCAATATTCCTGTTTTCCACCGGGAAATCGGATTTTTTCTCACCGTTTAGTCGTCACACCGCTCCTTCCCCTCCGCCCAGTCTCCTCCTATCAACGAACAATATTCTCAAAAATGTTCCTGAAACTCCTCAAAATGGAGGTTAAAATTGTCCCTTTTCGGTTTTTTTGTCTCTTTTTCTCATTCCGTCCCTCCTTTTTTTCTTTTCCATGCTATAATAGAACCAATGATTCCGAGAAAGGAGCTGACGCCCATGGATGGCCTGATGACAATCGGAAAGATCTGCGCGGAGACCGGAATGTCCACTTCCAAACTCCGGTATTATGAGTCGCTGGGGTTGATTCAGCCCGCATTTCTGGATGAAAAGACCGGATACCGGTACTATTCCCTGAGCCAGTACCGGGAAATCGAGATTCTCAAGCTGTGCGCACAGATGAACTTTCCGCTCAAAAAAATCAAAGAGCTGAAGGACTGCGGCGATATCGAGGCGTTCTACGACTTCATCAAGCTGCAAAAATTCCGCGCGCGCAAGGCGGTGAGAGAAGCACAGGCGGTCTGCGACAATGTGGAATGGATGTACGAAGAGATGGCGGACTATCTGGAAAATCCCGCTTGCTCTCAAAGGGACACCCCCTACCTCCGCAGCTTCCCTTCGCGCCAGGTCATGATGGTGCATCCGGAGGAAAGCGATCCCGCCAATGACATTCTGGCGCAGGACGACAGTCTCACCCGCGCACTCACGGTTTCCACGGCGGACGAATTTGTCGCTGCACCGCATATCCGCCGTCAGTACGGCTATCAGCTAGACGCGGATGCGTTTTTGCACGGTACTTTGCAGCTGGTTGGAAAATACGCCGCCATCGACCGTTTTAGTATGCATTCCAGCTCCAAGCTGACCTGTATTCCGGCTGGGGAGTATCTGTGCATGGATGTCCATCTGTTCGCACCGAACCGTGATTGGATCCACACGCTCCGGCAGCATGCACGTCAAACCCACCAGACTATCCGGGACGTCTATGCCCGCGAGCTGTTTTTTAACTTTCTGGATCGGAACACCAGCTTGATTCGGGTGGAATGCCTGCTGGAAAACGAGTAAAAATGGGCTTTAGGAGACAGCATGTCCGTTCTCCCAAAGCCCATCTGTTATTTCCGGTTCAAATACTCCCGCAGCACCGCGAGAAAACTGCGGCAGCCGACTTCGAGCTTTCTCTCATCCATGGAGTTGAACCCGAACAGGAACACATTCGGCTGTGCCTTCTCCGGTTCACTGTAATAGTCCGCCGTGGCATACAGCCCAATCGCGTGCTCTGCCATAAACTCTACCAGCTTTTTCTGATCCGTACAGTCCGGTATCGTAATCAGCATGTGCGCACCGGCCACATGAGAGGACATCTGCACCTGCTGATTCCCCTCCCGATCAAAAATCTCCCGGATCATCTCATATTTTCGCTTGTTCAGCATCGCCATCTCGCGGATGTGCCGTTCCAGATACCCTTCCCGGATAAATTCCGCCAGCGCGGCCTGATGGTAGGTCGGAAGCGCGGCATTGAAAAAGCCAAACTGGTTGTTGTAAACATCCAACATCGAATCCGGAAGGACATAATAGGCACAGCGAACCGACGGTCCCAGCACCTTGGTGAGCATGCTGATGTAAATGACATGTCCGCTGGTGTCCATGGAGTGCAGAGACGGCAGGCGGCTCTGTCCAAAGCTGAACTCGTTGTCGTAATCGTTTTCAATGATATATACATCGTGTTCCTGCGCCCATTCCAGCATCTCCAGACGCTTTTTCATCGAGGTAATCACACCCGTCGGGAACTGATGGGACGGCGTGATATACAGCAGGTTGCAGCGTTGTTCACGCACCTGCTCCAGATCAATGCCATCGTCCAGTACATCAATCGGCACAATTTCCATGCCGACGTTTTCAAAGATCCGTTTCATGCCGTCAAAGCCCGGATTTTCAAATGCGACGCGGTATTTCCGTCTGGGAAGCAGGGACAGGATGGTCTGCAGACCGTACTGCGTCCCGGCGCAGATGCAAACGTTATTGCTCTGGCAGGCGACGCCGCGCATGTTGCGCAGGTATTCACACAGTGCCTGCCGCAGCGGCTGATAGCCCTTGTTGCACTCATAGTCCAGCTGCTTTTGGCATTCCTCGTCCAGCAGCGCGTTCTGCACACACCGCTTCCAACGCGACCACGGGAACGTGGCGGAGTCCATCGCGGTATAACAGAAGTCATATTTCAGCCGTACGGCCTTTTTGCGTTCCCGATTCTGCTCATTGACGCCTCCGGATGGGATGTTGTCCGCCTGGTAGTCCACAAAGTATCCGCTCCCCCGCACGGTCCGCAGCAGACCCTCGCTCACCAGCTGCTGATAGGCATGATCCACGGTATTGCGGCTGATATTCAATTCCTGAGACAGCTTTCGGATCGGGACGACCCTCGAATTGTATTCCAAGCTGCCATTTAAAATCTCCGCTTTCAGGGCATCATACAACTGCTTGTACAGTGGTTCCCGACAGTTGGGGGACAGATAAATCATAGAACAACCTCCTTACCAGACGCCCGTTTCCGAACAGGGAACCGACTCTGGGACAACTGCAAATCGACCGTAGAAGATCTCTGCGGCCGATTTGCGTGAGAAGCATGAACGGAATCCATGTTTTCGAATAAAGAATGATAGGAAATAGAATGAATTGTGTTATATAGAATACATCAACATCACAGTTACTGCGTCTGTAAAATGCGGCTCTCGTTTTTCAGGATCACCGACTCGTTGCGCAGGATCTCCTGCTCGGTCTCCACATAATCGTATGCAACCGTGTTGTGCTCCGCCTGATCCATGCCGGCGATTTCCTCGGTTGCCGAAACGCGGATACCCATGGTTGCCCGGAGGACAACACAGACAATGGACGTGCAGCAGACGACAAACGCAAAGACTGCCGCCTCACCCAACAGCTGAACACCCAGCTGTGCAAATCCAGCTCCCTGAAGGACACCGGAGCTTCCAAAGATGCCGGCGAACAGCACGCCCGGAATGCCGCTGACAAAGTGCATGGAACCGGCGCCGCATGCGTCGTCAATGTGCAGCTTCTTTTCCACAAACGAGCTGGACGCTACAACGATTATACCGGCAATCACGCCCAGCAGAATACACGGAAGAATCTCCAGCGTGTTGGCTGTGGAACAAACTGAAACCATGCCGGCCAGCGCACCGTTATAGGCGCCTTCTACGCTCGGCGCTTTATCCTTGATCCAAGTGAAGAACAGACCGCCCAGTGCACCAGATGCGCCTGCAATGGTCGTCGTAATGGCGGCATACAGTGCGGTAGAGTCAAATCCCAGCTCCGAACCGGGGTTAAAGCCATACCAGCCAAACCACAGGATGATCGCGCCCAGCGCCGCCAGCGAAATGCTGTGGCCCTGAATGGCATTCGCGGAACCGTCTGCGTTGTATTTGCCGACACGCGGTCCGACAAACGCTGCACAGACCAGAGCCGCCATGCCGCCGATGCCGTGAACCGCCAGAGTACCGGCGAAGTCAATGATGCCCAGCTGAGCCAGCCAGCCGCCGCCCCAAATCCAGTGGCTTGCAACCGGATAGATGAAGCCGGTCATGAACAGCGACACGATCAGATAGGACTGGAACTTGAACCGCTCTGCAACCGCGCCGGAAATAATGGTCGCTGTTGCGCCGCAGAACGCCAGCTGGAAGAAGAAATATACGTACGGATTCAGATTCATATCCACACAGCTGGCCCAGACGTCCATGCTGCACGCGAACGGATTAAAGAATCCGGTTGTGCCGAACAATCCGAGGAAATCGTCGCCGTACTGCAGGCCGAAGCCGATAAACAGATACGCAACCGTGCCGACACAAAAGTCCATTAAGTTTTTCAGCCAGATATTTGCCGTATTCTTGGAACGGGTGTAGCCGGTCTCCAGCAGTGCGAAGCCCGCCTGCATGATGAAGACCAGGGCCGCCGCCAAAAACACGAACAGTGAATTGGTCATATACGCGGAGCTGGATGTCGATTCCAGCATCTCAATCGCTTGTTGAGCCGTCATAATTGCAAAACCTCCATAAAATCCACGACCGATGATCCCGCATCGGTCCCTTCCATGTTTTTGTTTTTTTACCGGCAAAAAAGAAGAAGATCATTGGCTGTCTCAATCGCCATTGATCTTCGATGTATATACTATAAACCTTCAACCCACCTGAAGGTCAATAGTTTTTGGGGTATTTCTTTAAATTATACGTTTTTGATAATATTTTCGTTGCAAAATCCCGCATTTTTGTATTCCTCTACAGCTGGCAGAGAAATCCATTTTTCTCAAATCAGCGCCGTACTCAGCCTGTTTTGCGCACCTCCTGCTCCTCCTGTGTGTCCAGCAGATACAGGAGCATGCGCAGGTACATCTGCTCCCGCGGATCGGACAGATCGGTGTCCATGATTTCCTCGATTTTCTTCAGGCGGTACTGGAAGGTACTCCGATGTACATACAGCTCCGCGACTGTCTCCGAGATGTTCATGTTATTGCGCAGATACGCGTCCAGCGTCATGAGATAGCCCTTTCCGCTCTCCTCATCCAGCTTGATCAGCTTTTGCAGATTCCGTGGAATCATGGTCTCCAGAGGCAGCGAACCGACGCCATAACGCACGGCGTAATCCAGCGCATAGTCGCAGAACGAATATACCGCTCCGCCGTGCTTGCTCGTCCGTCCCGCCTTGATCGCCGCCGCGGCCTGCAGAAAGTAATTCCGGCAGTCAAACGCCCCGGCAAACCAGCTGGACACGCCGATGCGGCAACCGTTGGAACGACTCTCCTGCAGCAGCGCTTTGCTCTGTGCGCGGGACAGCGTCTCCGCCGTGCCAACCGCAATCAGCAGATAAAACAGTCCGCCGCTGGCGAAACAAACCGAGTGCGGGATGAGTTTCTCCCATCTCCGGCAGCCGTATTCCGTACCGGTCTGCCCCGCAGCGTCCTCGCTTCCCTGCACAATGCAGCAAATATAGTTTTCCTCCGGCGTCCAGCCGCTCTTCACCATGGACTGTTCCAGCTCTCTGCGATTGTTTTTCTTTTCCCGCACAAACGCTTTGAGCTGCGTGCGGAACCGACTGTCCAGCCCGTATTCCGAACGGGTCTTGCGGTTCAGGCACTGCGAGACATATCGTCCCAAAATGCCGAGACGCACCGAATCTCCCCGCTCCAGCGGACGGCAGCAGGCATCTACACAGATCTGCGCCTGATAGCGTCCATCCTCAAACAGATTCAGCAGCAGCGACTTGTGCGCCGAAATATACTGAAAGACAAACGGTTCGCCGTCCTGGAACACAATGTCCGGCTGCTTGAGCGCCTCTTTGATCCAGCTGTCCGCCAAATAGTCGCTGTCCCCCTCGCGGAAACAGTACGGATAACAAATGTTTCCGCTTTCTCCCACGCCGAGCAGCTGGAAGTTTCCGTTCTGCACGGTGAGCGGATTGCCGAACCAGGGAGCGCTCAGCGAACACAGCTCATCCAGCGATCCGCCGCGCAGCAGCACGCCGGTCAGTTCCTCTTCCCACCGGTTGTACCGCTCCAGAATACAGCCCAGATATTCATAGAGTGCACCCAGACCGCACGACGGCTCCAAACAGAGTACCTCATGCTGCGTTTTTTCCATCAAACGCGACGAAAGCCGCCCCATGACAAGCATGAGACAGCTTTCACTTTCACGTCCAACAGGAAAATGATCCGGTTCGAGAAGGATGTAGGCCGTATTGTTCTTAATCGCAATCAACGGATTATAGATGGTAACATGCTTGATTTCACACTCCATTGTGCTGCCTGATATTTTTTCAGCCGTTATGGTGAATTGTGTGTTCTGCTTCAATCCCTCGTAAATGAGATAACTGTTGACAGCCAATCTTGTCACCCTTTCCATATGCGATTGTTCCTGATTTTCCCAATATTCCCTACGGAATACCGGTTTATTTCTTTCATGGCTGTATTATAAGCTGGACGCCGTCCAAAAGGAAGTGACACCTTTGGGAAAAAAGCAGGGTACAATTTTCAAAACAGCATTTTTAGCCCCATTCCCGCTCATAATTGTCCATATCCGTAAAAAGGCTGCCCGGCAAAATACACCAGGCAGCCTGTTCTGTTGCATTGTTAATATGCGCCGTAGGTTTTGGCCTCTTCCACCATGACCTGTGCAAAATGATCGTCCAGCAGAGCCGGATACTCGCAGCCGGTGGCCAGAATGAAACCGCCATCCTTCTTGTACGCGTCGATCTGTTCGCGGCACACCTTGCGCAGACGGTCGTCGTCCGCAACCATCAGGAAGCCCGGATCGACATGGCCAATCAGCGTGGTAACCGAACCGTACTTCTCTTTCAGCTCGTCCATGGTAGCGCAATCCGGCGGGAGATAGAGGAACGAAATCGCCTCCGGATGCATCCGTTCGATCTGCTCCTTGAAGTAGATGCCGTCGCCGCAGTTGTGGATCATAACGGCTTTGCCCTTGGCGTGGATGTGCTCCGCCATGCGCTGCAGCGCAGCTCCCTCAAACTCATCCCACATCGACGCGCGCATGATGGTCTTGGAGGAATACAGCGTGTCCAGCATGATTGCGTCCGCGCCTGCCTCAATCAGCGCATCGCAGTACTCGATCAGGACATCGGTGACGACGTCGATCTTTTCCTTGACGATGTCCTTGTACTTCTTTTTCATGCAGTGCATCAGCAACATTTCCAGACCGGTCATCATGCTCAGCGTGCCCATCGGGCCAAACACAAAGGCGACAATCGGGTACTCGTCGCCCTTCTTCTCGGCCAGAATCCGGGTCGTCTCGATCATTCCGCTCATACGCGGCGTCTCGCGCGGATTGATAGGTACGACCTTTTCGTAATCTTCCGGTGTGGTGATGAACTTGGCATTGTCGCGCGGCATAACCGCCTTGTTCGGGAAATAATCAATTTCCATACCCCAGTCCGCTGCCTCAACCGACAGGTCAACCAGCGTGCAGATGACATCCAGATCCAGCTTTTCCGTCGTCTTGATAATCGCCTCGGCGCACTTGACCGGGTCCTTGGAGAACTCATCGTAACCGATGCCATACTCGCTCCACGCAATGCTGTTGCACAGCGGGTAAGCCGGGACATAGTCCGCTTCTTCGTGATTTAATATTTTCAGTACACGTTCCTTATGTGTCATAGCGTACACTCCTTTTACACTGCAGCACTGGCTGCTTTTGATGGTTGTATTATATCGTCCGTATCGGGAAAGGAAAAGTGACACCTATTATAAAAAGCAGAGGTACAATTTCAAAAATACGTGTTTATCCGATGATTTCACTTTATTTTCGCCCGCAGTTGTTCCAGTACTCCCCGGTACTCCTCTGCCGTTCCGGCCG
>JBJEZE010000113.1:0-1625 GCA_051887235.1 Butyricicoccus sp.
AGTTTCATCTTCTTCCCTCCCGCCAGCTGTTGTTTTCCAGCATTTCCGCCATTCTGTCTACGCGCTCCAGCACCATAACCCCGCGATGGCTATGCACCTCATACGGCCACAAGTCCCGTTCCTTGATATGCGCCGCGTGATAGAACTGCTGCATATCCCGCCAGATCGGCCACGGAATGGTATAGTGTCTTCCGTTCAGCTCCACCACCACAAACGTGATCGCGCCCAGGCGATGATGTGCCTCCAGCAACTCCATTTGCCGATCCGTCAGCAGGCGGCGCGTTACCCGGTCTCCAGATACGCTTTTTGCTTCAAACATGACGGATCGTCCATCGCGTAACGTTCCGGTAAAATCCGGCTGCGCCTTGTTCTGCCGGGAAAACCGTCCCAAAAACGTTCCGTCCCGGTTTTTTCGCATCACAAAGAACGGCTCCGGCGTTTTCTCAATGCGCGCAATACCGCATTCCGCGTAAAACTCCAGCCCAACCCGGATTGCCGCTTCAAACGCCTGGCCCTTCGCGTTTGCATTCATGGCCCGCCAGCTTCGTAACGCTGCTTGTTCGTCCGGACGCAGCTGGTTGATATTCAACGTCGCCATTCCATATCCTCCAACCATTTTCCAAGCGAACATCGGGTGCACTTTCCGTTCAGTTCTTCCTGCGTGTCGCACTCCGCGCGGTATTTGCAATAGCCATCGCAGATCGTACCCAATACCGCCTCGATGCGCTCCTGTTGGAGCCGCGCGAGTTTGCGGATCGTCTCCTGCGCGATTGCCAGGATATGCTCGCACTCATAATACCCCTGTTCATACGGGCATTCTGAGCAGCGCGCTTTGTCGCAGCAATCCAATGCACGCAGTATCGCCTCGTGTTCTTCCAGTGCCGGTGCGCGATATGTAGGTTTCGTTTCCATTCGCTTCTCCTTTCCAAAGCAATCATTATGTAATATTTATCTCGTCCAATTCCGAATTTTTATTCGCCAGGCAGACGCATTTTGCTATCTATTCCAGTTTGATTAACCGATAATATTGATACCCGCGTCCTGTGATCGGATTGATTCCCTGCACATAGCTGTTTTTGTCCAAATACCATCCCGCCGGAACAAACGGTTCGTTTCTCCAACTGTTTGCTTTGCAGGTTCTCCTGTATTCCTGCGGTTCAATCAAATTCCGGCTGCACCGGTAACTCAAATTCACTTTCTCTTCGTCTGGCAGCAGTGTCAGCTGTGCGGTGTTCTCTGGGATCGGCTTGCAAAAATATGTCGCAAGCAACGAAAAGTCGTGTCCGTACATGCTCCGGAAATGGACATGCCCTCCAGCAATCCGGTTCCAGATGTTTTCCACAACTTGTGTGTCCATCTTTGGAATAATTACATGGTTATGTATTGCTCCCCGTTCTCCGACTTCCGTTCTTGCTACCCATTTCAGCGTCTGTCCATCTTTTTTGAATCGTCTCCGCAGTGTTTTGATGAAATTTGTCACATCTTTCTCTGCCTGCTTCAATCCCGGACGGTATCCTGCCGAATAGGTCAACGTCATATACAGATCGCCTTTTCTGAAATTCGCATTGATTTTTCGGATGATTTTTCTTTGCGTAAGTATTGCATTGTACCGGCGCACCGCATCC
>JBJEZE010000114.1:0-9923 GCA_051887235.1 Butyricicoccus sp.
AAGAAGAAGGGCGCAATGGCGCTGTTCGGCGAGAAGTACGGCGAATTTGTCCGCGTTGTACAGGCCGGCGATTTCTCCGTTGAATTCTGCGGCGGTACACATCTGGACAACACGGCAAAGGCTGGTATGTTCAAGATTATCTCCGAGGCATCGGTTGCAGCTGGTGTGCGCCGTATCGAGGCGCTGACCGGACGGAGTGTTATGAACGCGATGCGCAATCATGACAGTCTGCTGGCCAATGCGGCTGCGGTACTGAAGACCTCGCCGGCTGAGCTGATTTCCCGCGCCAATTCCGTCATGGAAGAACTCAAGACGGCATCCAAGAACATTGCGGGTCTGAATGACAAGCTGGCCAATATGCAGCTGGCCGAACTGTTCAACGTCTCCATGGATGTTGGCGGTGTCAATGTCATTGCCACCAAGCTGAACACCACACCGGAAATTATGCGTTCCATGGGCGATGCGGCCAAGGAAAAGTGGCCGAATGCGGTTACTGTCCTGTCTGTCGTTCCGGCACCGGATAAAATCCAGCTGTTGTGTGTTGTCGGCAAGGAGGCCCAGGAAAAGGGCGCTCACGCTGGTAAGATCATCAAGGAAGTAGCCAAGATGTGTGGCGGTGGCGGCGGCGGCCGTCCGGATTCCGCATCTGCCGGCGGCAAAAAGCCGGAGAAACTAGAAGAGGCTCTGGAAGCAGTCAACAATATTGTCGCTGCCCAGTTGAAGTGAGCGGCGAAGCTGTGATATACTGGTAGCGGAGAGGGATGATTCCCCCTCCGCACCGAGTTTGACAAAGGAGGGAGTTTCATGAGCGATTGTCTGTTCTGTAAGATCATCAGCGGCGAAGTACCGTCCAAAAAGGTTTATGAGGACGAGTATGTCTATGCCTTTTACGACATTGATCCGCAGGCACCGTCTCATTTTCTGGTCATCCCGAAGGCTCATATCAAGTCGGTTGGGGATATTACACCGGAAAATAGTTTGTATGCGGCAAAGTGCATGGAAGCAATTGCAAAGATTACCAAGGAGCTCGGCATCGAGAGCTTCCGTGTCGTATCCAATATCGGAGAGCAGGCGCAGCAAAGCGTATTCCATCTGCATTTCCACGTCCTGTCCGGACGGGATATGACTTGGCCGCCAGGCTGATCATTGTCTGACAGAGAGGGAGAGGAAACACTCCCTCTCTTTTCCATCTATGGGGAAAGGAGCTGCCTGTGAAACGACCGTTGATCGCGTTTTCACTGTGCTTTGCAGTTGGCACAGCGGTAGAATTGTACATTGGCGTACGGGAGCATATGATGCTGTGGCTGTTGTTGCTGCCGCTCTGTGCAGTGCTGCCGAAGGCATTTCCCAAGCTGTTTCCCGCCGCGCTCTGTGTCGCAGGGATTGTGTGCGGTATGGTCTATTCGACGGCCTACGAACGGTATGTTGAGCTGCCGTTTTGTACCTATGAGAATACAGCACGGCGTATCACAGTGATTGCAGACGAGTACCCGACGGAATATGATAACCAGCAGCGGCTGGAAGTACGCATTCCGGCAGAGGAATTGGGATTGCCAACCGAAGTCCACACATTGCTGTATTTGCCCCTGTCAGAAGATGATATTCAGCCGGGCGACCGGATCAACGTTCGGATGGAATTTTACCGTCCGTCCAGCACGGAGGACTTTGACCGGGAAACCTATTACCGTTCCATTGGCTGTCCATTGCTGGCCAGCGCGACCGAAATGACCGAAATCACGGTGACGCATTCAAAGCACATCCCATTGCGGTATTTACCCAAGCGTTTAGGTCATCGCTTCCGGGAAACCATTGTAACGCTGTTTCCGGAGCGGCAGTCGTCGTTCCTGCAGGCCCTTTTGCTGGGAGATCGCAGCGCGCTCTCGCGCATTGACACAAATCATCTTCGCAAAGCGGGATTGTCTCACGTCATTGCTGTATCCGGTCTGCACGTCGGGTTTTTACTGTCACTGATACTGCTGCTGTTCGGACAGCGGATAGGATCTGTGATCGGTATTCCGTTGCTAACAGCGTTTGTGCTGATGGTTGGCGCATCACCGTCGGTTATCCGTGCCAGCATTATGTACAGTGTGGTTCTTTTGGCCTTTCTGTTTCGGCGCGAAGCAGATGGGGTAAACTCCCTGTTTGCGGCGTTGCTTCTGGTGTTGCTCTGGAAACCTGCAGCGCTTCTCTCAGTCAGCCTGCAGCTGTCGTTTGCTTCCACTCTCGGTATCCTCTGTCTCGCAGGGCGAATGCAACATGCGTTTGCGCTTCCGAAAAAGCATTTTCCATATTCACTGCGACGGCTGTGGTCAGGATTTACTGCTGCGATTGCTTGTTCGGCGAGTTCGTTGCTTGTCACCTGTCCTATTTTGCTGTATCATTTTTCGTATTTGTCCGTTCTTGCCCCGCTTTCCAATCTGCTGACTTTGTGGGCGGTATCTCTGCTGTTTCCGCTGGGGCTGATTGTCTGTATCACGAGCCTGTTCAGCACGTCGATTGCCACGATAGCGGCTGTTCCGGCCTCTCTGCTGACTCGTTATATCTGGGCAATAGCGGATTTCGTTTCTGGCTACCGCGGCGGTCTGCTGTATGTGCAGGAAATGGCGATGTTTATACTGGCGATTGTATTTTGCGCAGGATGCATTGCCGCACTGTATCGTGGGAATACCGTGGTTTGCCGCGGTGCTGTCCTGCTATTTCTCGTGATTCCGGTTGTATATGGAGCAGCAAAGGGCGATCAGACTCGTCGTTCGCTTCGGTTTACCTGTCTGAACGAAGGATATGGACAATGTATTGTGGTGACTTGCGGCGAACAGGTGGCGTTGATTGACTGCGGTAAGTCGGGGTATCACAATGCCGCAGAGGATGCGGCGGTTTATCTGGACTGGTGGAATTACGATCATATTGACACCCTTGTCTTGACCGCGTATAATGAATCTCATGCCGGTGCGGCGCAGGAAATCGTCCGGATGCTTCCGACATACACGTTGTATGCACCATATACCGAGGATGTCGAAAAAAACGCGATTTGGAATGAATTGGCTGCCCAGTGTAACACTGCCGTACAGCCAACGGTAGATAGTGGCTTGACTTCTATCGAATCCATGGAATGGTTGTCCGTCGCCGCAGTCGAGGACAAGCTTGCCGTCTGTATTACTTCCCAAACAGACAAGATATGGGTAGTACACAGCCTGACACAAAATCGTATACGGAATCTGTACTCACGGGTTCCGATGAACTGTTCCATTCTGGTTGCTTCATACTCTTTGATGGTAGACAGGGAAAAGCAAACCGAAATTTTAAAACAACTGAATCCGGATGAAATCGTATTGGAAACCGGCTGGGAAACAAGCAAAACGATGAATGGCATTTCCATGCGCTCTACCAAAGATTGTGGAGATATCACATTTGTTTATCCCGCGTCGTAAGCTGAGAAAGGAGGCTCTTTGTTGGCCAAACCAAGAAAAAAAGCGCCGAATGGCGCAGATATGCTCAAGCGTGATTTGCAATGCCATGAGATTGGGCAGTTATATCTGATTGGCGGAGAGGAATCCTATCTCAAAGAACACTATTTGAAACGTCTGTTGGACGAGGTATTGGACGATACCTTCCGCGATTTCAATTTGGAGGAGTTTGAAGGAAATTCGGTATCCCTGGAACAGCTGACCAATGCCATTGACAGCTATCCGGCGATGGCGGAACGCCGTGTCGTTGTACTGAAAGATCTGGATGTTTTTAAAGCGCCTGCCGCACTGAAAGAGGAGTTACCGAATATTTTGTCGGATCTCCCGGAGTATATCTGCCTGATTATCTATTACGACACGATTGAGCTGAAACCGGACAAACGAACCAAGCTATACACGCTGATCAATAAAATCGGCTGTATCGCGGATTTTTCTCAGCTGGAGCGGCATGACCTCATACCATGGGTGCGGCGTCGTGTCTCTGCACAGAAACGTCACATTTCGGATGACACCTGCGATTATCTCCTGTTTTTGTGCGGTACCTCCATGACCAATCTGGTGACAGAAATTGATAAGGCCTGTGCACACAGCGCGACCGATGAGGTCACACGCAAGGATATTGACGCCGTGTGCTCTAAGGTGTTGGATGCTGTCATTTTTGATCTGACCGATGCGATTACAGCCGCCCGTTTTGAACGTGCGCTGACACTGGTTGGCGATCTGGTTGCGCAGAAAAACGAACCGATTGTACTGCTCGGCGCTGTAGCACGTCATATCCAGCGCATGTATGCGGCGAAATTGATCGCCGCTTCGCATGGCACAGAGCAGGATCTGATGCAGGTGCTGGATACCAAATCGGCATATTATGCGCGCAAAATGCGTGATTCTGTCCGTACAGTACCACTCGGCTGGCTGCGGCATGCGTTGCTGTTGTGTGGGGAAGCGGATATCTCTATGAAAACCACTGGAACAGACCGGCAGAAAGTGTTGGAACTGCTGTTGCTTCGATTGGCAGCAGCGCAGGAGAGGCATACATGATCCGTATACAAGAAGCGATTATCGTTGAAGGACGATACGATGTCAATAAATTAAAGCAGATTGTCGATACCATTGTGATTGAAACCGGCGGTTTTGCAGTATTTAATAACAAGGAAAAATTACAGCTGATCCGTAAAATTGCGGCACAGCGCGGTGTGCTGATCCTGACGGACAGCGACGGGGCGGGATTTGTCATCCGCAATTATCTCAAAGGCGCATTGCCCAAAGAACAGGTGAAGCATGCGTATATCCCGCAGATCTCCGGAAAGGAACGGCGCAAAACACACGGCTCCAAAGAGGGGACGCTGGGAGTTGAAGGCGTTCCGGACGAGGTCATTATACAAGCCCTCAACCGTGCCGGGGCCACCATACTGGGACAGGACGTGCCGAAGCATCCGCTCATCACCAAAGCGGACTTGTACGCTTGGGGGCTGTCCGGCGGAGCGGGAAGTGCAGAAAAACGCCGCCGACTGCTGCGCGCGCTGGATCTGCCGTCGCATATGACTTCCAATGCACTGTTGGAATTTATCAACGCTGTGTCTGATTATGACACTGTCATCGCGCTGTTACAGCAATTAGAGTAATCAAAATACAGCGCAGTTTTGCAAAGCTGCGCTGCTATCATACATCAATACATCAATAAAAAGCGTTTGTTAAGGAAAGGATTGGACTGCTATGACAATGCAGAATGTACAAACTCGGCTTCCGCTGAGTAATGGGACGTCAATTCCGTGTGTGGGATTCGGAACCTGGAAGACACCGGCGGAACAAGCGGCCCGCTCGGTAGAGGAAGCTCTTCGGGTTGGCTATCGACATATCGACACGGCAACAGCATATGGCAACGAAGGCGGAGTCGGTGAGGCAATTATGAGATCTGGAATTGCCCGTGAAGATATCTTCCTGACGTCCAAGCTGTGGAATCCGCATCAGGGATATGAGTCCACATTGGAGGCATTTGACCGTACGCTTGAACTGCTGCAGACCGACTATCTTGATCTCTATCTGATCCACTGGCCGCATGACCGAAAGTATTTTGATAATTGGGAAGAAAAAAATTTGGAGACATGGCATGCATTTGAGGAGCTGTATCGCTCAGGACGCATCAAGGCAATCGGTGTCAGCAATTTCCGCCCGCGCCACCTGAAGAATATCATGGAGCATGCTGAGATCATGCCGATGGTAGATCAGGTAGAGGTTCATCCGGGAATGCCGCAGGATGAGATTTTGGCGTTTTGCCATGAGCACAATATGCTGGTTGAGGGCTGGAGCCCCTTGTCGACCGGACGTATTTTTTCTGTACCGGAGATCCAAGAGATTGCAGACAAATACAGCAAGAGCATTGCGCAGATTTGCTTGCGTTGGAGCGTGCAGCGCGGCGTTGTTCCGCTGCCGAAATCGGTAACCCCATCCCGCATTCTGGAAAACAGCCAGATCTTTGACTTCCAGCTGGAAGAGGATGATATGCAGCGCATCAGCGCCCTGACGGACTGCGGCTGGTCGGGATTGGATCCGGACAATCTGATTTATTGATAATTTAATCAAAATAACAGCCTGAGAGCGAGAATGTAATCCGCTTTCAGGCTGTTTGTTTTATTCGATGTCTTCGTCTGTATCCTGTTTTTTCTCTGATTGGTACAAGTCAGCTTGTTTTTTTAACGCTTCTTCAATGGACGAGTTTACTACGTGTGTGTAAATCTCTGTGGTTGCGATCGAGCTGTGTCCGAGTACGGACTGGACATTTCGAATATCCGTTCCGCCGTGCTGAAACATGGAGGTTGCCGCAGTGTGTCTCAAAAGATGCACATTCATGTGCTCTGAATAGAGTCCGGCTCGCTTCAACGTATTCGTAACCATGAGTTCAACCGATCTTCGGCTCATCCGATTTCTGTTGCGGGATATAAACAATGCATGCGGGTTTTCTGTAGGCTTTGGAGTTAATCGATGGGGAAGATAGTCATTGATGGCGTCTTTGCAAACATCATTGAGATATAGTATACGCTCTTTGTTGCCTTTTCCCAGTACCCGTAGTTTGTCCTCCTGAATATCTGTCGTATTGAGACCGATCAGCTCCGAGACACGCAATCCGCAGTTTAATAAAATCATGATCATGCAATAGTCGCGCTCTTTATAAGGACCATCGACAGCGGCCAACAGCTGTTTGCTTTGCTCCAGCGTCAAATATCGCGGCAGCTTTCGTTTTACGGTCGGCGTCTCTAAATCCTGAGTAGGATTGGATTCAATGATATGTGCTTTGGTCGAAGCATATTTGAAAAACTGGCGGAGAGAAGAAGCCTTCCTGGCACGAGATGCGGCACCTAAACCAACAGAGGGATTCCTGGTTCCGGGATGAACCGTACGCTCATTTGCCGTGTAAAGCAAAAAATTATAAATATCCGTAAGAGTGACCGACCGCACAAGTTCTGCGTCAACATCTGCAATGGAGACCTTATTGATATCTGTTTCTTCCGTCAAGCCCCGGATTTGTTTGAGATAGCGAAAAAACATCCGCAAGTCAAGAAAGTATTCTTTGGCTGTACTGGACGACTTGCCTTTGACAACCTGGACATAAGAAATATAATCCTTTAACACTTGGGGTGTTTCCGGAGATTCAATGATTTCTCCAATAGGAGATTTCGGCATACTAACCACCTCGTTTGCTATAGTATAACAAACAAGGGAAGGGAAGTCAACTGCAAAAAAATAAAAATTTTGTGCAGTTAATGAAGCGTTAGGATTAACCTTGCTTTGCTGCTCATTTGTATTTCCGCATACACACCACCGCACCTGAGTTCTGATCGGGTACGGTGGTGTGTTAATCTTACAGCAATTCCTTGGTGTAGATGCTGGTCGGGACAAAGCGGATAGGAGTTTTCGGTGTTCGATGGTGCGCGAGCAGAGAATACATGACGAGAATCGCCTCATAAGCCTGCTTGGAGAACGCCTGTTCTACGACAAAGTCAATGCGTCCGCTTTTCAGACCGCGTATCGCCGGTGGAGTAAGATCGTTTACGACGACATGGATGCTGTTGCTTGGATGGACTTTACGGACGGCGTCCAGACAGGCGGGAACGCTCTCCGCACCCATGTAGATTCCGCGAATGCGGTTGTCCGTCCGCAGGGCGGAGACGATGGTGTCATAGGTCAGGTCGTAGCGTTCAAAGCATTCGGACAGGCGAATGTGGTCTCCCGCGATTCCGAGCGAGGCGGCGTGGCTGTAAAAGCTGTCGATGCGGCTGCGGTGGGAGAGGAATTCCAGATTGCCGGTCACAGCGAGGATGTGATCTTGTGGACCGATACTGCGGGAAAGGAGACCTGCGGCGATCTGTCCGCTCTTGGCGAGATCTTGTCCAATATGGCATACACGGCTGCTCGATGGAATGTCCGAATTGTAGGTGACCACCGGAATCCCCTTGTCGGTGAGATCCTGAATTGCGGAGCGAATCAGATCGGTATCCGCTGCATTCAGAATGATGCCGCGCGCGCCGGCGTCCACAAGGTTATAGATCCGACGGATGTACTCGGTGTCTGAACGACTGTTCATGGTTTCCACGAGCAGACTCAGATTATCCGAGCGCAAAAACCGCTTGGCACGCTGGATACCGGTCTGGGTTTGCTTTTCAAAATAGCTGTTCTCCCATTTGGTCATAACAAAACCGATACAGACCGCGTGATCGGTCGGAGCCGACGTATGAGGAAGAGTGTAGCCGGTTTTTTCTACGGCGCGCAGGACACGGCGGCGGACGTCAGGATCGACATTCGGACGGTTGTGTACAACACGATCGACAGTGCCGCGCGAAACGCCGCACAGTTCAGCGATGCTGCGGATAGTTGGTTTCATGGGGTGTGGATCTCCTAACGGGTTGGAATTAATTTCAGTATATCAGAGTAGGTGAAAAAAGGCATTGTTATTTTTCACAAAAAAGGCACAGGACACGGCAAAATAATCTGAAAATCACAAGGCATAGGAGACAGAATTCACAAAAAAAATTCCACAAAAACGGAAATAATCCGAAATATAAGTGGGGTGATTGACGAGAGACGGGGAGAAGGATATAATAAATCCAGCAAAATAAAAGAGCGATAAAAGTTTGTATAAACCGGATTATTCGCAATATTTCCAATTTTAACGGAGGATATTATTATGAAAAAAATCAAAGTTGGAATCGCGGGACTTGGACGTCTTGGCAAAATTCACGCCGCAAACATTGCGTTCAAAATCCCGAACGCGGAACTGACTGCAGCGTGTTCCATTGTACCGGCAGAATTGGAATATGCGAAAACAAATTTGGGTGTCACAGACGTCTATACGGACTATAGTGAGATGATTGAAAAAGCGGACATCGACGCGGTTGCTATCGTCACCACTTCGTCGGAACACTGTTGGCAGATCGAGGCGGCACTGGATGCAGGAAAGCATGTGTTCACCGACAAGCCGCTCGGTGTAGATGTTGCACAGTGCAGAATCGCGGAGGCGGCGGTCGAGCGACATCCGGATAAGGTATTCTTTATCGGCTTTATGCGCCGCTACGATCCGTCTTATGCGTATGCCAAAAAGAAGATTGATGCAGGCGCAATCGGTACGCCGTATATGGTCAAGGCAACCGGCATTGATCCGGAAGCTTTGGTGGAAAGTTCGATCAAGTTCGCTGAGACCTCCGGTGGCATCTTCATTGATATGGCGGTACACGATATTGATTTGATGCGCTGGTTCCTCGGCAGCGAGCCGGTTCAGGTTCACGCGCTGGGAACGACGTTTAAGCATCCGGGCTTTACAGCAGTCGGAGATGATGAGACAGGCGTGGCGACCTATCAGTGCGAAAACGGCGCAATTGGCATTGTTCATGTTGGACGCACCGCACCGCACGGCTATCATGTTGAGACTGAGATCATCGGCACGGAAGGCTCCATCCGCATCAGTCCGGTTCCGGAGAAAAATCTGGCAGTGCTGTACAACGAACACGGCGCGGTACAGGAATGCGTTGAGAGTTTTCCGGTTCGCTTTGCCGAGGCATATTTGTTAGAAATGCAGGAGTTCATAGACTGCGTCGCGGAAGGCAGAAAACCGGACGTCACAGTCTATGATGGAACCAAGTCTACTGACATCGCATTTAAGACAACCGAATCGTGGAAATCCGGTGCGATTGTGAAGATTTGAGTCCGGCGAAATAATCAAATAAAAACAGACTGTCAGATTGAACTGGCGGTCTGTTTTTATTTCGTTCTTGAAGAATATATTCCAGCGCACCGCACAACTACACAACTACATTATTAAAAAAACTTATTTTTTTGATAAATGCAATGAAAGCGGTATTTTATCAGCAGAATAGCTGCTGAGACGCAGATAGCCATGTAAGATTCGTAAAAATAAAATATCTTCCCCCAACTTCACAAAATGTTCATTTTGTGAAGTTGGCATAATAG
>JBJEZE010000114.1:10023-25059 GCA_051887235.1 Butyricicoccus sp.
TCCAATCATTCTGTTCTTCACAACCAATACGAATACAAAAACAATGAAAAACGACCAGACGAGTTACAAAAATCAAGCTCGTCTGGTCGTTATACGTAATCTATATATAAATATAGAAGTGATTACAGCTTTTTCATAAACTGCATGGCGGCATTGGCCATCAATCGTTTGGTTCCGACCTTATCAAATGTAATCTCCAACAGGATATCTCCGCCCATCGGTTTGCACGATGTGATCATACCATGTCCGAACGCCTTGTGATCCACCTGATCCCCAGGCTTCAGTTCTACCACGGGAATTTTTTTTCGAGCATGCAGATGTTGCCCGGAACCGCTGATGTCTCGGGTTCTGCGTGATCGGTGCTGGTACGTTGCTGTCTGCGCCAGTTCCTGAACGTCATCTACCTTGGGCGCAGTCAGATTGGAATCCACACAATCCTCCGGCAACTCCTCTAAGAATTGGGATGGCTTCGCGTATCGCGTTTGACCATACATCATACGTCGTGATGCACAGGTCAGATATAACTGCTGCTTTGCTCGGGTCAATGCGACATAACACAGACGCCGTTCTTCCTCCAGATCTTCCTGTTTTTCCATAGCGCGGAAACCCGGAAAGATTCCATCCTCCATACCGCACAGGAAAACATTTGGAAATTCCAGACCCTTTGCGGAATGCATGGTCATCATAACAACAGCGTCGGCGTCAGCGTCCATACGGTCAATATCAGTAAACAACGAAACCTCTTCCATAAAGGCCGCCAGCGTCGGTTGTTCCGCCCGCTGTTCAAATTCTGCCAGATTGGACTTGAGTTCCATAACATTTTCCAGCCGGCCCAACGATTCGGGGTCTCCCTTGCTCTCCAGCGCGTTTGTATATCCAGATAAATCCAGCAAGCGATCATACAGCTCCGCTAATGGGATAGAATCCAGCAGATCGCGCAGCGACTGAATCATTGATACAAACTTTCCCAATGCTGCAGAAGCACGCGCCAGCTCCGGGAATTCCTCCGCACGCGAAATGACATCAAACAGATAGGTTCCTTGTTCTGCAGCCAGTGCTTGTGCGGTTTCCACGGTTTTATTGCCAATTTTGCGTGCCGGAACATTAATGATTCGACGAAGACGAAGGTCATCGGCCGGGTTCAGAATCACCCACAGATAAGCCAGCATATCCCGTACTTCAGCGCGGTCAAAAAAGCGAAGACCGCTGACAATGCGATACGGAATGCTGTTTCGCTTGAACGCGCTCTCAATGTTGTTGGACAGGACGTGATTGCGATATAGGATCGCGTAATCACTCCAGGAATTCCCCTTTGCAAAGCCGTCCAGAATTGTCTCAGCAATGTACTCCGCTTCTCCGTCCTGTGAATCGGAGCGGTGAATGCGAATTTTGTTTCCATCGCCATTAGAAGTCCAGAGTTCTTTGCCTTTGCGATGTGCATTGTTGCGAATCAGTTCATTCGCGGCGGACAAGATGTTTTGCGTCGAGCGATAATTCTGTTCCAGACGGATGGTCACTGCGTTGCGGTATTCGTGCTCAAATTCCAAAATATTCGTGATCGTGGCTCCGCGGAATTTATAGATACTCTGATCATCATCGCCTACCACACAGACGTTTTCCTGCCCTCCGGCCAGCAGACTGATCAGCATATATTGCGCATGGTTGGTATCCTGGTACTCGTCCGCCATGACATAGCGAAACTGACGCTGATAATGTTCCAACACTGCTTCGTCCTGTTGAAGAAGCTCTACAGTTTTCATGACAATGTCATCGAAGTCCATTGCGTTGGATTCTTTCATGATTTTGGCGTACGATTTGTAGATCTCCGCCACGGTCATTTGGTAATAATCGTCGCCAGCTTCTGCCATGAACTGCTTTGGGGTCTGAAGATTGTCCTTTGCACGGCTGATCATGGAAGCCACGGCACGGACGTCATACACCTTCTCATCCAATTTCTTCTGCTTGAGAATTCCGGTCAGCACTCGCTTTTGGTCATCTGTATCATAAATCGTAAACGACCGCTCATAGCCCAGCTTCTCACAGAAACGGCGTAAAATACGCACACAACAGGAATGAAAGGTGGATGCCCAAATTTCTGACGCGAAGTCTTCCCCGAGCGAGCGGCGCAGGCGTTCCTGAATTTCCTTAGCCGCCTTATTGGTAAACGTAATGGCCAGAATCTGCCATGGCCGTGCGGGCTGTACCGCGCACAATAGCTCCGCGCGCATCCGATCTTCTTCGGTCGGATTGCGCAGGTAATCGCGCAAAAACATCAGATCCTCTTCGGTTGCATCCTCCGGCGCGTACGGATCGCTGTATCCTCGTCCAAACCGTAAAATGTTCTCGATACGGTTGATGAGTACAGTAGTTTTGCCACTGCCAGCACCGGCGAGCACCAAAAGCGGCCCTTCGGTCTGAAATACCGCCTTGCGCTGCATATCGTTTAAATGAGAAAACTCTCTCTCAATAATTGCACTGCGTATCGCTGAAAACTGTAAATCAAATGTCGTTTGTTCCATGAGAAACTCCTTGTTTCAAGATGATAAACAGGCTCAAAACACCGCCTGCATCATCTGTTTTGCTTCGTTTCCCCTGTACGATGGAAAGGGACTCGACGGATTGATTATATCACACCGTGAACACGCAATCAATCCTGAGCTGCGTTCAACGGTGATACACAATGCAAAAATAACGTTGATTAGAGCGTTTTAGATAAGAACAAAGAATCGAAATTATTTTTCAGAATCATCCATCCAGCTGCGCAGCTTGCTGAGTATGCGGCGCTCCAGACGGGAAATCTGTACCTGAGACACTCCCAGCGCGGACGCACATTGCTGCTGCGTATAACCGCGATAGTAGCGCAGCAAAAGAAGCTTTTTTTCGCGCGGCTCCAGCTTTTCCATTGCCTCGCGCAGCGCTAAACGGTCGAAAAACGTTTCTTCTGAGTTGGAATCCGGCAGCATTTGCTCCAGCGTGCTTCCATCCTCTCCCAACGGACGCTGCAAATAATCCGTCGGAAGCATCGCGTTTTCGCTGGCGGCAATTTCCTCCGGCGGAAGATCCAGACGCTCCGCCAACTCCTGCACGGTAGGCTCCCGTCCGGTAGCCTGTACCATTTCTTCTCGCATCTGAGCGATGCGGTAAGCCAGACTCTTGGTTGTTCGGCTTACCTTTATTAACCCATCATCCCGCAGAAAGCGTCTCAGCTCACCGCTGATTTTGGGAACCGCGTAAGTGGAAAACTGTGTTCCATAGTGAATATCAAATCCGCGAATGGCTTTGATCAGGCCGATACTGCCCAACTGAAACAGATCTTCCGCCTCTACACCCCGTCCGGTATATCGGCTGACAACACTCCATACCAGTGGAGTATTTTCCTGCACAAGCGTTTGCAAGGCTTGTTCGTTCCCATGCTGCGCGCGTTCAATCAGCTGAAAGCGCTCATCCATTCGCGCCGTCCTTTGCGCTCCGAGATCGGATCTGCTTGGTCAACGTTACCTGTGTGCCGATTCCTTCACGAGAATGAACACGCACGCGATCCATAAAGCTTTCCATAATGGTAAACCCCATACCGGAGCGTTCTGCATCGCCGGTAGTAAACATGGGTTCACGCGCCTTTTGGACATCCGCAATCCCACAGCCTTTGTCCTTAACCCGGATGCGGATTTCCCCATTGTCAAACAAATCTGCCGTCATCGTTATGTAGCCCGGCCCCATGCGGTAGGCATGGATAATACAGTTGGTCACCGCCTCGCTCACGGCAGTTTTAATGTCATTCAACTCCTCCATGTTGGGATCCAACTGCGCGGCAAACGCAGCAATCACCTGTCGCGCAAATGCTTCGTTGTTAGAGCGGCTGTCAAATTTAATGCTCATATGATTGAGTTCACTTCGTGCCATGTGCGTATTCCTCCTCCGGCAAAACGTCCGGCAAATCCGGTTCAAATCGTATACGGGACAGCAATCCGGCGGCACGGAAAATCCGCATGGCAAATGCGGGTGCGCCGACAACACAAACATTTTGCCCAGCCCCCAAACTGTTTCGCTGTGCGTTGAGTACAACAGCGATACCGGAACTGTCCATAAAGGTCAGCGTAGAAAAATCCAAAAAAATGCGGTCAGTGGAGTAAAGCGTCATAATCTTCTCCAAATATTCTATACAGCGGCCGGCTTCGTGGTGATCCAGTTCCCCGCTGAATCGAATTAAAATTCCTTGCGGTATTCGGTTGTGTGATACTTTCATGAAAGATCTCCTTGGTATGAATACTCGATAATATGATGAATGACAAAAAAATAGAGCCGTTCCGAAGAACAGCTCTATTATACGCAATAAATATCGAAATTACAGACGGTTTTTGTCACCACGCAGAAGTTTTTCCGCCTCAGCGGCTACATATAGCGAACCGCATATGACGATGACATCATCCTCGCCGGCAGACGCGCGCGCACGGCGCAAAGCGGAACGCAGATCACCGCAATCAAACGCATTGGTGTACGGCGAGAACTCACGAATACAGCTCGCAAGGACAGAACTCGGGATCGCCCGCGGCGTGTCCGGAGTTATGGTATAAACGTTGTCTGCACGGCGGGCCAGCATTTGCACGCACTGCTGATACTGCTTATCATCCACCATTCCAAAGAGAAAGGAAATACCTCCCGGCGGCAGCAACTCATCCAGTGTTGCGCACAGTGCATGAATTCCATCCGGATTATGCGCACCGTCGATTAGAATCAGTGGTTCCTCTGAAACAACCTCCTGTCGGGCCGGCATAGAAGCCTGTGAAAATCCAGCATCGCGCGCGGAATCGGGAATATTCCATCCGCGTTTGTTCAGTTGAGATATGACTTCACATGCTGTACACAGGTTATCCAGCTGATGCGTTCCCACCATTTTGGTGTAAAGTTCTATGCCTTTATATCTGCACTTTCCGCCTCGTAATGTCGAGGAAATCACGATTGGATCCTCTGTTTTTACAAATTGTGCACCAACTTGCTCACACCGTTGACGAAGAACGGTCAGAACATCCTCTGTTTGGGCTGGAGCGCTTACCAGCACGCTTCCCGGCTTGACGATGTACGACTTGTCTGCAGCAATCTCTTTGGGCGTATTCCCGAGCACAGCCATATGATCCAGCGCCACATGGGTCATCACGGCAACTTCCGGCGCGTCAATGACATTGGTTGCGTCATACCGTCCGCCCAACCCTACTTCCAACACCACAATGTCGCAATTCTGTTCCGCAAAATACACCATCGCCATTGCTGTGGTGAACTCAAACTCGCCAATATGCTCCCCCTCCGGGAGAACAAGCGTTTTTTCCGCAGTCATCACTCTCTCGCAAAGCTCACACAGTGTTTCCTGCGAGACCCAGGTTCGATTGATTTGAATGCGCTCACAGAAATCCAACACATACGGAGATGTGAACAGGCCGGTTTTGTAACCGGCCTGTTCCAATGCAGCCGCAGTCAATGCGGCCGTGCTGCCCTTTCCGTTTGTGCCGGCAATATGAACGAATTTCAGTCGCTTGTGCGGATCGCCCAGCGCGGCCATTAATGCCGTGATGCGGTGCAGACCTGCGGTTCCGCTGAACCGCCCATGGGAATGGATGTCTGCCAAACTCTGTTCATATTGCTTCATACTTATTCGCCCAGAGAGGCCAGGCTCTCGTCCAGCTTTGCAATCTGCTCACGGAGTTTGTCCGCCTTGAGCTTCTCACCTTCGACAACCTTTTCCGGTGCCTTGCTCAAGAAGCCAGGATTGCTCAGCTTTTTCTCAATGAATTCCAGATCCTTGACCGCTTTTTTCTTCTCCTTGTTGAGACGAGCGCGTTCCTTATCAAAGTCAATCAGCTCGTTCATCGGCAGGAACATCTGTACATCACCGGTAACGATCGATACCATCTTGGAAGCGTCCGCCGGAGCCTCAGCCTGCACGGTCAACTGGCTTGCATACGCCAGCTTGAGGAAGCATGCTTCACCGGCAGCAAATACGCCACGGATGGACTCGTCAGCGCTGACTGCGAATACCTGTGCTTTGCGGGACGGCGGAACATTCATTTCGTTGCGGCGAACACGGATCGCACGGATGCTCTCCATCAGCAGTTCCATCTGCTGCTCTTCTGCAGCAAAATTCATGCTCTCCTGATAGCTCGGCCACTTGGACAGCATGACGGTTTCACCCTCATGCGGCAATGCCAGCCAGATCGTTTCTGTGATGAACGGCATGAACGGGTGCAGCAGCTGCATGCAGCCGGACAGAACATAGCACAGAACCTTCTGGACGTTCTCGCAGGTTGTGACATCGTCCTTGTTCTGCAGGCGGGTCTTTGCGATCTCGATATACCAGTCACAGAAGACATCCCAGATAAAGTCATACAGCTTCTGTGCGGCGATACCCAGCTCGTACTTGTCGATATTCGTAGTGACATCCTGTACCAACGTGTTGTACTTAGACAGGATCCACTTGTCCTCCATGGTCAGTGTCTCTGGCAGTTCGACTTTATCAATCGTCAGATTCATCTGAATAAAGCGAGAGGCGTTCCAGATCTTGTTGCAGAAATTACGGCTTGCCTCGACGCGCTCCTTGGAGTAACGCATATCGTTTCCGGGCGAGTTGCCGGTTGCGAGCGTAAAGCGGAGAGCATCAGCACCGTATTCTTCGATAACCTTCAGCGGGTCGATACCGTTGCCCAGAGACTTGGACATTTTGCGGCCCTGCGCGTCGCGCACCAGACCGTGAATATAAACCGTCTTGAACGGAACTTCCTTCATGTGTTCCATGCCGGAGAAAATCATGCGGGCAACCCAGAAGAAAATAATATCATAGCCGGTAACAAGGGTATCGGTCGGATAGAAATACTCCAATTCCTTGGTCTTGTCCGGCCAGCCCAGCGTAGAGAACGGCCACAATGCCGACGAGAACCAGGTATCCAGTACGTCTTCTTCCTGATGCATCTTGGTGCTGCCGCACTTCGGACAGACAGTGACATCCTGCTTGGACACCTCCATGTGTCCGCACTCGTCGCAGTAGTACGCCGGGATCTGATGACCCCACCACAGCTGACGGGAAATACACCAGTCATGGACATTTTCCATCCAGCGCATATAGGTCTTGCTGAAACGGTCCGGAACGAACTTGATTTCGCCTTCTTCGACAACGCGGATCGCTTCCTTAGCCAGCGGCTTCATCTTGACAAACCACTGTGCGGAGGTAATCGGCTCGACCGTCGTACCGCAGCGATAGCAAGTACCAACGTTATGCGTGTGATCCTCAATTTTGACCAGACGGCCCTCGGCCTCCAGATCAGCCAGAACTGCTTTCCGGCACTCGTAGCGATCCATGCCCTCGTATTTGCCGCCATTTGCGTTGACCGTCGCGTCGTCGTTGAATACCAGAATCTGCTCCAGATTGTGACGCAGACCCATTTCAAAGTCGTTCGGGTCATGGCACGGTGTGGTCTTAACACAGCCGGTACCGAATTCCTTATCGACGTAATCGTCCGCAAAGATCGGAATTTCACGACCAATAATCGGCAGAATGGCTTTCTTGCCAACCAGATGCTTGTACCGCTCGTCTTCCGGATTGACTGCTACGCCGGTATCGCCCATAAAGGTCTCCGGACGGGTAGTCGCGACGATGACGGATTCATCCGAATCTTTGATGTCATAACGGATATACCACAGCTTGCCCGGCTGGGTTTCGTACTCGACTTCTGCATCCGACAGTGCAGTCGCACAATGCGGGCACCAGTTGATAATACGGGAGCCCTTATAGATCAGACCCTTATTATACAGGTTGACAAATACTTCCTTGACAGCCTTGGAACAGCCCTCATCCATCGTGAAGCGCTCTCTGCGCCAATCGCAGGAAGATCCCAGCTTCTTCAACTGCTGAATGATGCGGTTTCCGTACTGATTTTTCCACTCCCAAACGCGCTCCAGGAACTTTTCACGGCCAAGATCATAGCGGGTCAGTCCCTCTTCGTTGCGGAGATTCTCCTCAACCTTGATCTGCGTTGCAATACCGGCATGGTCTGTACCCGGCATCCAAAGAGCAGAGTAGCCCTGCATACGCTTGGTGCGGATCAGAATATCCTGTAAGGTTTCATCAAAAGCATGTCCCATATGCAGCTGGCCCGTTACATTCGGGGGCGGAATGACAATGGTAAACGGCTTTTTGTTTTCATCTACTTCGGCATTGAAATAGCCGTTCTTTTCCCACTTCTGATACAGAGCTTCCTCTGTTGAACTGGGATCGTACGTCTTTGGCAGTTCGTTTGTCACAGCGAACAGTCTCCCTTCTTATTCGGTAAATAAAATAGTAAACAATGTGTTGTTTGGGAATCCCGGAAAAGACAGGCCGCACACGGTCGTACAAAAAAACGCCTTCGCCCGAACTAGGGCGAAGGCGTAATGCTCCGTGGTACCACCTAACTTCACGCGAGACTCGCGTGCACTCATGCATCGGTAACGGGATGCTGCCGGGCGGGCCTACTGAATGTACATTGTACACGTTCTGTCCGCCGACTCCGAAGCGACCTTCCGAAGACCTTCATCAAGGCTTGCACCAACCGCCTTGTCTCTGTAACGAAAGCACCTTCGTACTCCTCTTCCTCTGCGTCTACTATAAAATCTTATATAGTATACGACAGAGCGAGCCAAAAGTCAAGTTTTTTGAAGGACAATAAATAGTATATCGTGTTTTTTTAAGAACTCTCCAATGCCATCTGGCAAAACCGTTCATAATCTGAAGAGACAATGATTCCAGCGTCAAGCAGTTCTTTCAGAATCCCGGCGTCTGCCAGTTCCTTAATTTTTCTCTGTCTGCTTTCCGAAATGTTTTCCATATGCCTCAGAGCTCCTTTCCAAAGCCTGCCGCTAAAAGCGGCCCTATTCAACAACACTCCTTCTATATTTATTGTCTTCATTGTATCTCTTTTTGTTTATAATGTCAAGAAAAGTTTTTGATTTTTATGATAATTTCAGCAAAACATATAAAACTATGCTATTCTACATTCTTTTGCTTTTTGGTGCAAAAGAAAAGACAGGCATGTGAAACCTGAACGGGAATTCACACGCCTGCCATGCTAAACAATTCAAAATATAAATCTCAAATCAATGCTGCTTACATCTTTTCAAATTTGCTGGCCGGTGCCTTGCAAACCGGGCACTTGAAATCGTCCCGCAGCTCCTCCGATTTATGGACATAGCCACAGACCGTACAGCGATAGCCGTAGTTCTCATCCAGCGTCCGGTAAATAGGTGCATTCGGCGCAACGTCCTTACCGGCATTGCGGAATGCTTCCACGGTCAGTACACTGCCGGGCTGGAGAACTTCCGCTTCTGTTACTTGAGCGATAAACATGATGTGCGAGCCGAGGTCAACCTGCTGGAGGACGCGGAAGCCCATACGCACAGCCATGCCTTCCGTGATATACGGGCAGCCAGCCGCATCCGTCTTCGTATCGTAATTGGAGAACTTGTCCACAACACGGCCGGATTTATATCCAAACAGGTTAATAATATCAGTTGGGCAGTCTGCCGCAGCTACTGTTGCACTGAACGCACCCGTTTGCTCCACCGCGCCCGCGGTAATATTATATTTGTTCAGTGTCACAGCGAATTTGGCCGGACGGGATGACGTAAGCTGCTGCAATGAGTTGACGGCGCAGCCGGAAAATTTTCCGTCCTTGCAGCTTCCAACAATAGCGATGGAATACGAAATGCTGTCATATGCTTTGCGATCAATCATGGATTTACCCTCCTGACAAAAAAATTTAGGCAGCCAGCTGTATGATAAACCATAGACAGTTGGTAGTTATGCTTGAAATTACTGAGATAAGTATATCACACTTTGTCAAAAATAAATAGAGGTATTTGCAAAAAATTTAAAATGATTTTAAAAAGCTCTCCAAGCAGGCAGCGATACGGAAAATAAAAATATCTTGCGTTCTATTGAGAAATATGATATAAATAATATGTATTGCATCTGCAATGGCTAGAATCAAACATCAAACAGGCAATGAGCGGGAAAAGTATCCCTGCCCCCTGCGGCACCAGAGAAGGACGGCCACCGGCTGAAAGCTGTCCGCCGTATGGCTCGGAGAAGTTCGCCCGGGAGCTCTGGCGACCAAAAGCGTCAGCGGTTTGCCCCGTTACGGCATTCAAGTGCCCCAGTGCATCTGCGCTGTTGGGAATCCGGGTGGTACCGCGGAAGTTTGTTGTGACCTTTCGTCCCTCTGTTATCGGGGATGGGAGGTTCTTTTTTGTTCGAATTTCAATCACGGCAAGGAGTTGTTCTTACATGAAGGAAAAGTTACAGGCAATTCGGGAAATGGCGACACAGGCAATGTCTTCCTGTGTAGATTCCCGTGAATTGGACGCGATCCGCGTCAAATACCTTGGTAAAAAAGGTGAAGTTACCGCGCTGATGAAGAATATGCGCAATCTCGCTCCGGAGGAACGTCCGGCATTCGGTCAGATGGTCAATGATCTGCGTGCTGCTATTGAAAGCGGTCTGGCAGAAAACAAGGAGCGTCTGGAAGCGGCTGCGTTGGAACGGAAACTCAAAAGCGAGGCTTTGGATGTTACGATGCCTGGCGAAGCGATTCCGGTCGGCAAAAAGCATCCGATTAATTTGGTTCTGGACGAAGTCAAAGATATCTTTATCGGTATGGGCTTCTCGATCGGCGAAGGCCCTGACGTTGAATCGGACTACTACAACTTTGAGGCTCTGAACATCCCGAAGGATCATCCGGCCCGCGACACGCAGGACACGTTCTACGTATCGGACAACGTCGTTTTGCGCACGCAGACCTCCCCGATTCAGATCCGTACGATGGAAAACAAAAAGCCGCCGATTCGCATCATTGCGCCGGGCCGCGTATTCCGCAGTGACGACGTGGATGCCACCCACTCCCCGTTGTTCCATCAGATTGAGGGCTTGGTTGTTGACAAGGACATCCGCATGTCCGACCTGAAGGGCATTCTGGAGATGTTCGCCAAAAAGCTGTACGGCGAAGATACCATCGTTCGCTTCCGTCCGCATCACTTCCCGTTTACCGAGCCGTCTGCCGAGATGGACTATCAGTGCTTCCAGTGCCACGGAAATGATCCGTATTGCCCGGTCTGCCATGGCGAAGGATGGATTGAAATTCTGGGCTGCGGCATGGTTCATCCCACCGTTCTGGAAGCTGGCAACATTGATCCGAACGTCTACTCCGGCTATGCATTCGGCATCGGCTTGGAACGCTTGGTTATGGGCCGCTTTAAGATTACGGATATTCGCAATTTCTACGAAAATGACGTACGGTTCCTGCATCAGTTCGGCTGATGCTGCGGCGGTATACAGACCGCTCTGTTTTTACTATACACCACTCCAAGGAGGAATGAACTATGAAGCTGCCCATGAGCTGGCTTGCTGATTTTGTTGATATAGACGGCATCACAATGAAGGACTATGATGCCAAAATGACGATGTCTGGTTCCAAGGTAGAAGAGGTTGTCTATCTGGGCCGTGATTTTAAAAATGTTGTAACCGGTAAAATACTGTCCAATGATCCGCATCCCGATTCGGATCATTTGGTCATTTGCCAGGTGGATGTTGGTAAGGAGGAGCCGATTCAGATCGTGACCGGTGCTCCTAACGCTATCGTAGGAAGCGTGGTGCCGGTTGCTCTGCACAAATCCACCCTGCCGGGCGGCATCAAGATTACCAAGGGTAAGCTGCGCGGTGTTGCATCCAACGGCATGATGTGCTCGTTTGAGGAACTGGGCCTGACCCAGAACGATCTTCCGTACGGTGATCCGAATGGCCTGCTGTTGCTTCCGGAAGGAACGCCTGTCGGCGAGGACATCCGCAAGGTAGTCGGCCTGGATGAAAATGTTGCCGAGTTTGAAATTACCTCAAATCGTCCGGATTGTCTGAGTGTGATCGGTTTGGCACGCGAGACTGCGGCAACATTTGACCGCCCGCTCAAGCTGCACACGCCGGTTGTCAAGGGCTGCGGCGGAGACATCCACGAGCATATTTCCATCACGAATGAGGCTCCGGATCTGTGTCCGCGTTATACGGCTCGTCTGGTCAAGAATATCAAGATTGAGCCCTCCCCTGCCTGGATCCGTGAGCGCCTGCATGCCGCCGGTGTGCGTCCGATCAATAATATCGTTGATATTACCAATTACGTCATGCTGGAATATGGCCAGCCGATGCATGCATTTGACTATGCCTGCTTGAAGGACAACAAGATCATCATCCGTCGTCCGGTCGCCGGCGAATCCATCGAAACGCTGGATGGCCAGATGCATGAGCTGGATGAAGATATGGTTTGTATCGCAGACGGCACCCGTCCAACCGCAGTAGCCGGCATTATGGGCGGATATGATTCCGAGATTACGGATAAGACCAATATGGTTGTCTTCGAGTCCGCTAACTTCCACGGTGCGACCGTCCGTATCACAGCAAAGAAGCTGGGAATGAGAACCGAAGCATCCGGCCGCTTTGAGAAGGGACTGGATCCGCGCATGACAATGGACGCGGTCAATCGCGCCTGTGAGCTGGTCGAATTGCTGGGAGCCGGCGAGGTTGTGGACGGCATCATTGATGTGGACTTCACCAGCGCGGAGCACAAGCGTCTTCCGTTTGAGCCGGACAAAATGAATCATCTCCTGGGTCTGGAACTGAGCAGTGATGAGCAGATTGCTTATCTGAACAAACTGGGCTTCAAGGTAGAAAACGGTGAGGTAATTGTACCGTATTTCCGTACGGACATCGCACGCATGTGTGACGTTGCGGAAGAAATCGCACGCCTGTATGGTTACGACAATATCCCGACGACCCTGTTCGGCGGCGAAGCGGTTCTGGGTGCACTGACTCCGGAGCAGAGCTTTGAAAAGAAAATCGGAGAGATTGCCCGTACCTGCGGGTTTGACGAGGCGTTCAACTTCTCGTTTGGCAACCCAAAGATGTACGATGACATCAATCTGCCGGAAGACAGCATTAAGCGCAAGTCGGTTACCATTCTGAATCCGTTGGGCGCAGAATTCAGCGTGATGCGTACTACTACCCTGCCGTCTATGCTGGAATCCCTGATGCACAATCTCAATCACCGCAATGAAACCGCAAGCTTGTATGAAGTGTACAAGGTTTATCTGCCCAAGCTGAATGAGGACGGTACGGTGAACGCAGAGAAGCTGCCGGACGAGCCGCATATGTTGACGTTGGGCACGTATGGCCGCCTGAACTTCTTCCAGTTCAAGGGTGTTATCGAGCAGATCCTCAAGATTTGCCGCACGGCAGATATCTCGTTTGAGCCGGTAAAGGATAATCCGTCCTATCATCCGGGCCGCTGCGCGCGCATTCTGTCCGGCGAGACAGAAATCGGCGTATTTGGTACCATTCATCCGCTTGTTGCCAAGAAATATGGCACCGACGCAGAGATTCTGGCTGCAGAACTGAATATCGACCTGATGTTTGCCAATATTGCGCCGGAGAATGTATATCATCCTCTGCCGAAGTATCCGGCATCTACCCGCGACATCGCGGTTCTGTGTGATGACGATATTCCGGTCGCGAAAATGGAAAAGGCGATCTCCAAGGCCGTCGGCTCCATTCTGGAATCGGTTTCCCTCTTCGATGTCTACAAGGGCAAGAATATTCCGGAAGGCAAGAAGAGCGTGGCCTATTCGCTCAAGCTGCGCCGCAGCGACCGTACGTTGACCGATGCGGAATGCGATGACGCAATGCAGAAGGCAATCCAGACTTTGGAAGAGAAATTTGCAGCAAAACTCCGGAAATAACTTTACAAATCCGAAATTTTGTATTATCATGGAGATGTATTGAAAGGAGGCACCCCAATGCTTGACGGAACCAGAAAATTTTCTTTAAAAGAAGAAAGCAATCAGGAGATGAAGGTTGTCCTTCAGACGGTCTTTGACGCCCTCAAGGAAAAGGGTTACAATCCGATCAATCAGATCGTTGGTTATCTGCTGTCGGAGGATCCTACTTACATTACCAATTACAATAATGCACGTAGTTTGATCCGAAAGATTGACCGCGATGAGTTGATGCAGGAGTTAATTACCAAGTATCTCGACCTGTAATCTCTGAATAGTACAACCAAGAGGGTTGTGGCGATTGCCGCAACCCTCTTTTCTCTTTTCTATCCCGCGGCTCCCTGAAAATATGCACGGCTGTTGACAGTTCAGACGGGATGTGTTATACTATTTGTAACCAATATGTAACCCTTGTAACGCTTTTGTTATGTTGACACTACCATTCTTCTATGCTATACTTATATAGTTATATTGCATTTTAGAAAGGAGTTTTCTTATGGCAACAGCATCTTCCAAGAAAAAAGATACCGATGGCATTCTGGAATACAAGGGTCATCCGCTAATGCGTCACGATAGTATCCTGTATTACGGCAGCATGAGTGATCGATATATTATCATGCTTCAGATTCTGGAAACCCAGACAATCAAGGATTTGGAGGTCGCTACCCGCGTCTCCGTTCAGCTTCAGCAGACCTCGCCAAGCGTCCGCCCAAAGGATCGCATTGTTAAGAAGGCGGAAAAGAAGGGCCTGTATGATGCACTTGACATCGCAGTTGTCTGGCTGAACCGTGCGCTTTCTGCGAAATAATTTTTTATATTCGTTGGGAGGCAGTTTTCACATGACATCAAACAAAATCGCCCAGTTGCTTTCTGCTTCTGTGCTGACCGCTGTGCTGTGTACTACGCCGGCAATGGCCGCTTCCGTCACAGCAACAGAGAATGTCCGTGTCCGTTCCGGCGCTGGCACGTCCTATTCCGTCATTTCCATGTTGTATAAGGGCGACAGCGCCACCAAACTGTCTTCTTCCGGCGGCTGGGTAAAAGTGAAAGTCGGCTCCAAGACCGGTTATGTCTCTGCCGACTTTGTCACCTCGAAAACCAGCTCGTCCAGTTCGTCAACTAAGACGCGCTACTGCACAGCCAGCAGTTTGAATGTTCGCAGTAAAGCCAGTACCTCTGCCAGCGTAATCGGTTCCCTGTCCC
>JBJEZE010000114.1:25159-27110 GCA_051887235.1 Butyricicoccus sp.
GATTGGAGTCGGATTAAGTATGGCAGCGGCTATGGATATGTAGCATCGGAATATCTGTCCAGCAGCAAGCCTTCTGGCAGTTCCGTGTCCGGCAGCAGCATTGTGGCCGCAGCAAAGCGCATGTCCAACTGCACGTACAAGTACGGAGCAGAAGGCCCAAAGCAATACGATTGCTCCAGCTTTACTCAAAAGGCTTACCGCGACTGCGGCATCACAATCCCGCGTACTTCCATCAGTCAGTATTCGCAGTGTACACGGGTGAGCAAATCCAATCTCCGTGCCGGCGACCTGGTATTTTTCAATAGTGAAGACACCAGTTCGGTATGCCATGTCGGCATTTATATGGGCAACAATCAATTTATTCATGCCGCCAACTCCAAACGCGATGTGTGCACGGATTCGTTAAACAGCAGTTATTACAAAAAGCACTTTATCAGCGGCGGACGCTATACTTGAGAATACATACAAAAGACCGGCTTCTGCCGGCCTTTTTTCATGTCTGCAAATTACTTCTCCAGTACAACCGTTTCCTCTTCAAATCGGATTGTGTTGACCTGCGGGATGCGGGTGTGCACCTCATTGTTCAGATTCGTATTGATCTGTTCCCACACATTATCCGACAGCATATCCTTCGACAGTTCAATCTTAGACACGTACAGCTCGTTTCCGGACAGTTTCAGATTGCCATCCTCGCAGACAATTGTTCCTTTCAATGTCATCGGCACAGTATCCGGCAGCATATCAAAGATTGTTTGATACATGCTGGACAGTTCCACATTTCCGCTCTCCAGCCAGTTGCTGATCGTGCTCTTGGGCAGATCTCCGCTCAGCGTCATTACTCCGTCGGACGATACCGTCAAGTCCGCTTCCGCCCCTTCACAGTCCAGCGCTTGAAGCAGAATATCCTTCCATTCGTCCACTGTCAGTTCAACCATGGAAACTTCGTCTTCGGTTGTTTCCTGCTCCTGCGAGCTGTGCTCCTCTGTACTGATACTTCCCGGCTGATGTTCTTGGGTCGGCTGTTCTCTGCCCATCCATCGAACAGCAAGCGCGAGCACAATAACCACTATTACAACCAGTGCAATCCATTTCCCCTTGCCTGTTGGTTTCTTCATACTGTTTTCACTCCTCACTACCACTTATTGTACTATATGATAGTATCAAACAAACTATACACGGAAAAGAGAGAGTCAAATGCTCTCTCTTTTCTGCCATTTTATGATGTTATTTTGCTTCATCCGGTGTATCGGTAACCATAATATCCTTGATCGAGGTTGCAAGACCGGCCAAACCCTGAATTTCTGACGGAATAATAATCTTTGTTGCCTTACCGTCTGCGGCCTTTCCAAAGGCCTCCAGTGCCTTGAGCCGGATCACCGGATCGGACGGCGCCGCTTCATTCAAATATTGAATGGAATCTGCCAGAGCTTTCTGAACCGTCATCAAAGCTTCTGCCTCACCGGCAGCTTCGCGTATCTTGGATTCCTTTACCGCGTCTGCACGCAGCACCATCGCTTCCTTCTCGCCTTCCGCCACCAAAATAGCCGACTGCTTCTTTCCTTCGGCAACCAGAATTGCTTCGCGGCGCTCACGTTCCGCCTTCATCTGCTTCTCCATCGCCTCCTGAATGGCCTGCGGTGGAATAATATTTTTCAGTTCGACGCGATTGACTTTAATGCCCCAAGCATCTGTAGCCTCGTCCAGAATAGAACGCATTTTGCTGTTGATCACATCGCGCGAGGTCAGAGTCTGATCCAGTTCCAAATCACCAATGATGTTTCGCAGAGTCGTCGCTGTCAGATTTTCAATCGCCGCCATCGGGCTTTCTACGCCGTAGGTAAACAGTTTTGGATCTGTGATCTGGAAGTACACAACTGTATCAATCTGAATGGTGACGTTATCCTTGGTAATCACCGGCTGCGGATCAAAATCAACGACTTGTTCTTTGAGC
>JBJEZE010000115.1:0-1569 GCA_051887235.1 Butyricicoccus sp.
AAAATAAAAAAGCTTCTCCCAACAAATGGTAAGAAGCCTTTTTGTAATAATGTAGAGATCAATCCATCGCAGACAAACGGACGTGTGTTACTCCTGACACAGCACGCGGATCCCGTGCGCGCGGCAGAAGTCCGCAAACTTCTCCGGCAGCGGGTGGTCGGACACCAGCGCGGACAGGTTCTGCAGACGGCAGAAGGAGATGGTCGCCTCGTGGCCGAGCTTGGAGCTGTCCGCCATCAGGATGATGCAGCTGGAGTGGGACACGACGCTGCGCTTGATCTCCGCCTCCAGAAAGGTGGTGTTGGTCATGCCGGATTCCACCGTGACGCCGGTGGCGCCCATGAACGCCTTGTTGATCCGCAGATCGGACAGCGCGCTCAGCGAGGAGATGCCGACAAACGAGCTGGTAGCCGCGTTGTACTGCCCGCCGAGCGACAGCAGGTGGAGGTTGTCGTACTTCGCCGCCTCGATCATCGCGGTCAGGGAATGGGTGATGACCGTGACGTCGTGCCGTTCCGCCAGGTGGCGCAGGATACATACCGCGGTGGAGCCGGAGTCGATGAAGATCGTGTCACCATCTTCCACCAGCTGGGAGGCCAGTGCGCCGATGCGCTCCTTGCCGTCCGCGTTGATGCCGGAGCGGACAGGAAGGGGGGTGACCTCCTCGGGTGCGACCGCAGTGACGCCGCCGTACACCTTGGCGATGCGGCCGCGGCTCTCCAGCTCTCCCAGATCCCGGCGTATCGTGTTTTTGGAAACCTGAAAGACATCGCATAACTCGTCGATGCCCACTGTTTTGTTGGCGAGAACGTATTCCTCAATCGCGTTGAGCCGGCTAATCTTCATATCTGTCTGCATCCTTTCCACGTGCAATGTGCTGGTAAAAATGGGAATGTGTGAAAGTAGTAGGTGGGTGAGTGTAGCTGCTGTGGTCAAATCTTGGTGATATTGTAGAAAATATCTGATTACAAGTGACAGTTTACCAGAAAATCAGAAAAAAGGAAACGGGATACTGCCAAATTTACAGGCAAATTTCCAAAAAGGAACGAAAAATTTGGGCAGTTCGTGGTGGATTCCATGAAAATCAGAAATTTTCGTGAAAAATATATGTGGTGGCATTGAAATCTGCGGGGGATGATGGTAAAATTTAATAAACGACAGTGGGGACAGGTCTGCCCCTGCTGAAGAATTGCAACAAGCAATACGAAATAGGAATAGGTAGGTGTATTCAATGCAGAAAGCAGAAAAGATGCAGGCTCTCCGTGAATTCGCAGCAGAAATCCGTGTAGAGACGCTGAAGACCATCGGTTCGCTTGGCTTTGGACATGTTGGCGGCTCGATGTCGATCGCGGACGCTATGGCAGTCCTGTACGGCGAGATCATGAAGGTTGATCCGAAGAATCCGCGTTGGGAAGACCGTGACTGGTGCGTCCTGTCCAAGGGCCACGCTGGTCCGTGCGCATACGCAACTCTGGCTCTGAAGGGCTTCTATGATCTGGAGCTGACCCGCACGCTGAACAAGCCGAACACGAATTTCCCGTCCCATACCGACCGCACCAAGACTCCGGG